>CALWYC010000046.1 GCA_944385655.1 uncultured Intestinimonas sp. | reverse complement strand
AAAACCATCGGGGAGGCCGCCCGTGACGCCCGCCGCCGTCTGCGGCAGGTGGAATACCGCACCCAGTCCCCCGACCACCCGGTGCTGTGGGGCGCTGACCAGTCCCTCTACCTGAAATTCTACATCTTCCAGGTGGTGGACGACCAATAGACAAAAAGAGCTGCTGCGGCAGCTCTTTTTTCAAAGAAGGCAGGTTTTTGCTATGCGTATCGCCAATACGGTGTCCGACTCCATCGTGGACGGCCCCGGCCTCCGGTTCACCGTCTTCACCCAGGGCTGTCCCCACCACTGTCCCGGCTGCCACAATCCGGATACCCATGACCCCGCCGGCGGCCGGGAGGCGACGGTGGAAGCGCTTGCCCGGCAGATGATGGCCAATCCCCTCACCGACGGCCTCACCCTCTCCGGCGGGGAACCCTTCCTTCAGGCGGAGGACTGCGCCGCTCTGGCCCGCCTGGCCCATGAAAGGGGCTTGAACGTGTGGACCTATACGGGGTATACTTATGAGAGACTGCTGGAGGGGGCGCTGCCCGGGGCGCTGGCGCTGCTGGAGCAGACCGACGTACTGGTGGACGGCCCCTTCCTGCGCTCCGAGAAGTCCTACGAGGCCCTGTTCCGGGGCAGCGCCAACCAGCGGCTCATCGATGTCAAAAAGAGCCGGGCGGCTGGCCGCGTGGTGCTGTGGAGCCGTCCCGATCCCCTGGCCCACTTCACCGTCCCGGAGTCCTGAAAGGAGGAGGCAGCATGACCATTTCCGAGCTGGAGGGCCGCTTTCTGGACCACATCCCCGGCGTCATGGGGGTGCGCACCCACTACGCCGTGCTGGTGCCCGTGGTGGAGTGGAACGGGAAGCTCCACCTGCTCTTCGAGGTCCGGTCCGACGCCCTGCGGCGGCAGCCCGGGGAGGTCTGCTTCCCCGGCGGGCGGATGGAGGAGGGGGAATCCCCCACCCAGTGCGCCCTCCGGGAGACGGAGGAGGAGCTGGGCATCCCGCCCTCGTCCATCCGGCCCATGGCCCGGCTGGACGACGTGTTCATGCCCTCCCACGGCCTCATGCACCCGGTGCTGGCCCAGGTGGACACGGGGGCGGTGGTGAACATGAAGGCCAGCGCCGCCGAGGTGAAGGAGACCTTCCTGGTGCCCGCCGACTTCTTCCGGGATCAGCCGCCCCTCCTCTACACCTTCCCCCTGGTGCCCCGGGTGGACGACGACTTCCCCTACGATCTCATCGGCTTCCCGGAGGGCTATCCCTGGCGGGGCGGCACCCATCAGGTGCCTATCTGGACCTACAAGGGCCATGCCATCTGGGGCCTCACCGCCCGCATCCTCCTGTGGAACTTCACAGACCGCGGACAAAATAGTCCTGCCGCCGGGTCTCTTTGAAGCCGAAGGCCGCGTAGAGGGCCCGGGCGGGCCGATTGCGGCTGTCCACCTCCACCACCAGAGCTCGGTCCCGGGGCAGGACGGCCAGCAGACCGGCCATGAGCCGCCGCCCCAGGCCCTGTCCCTGCCGGGCGGGGTCCACCGCCACGCTGTAAATGGACAGGCCCTCCGCCGCCGGGCCCACCCCGGCCACGGCCAGGAGCCTCTCTCCCTCCCAGAGCCCCCAGCACTGCGGGGCCGGGTCCGAGCGGGTGTGTTCCGCCCTGGAGCGGGCCTCCGCCGGGGTATCGCCGAAGGCCGCCTCCGTGAGGGCGGCCACCTGCTCCAGGTCCTGGGGAACGGCCAGCTGCAGGGCGGGGTCTTTGGGCCTTTCCGGCCGGGGCCCTCTGCACACCAGCACGTACTCGCTGTGGTCCAGGTCCAGCTCCCAGTGGGCGGCCACCGCCTGGCCGTCGGCGCTCTCCCCGCCGCAGACGAAGAGGAGCCGCTCTGCCCCCCGAGCCCGGCAGGCGGTCTCCGCCTCCGCCAGGAGGGCGGAGAAAATTCCCTTCCGCCGGTGCTCGGTTGGGACAAAGGCGCTCACCTCGGCGGTGTGGCCCGGAGGGGCAAAGAGGGTGAGGGAGCCCACCAGCCTGCCCCCCTCCCAGGCCTGAAAGCCACCGGGCAGGCCAGCAGACCTTCCCGACGCCAGAGTGGTAACGGCGCGGATGTCCATAGCATCATTTCCCTTCCCGTTTTCCCCATTGTAGCATAAAAGGAGGCCAAGGGCCATGGAGCGGACGGAACGGCTGGGCCGCTATACCCTCCTCCTGACGGAGGACTGCTTTCCCCTGGGGGGCGACAGCCTGGCCCTGGGCCGGTTCGCCACGGTGCGCCGCCGGTGGAAGGTGTGCGACCTGGGCTGCGGCTCGGGGGTGCTGGGCCTGCTGCTGCTGGACCGGGAGGAGTGCCTCTCCCTCACCGGGGTGGAGGCCTCCCCCGCCGCCGCCGACGCGGCCCGGCAGACCTTTGCCCGAAACGGCCTGGACGCCCGGGTGGTCACCGGGGACCTGCGGGACCGGCGGCTCTTTTCCGCCAACGCCTTCGACCTGGTGATCTCCAATCCCCCCTGGTTCCCCACCGGAGCGGGGAAGTCCGGGGGACCGGCCCGCAGCGAGGAGGGATGCACCCTCACGGAGCTGTGCGCCGCCGCCGGATACCTGACCCGGCCCGGCGGGCGGTTCGCCCTGGTCCACCGTCCGGAGCGCCTGCCCGACCTCTTTGCCGCCCTGCGGGAAAACGGCCTGGAGCCCAAGCGCATGGCCCTCCTCCAGCACAGCCTCTCCACGCCCCCCTCCGCCGCACTGGTGGAGGCGGTGCGCCAGGGCCGCCCCGGCCTGGAGGTGCTGCCCACCCTGCTGCAAACGCCCCCGCTGCCCGCTCGGTGATCCCGCTCTGCCTGCCGCGCAGGCAGAAGATCCAAATCATATACAGGAGGCACCATCATGCCCGGAACCCTCTACCTTGTCCCCACCCCCATCGGCAATCTGGGGGACATCTCGGCCCGGATGGCCGACACCCTGGCCGAAGCCGACTTCATCGCCGCCGAGGACACCCGGGTGACTTTGAAGCTGCTCAACCACCTGGGCCTCAGGAAGCCCATGGTGAGCTATTACCGCCACAACACCGGCGAGAGCGGCGCCGCCGTCCTGAGCCGTCTCCTGGCGGGGGAGAGCTGCGCCCTGGTCACCGACGCCGGCACCCCGGCCATCAGCGACCCCGGAGAGGACCTGGTCCGCCAGTGCGCCCAGGCGGGCATCCCCGTGGTCTCCATCCCCGGCCCCTGCGCCCTCATCACCGCCCTGGCCGCCTCCGGACTGCCCACGGGGCGCTTTACCTTTGAGGGTTTTCTGGCCATGAACAAGAAAAACCGCCGCGCCCACCTGGAGGAGCTGAAGGGGGAGACCCGGACCATGCTCTTCTACGAGGCGCCCCACAAGCTCCAGGCCACCCTGGCCGACCTGCTGGAGGCCTTCGGGCCGGATCGGCGCATCGCCCTGTGCCGGGAGCTCACCAAGCTCCACGAGGAGATCCGCCGCACCACCCTGGGGGAAGCGGCGGCCTGGTACGAGGCCAATCCCCCCAAGGGGGAGTTCGTGCTGGTGGTGGAGGGCGGAACGCCTGCGGAGGCGGAAGTCCCCACCCTGGAGACAGGCCTGGCCCGTGTGCGGGCGCTGCAGGCCGGCGGGGCCTCCCTCCGGGACGCCGCCCGGCAGGCCGCGGCGGAGCTGGATCTGCCCAGAAAAGCCCTCTATGACCTGGCACTGGGAAAAAACACCGTCGGATGAAGTCGATTTGGTCCCTTTTTTGTCATATTATGGTTATTATTTATATACTATTTGTATATACCATATGTATTATAACCTTGCTATAAGAAATATTATATTGGCCTTAAAGGTTTCTTCAGAAGTCAGGCAGGAGCTGGCTCAAAACGCTTTTTGTGGGGGAGCCTCCAGATATGAAGAAAAGAGCCGGAGCGGCAGTCGCCGCTCCGGCTCTTTCTGTCCACGCCAGAGGAACAGTATCTCACTTGTTCATGAGCTCCCGGATGCAGTTGGGGCAGACATTTTTCCCCTTGAAATTGATCACATCTTTGGCGTCGTCGCAGAAAATACAGGCAGGCTGATATTTTTTCAGGACAATGGAGGCCCCATCCACATAGATCTCCAGAGAGTCCTTTTCTGCAATGTCCAAGGTGCGGCGCAGCTCGATGGGGAGCACGATCCGTCCCAGCTCATCTACTTTACGTACGATACCGGTAGATTTCATAGTTCTGTTTAAGCTCCTTCCCAGATAGTGGCAATGGAATTTTTGCTGGACCAATATCTGACATGTATTATAACATATTGTATAGAAAAGTCAATCAGAAAATGGAAATTCAAATAAAAATATGTCTACCGAACTAAATAGTTGGCTTTCGACTCTGTTTTTCCCCCATCCCGCATAGATTTCCCATATAAATTGGGAGGGATCAGAAGATGGGAATGTCTGGAATATGGACAGGAATGGTGATCCTGTCTCTGGTGTGCGGACTGGCCACGGGCCGGGGTTCAGAGGTGGCCGCCGCCGCCATGGAGGGCGCCTCCGCCGGGGTGGAGCTGTGCCTCTCCATGGCTGGCGCCCTGTGTCTGTGGATGGGGGTCATGGAGGTGCTGCGGCGGGCGGGGGCCATCCGCTGGCTCTCCCGGCTACTGCGGCCGGCCCTGGGGCGGCTCTACCCCGACTTCGCCCGGGACAGCGGCGTGATGGAGTCCATCTCGGCCAACGTGTCGGCCAACCTGCTGGGCCTGGGCAACGCCGCCACCCCCCTGGGGCTGGACGCCGCCCGGCGGATGAGCCGCCGCTCGCCGGGGGTGGCCTCGGACGGCCTGTGCATGCTGGTGGTGTGCAACACCGCCTCCATCCAGCTCATCCCCACCACGGTGGCGGCGGTGCGGGCGGGGGCGGGGAGCGCCGCCCCCTTCGACATCCTGCCGGCGGTGTGGCTGGCCTCGGCGGTGTCGGTGACGGCGGGCATCCTGGCCGCCCGTCTCCTGGCCCGGCTGTGGAGGGACTGACCGTGGGGGTCCTGGAGCTCACCGTCCCCCTCCTGCTGGCGGGAGCGGCCCTGCTGGGCCTCTGGCGGCGGGTGGACGTGTACGACGCCCTCCTCACCGGGGCCGGCGACGGCCTGGGGGTCCTCCTCCGCATCGTTCCCGCCCTCATCGCCCTGCTGACGGCGGTGTGGATGCTCCGGGCCTCGGGGGCTCTGGAGCTGCTGGCGGGGCTGCTGGCCCCGGCGCTGGAGCGGCTGGGCATCCCGCCGGAGACGGTGGCCCTGCTGCTGGTGCGCCCGGTGAGCGGCAGCGCCGCCCTGGGGGTGGGGGCCGACCTCATCCGCACCTATGGACCTGACTCCGCCATCGGGCGGACGGCGGCGGTGATGCTGGGCTCCACCGAGACCACCTTTTACACCATCGCCGTCTACTTCAGTGCCGCCGGCATCCAAAGGACCCGGTACGCCGTCCCCGCCGCCCTGTGCGCCGACCTGGCCGGCTTCGTCGCCGCCGCCTGGGCGGTGCGGCTCTGCTTCCCCGCATGACAAAAGGCGGGCGGACCTGCGGCAGGTCCGCCCGCTCTCTTTCGCTCAGGTGTTGAAGGAGCCGTCCCACACCGTCAGGTTGGTGAGGAAGCGCCCCTCCACCGCCGGCACATAGTAGGCCCCGAAGGTCTGGAGGCCGTCCTCCTCCGCCATCTCAGGGAGACGCACATAGAAGCGGTAGTAGGGCATCCAGCAGCCCTCCAGGGTCCCGTTCCGGTAGACCAGCTCCACCTTCTCCACGTACTCCAGCCCCGGCAGCTCATAGGGCGCGCTGGTGATGTAGTGCCCCTCCTCCAGCAGCGCCTCCGCCTCCTCCGCCGTGATGATGGGGTAGTCCCCCAGCTTGTGGGAGAGGTCGGCCTGGTAGAACCGGATCATCCACAGCCGCCCCTCCTCGTTTGGGTAGAAGGCCACCCGGCGGAAGTGATAGCCCACCAGTTGGTCGGTGAGATCCCCCGCCCCCTCGTAGACTTCGATCTGGTAGCCCTGCTCCCGGTAGATGTTGTAGTCACCGCCCCAGAGACTGAGAATGGGCGTTTCCATGTCCAGCAGGGCGGCATAGGTCTCCATCAGGTATTCCCCCGCCGCCTCCATGGCGTCATAGGGGGCGTGATAGCCGAAGTCATACCCCTCCGGCAGGGCGTGTGTGGGCTCGAACTCCAGGGTGACGGGCAGGGTGGCGGTCACGTCCAGGGTGAGCCCCTCCCCCCGGATGACCAGCGCCCCCCAGTCGGTCTCCTCGATCTCCGCCCCCTCCAGGCCCAGACGGCCGGCCACCTCCCGCAGAGCGGCCTCCATGGCGGTCCGGTCCCCCGCCGGCTGTCCGTATTCATCCAGCTCCAGCGGGTTCTCATAGACCGGCAGGGTGGTGAGCCCGGCCTCCTCCGTCCAGGGGTTGCCGCTCACCAGCTCGGAACTATCATAGGCCATGTAGCCCTCAAAGCCCATGCCCATCTCCCCCAGCTCAATGGTGAGCATGGGCAGGCCGTCCACCGTGGGGACGGGGGTGACGGCAGGCTGTGCCGTCTCCGCCGGAGCGGCGGTCTCCGGCGGGGCCGTGGTCTCCGCCGCCGGGGTGGGGGCCGGCTCCGCCGGACCGCCGCCCCAGCGGACCGCCCCGAAGAGCACCACCCCGGCGCAGGCCGCCAGGGCGGCCCAGCCCTTCCAATGGTTCCGCCTCACATCTCCGGTGCCCCGGGCGGCGTCGGCCTCCTCCAGGAGGTCGTCGCCGATTTGGGCCATGGCGTCGCTGATGTCCTCCCGCTTCATACCGAAAACCCCTCCTTCCGCAGGTGGTCCCGGAGCCCCAGCCGGGTCCGGTGGAGGAGGCTCTTGGTCTGGGACAGGCCCAGGCCCTGGTCGGCCGCCACCGCCCGGATGGGGTCCATGTAGTAGTACCGAGCCACAAAGGCCCGGCGGGCCGTGAGAGAAAGGGTGCGGAGGTAGGCGTCGATGGCCTCCCCCAGCAGGCGCAGGTCCGCCGCTTCCTGGGTGGCGTCCCCGCCGGAGAGGCATTCGGAGAGCTCCTCCAGGGAGCGGGCGTACTCCGAGGCCCACCGCTTCTGCCGGTGCCTGTGCCGAAAGAGATCGATGGCGCAGCCCCGGACGATCTTTCCCAGGTAGGTGGAGAGCACCGCCGGCCGCTGGGTGGGCATGGAGTTCCACGCCTTCAGGTAGGTGTCGTTGACGCACTCCTCGCTGTCCTCCCGGTCGGAGAGGATCTGCCAGGCGATCTTGCCGAGATAGGCCCCGTACTTCCCCTGGGTGGCCCGGATGGCCTCCTGGTCCCGCCGCCAGTAGAGCGCCACGATGGCCTCATCCTCCATGCTTGTTCCCTCCTCTCTGCCCTATATCCCGACAAACAGTGCCGTTTGGTTGCACCAAAGCTGAAATTTTCTAAGAAAAACGGCGTGCGGAAAACCGCACGCCGTTTTGTCTTTATTGGCTCCCCTTTTCCTGCCGGGCCAGGCGCTTGCGCACGTCCCGCTTCAGCAGGGCGTAGAGGATGGAGGCCACCGGCACGCTGAGGAGGACGCCGGCCAGGTCGAAGAGGCCGCCGCCCACGGTGACGGCGGTGAGGACCCAGATGCCGGGCAGGCCCAGGGAGGTGCCCACCACCCGGGGATAGATGACGTTGCCCTCGATCTGCTGGAGGCAGACCAGGAAGATGAGGAAGATGAGGGCGTCGATGGGGTCCACCATGACCAGTAGCAGGGCGGAGGTGATGGCGCCCACGTAGGCGCCCACCACGGGCACCAGGGCGGAGACGCCGATGAGGACAGCGATGAGAAGGGCGTAATCCAGCCGCAGGAGGACCATGCCCAGGAAGGTGAGGCCGCCCAGGATGCAGGCCTCGGTGATCTGGCCACTGACGAAGCGGCTGAAGGTCTCGGCGGTGAGGGCGGCCACGTCAAAGACCACGTCGCAGACCTTCTTGGGGGCGTAGGCCTTGAGGACCCGGCGGCACTGGCCCAGGAGGGTATCCTTGCCGGAGAGCATGTAGACGGAGAAGACCAGGGCCAGCACCATGGTGACGATGACGGACACCAACCCGCTGGTGAGGGAGAGGAGCTGGGGCACGGCGGTGGAGAGGGCGGAGAAGAGGCCGTTGACGAACTCCTTCAGGTTCTGGCCAAACTGGGAGAGGTCCAGCTGCTCCAGGTGGAGCCAGGCCATGAGCTCATTGAGCCACACCTGGGCCTGGCTGAGGTAGCCGCTGAGGTTGGCGGCAAAGCGGCCCACGCTGCTGGTGAGCTGGGGGATGACGAAGGCGAAGATGGCGGCCACCACCCCGATGAGGAGGAGGTAGGAGAGGGCCACCGCCAGGGGGAGGCTGAGGCCGGCCAGGGGCGTTTTGCCCAGGCCCTTGTCCAGGGTCCGCCGGAAGAAGGCGCAGGGCCGGCTGAGGATGAAGGCGATGGCCAGGCCGGCGAAGAGAGGGGTCAGCTGGGAGAGGACCAGGCGCACGGCCCCCCAGAGGTCGTCGAAGCGGACCACCAGGAAGACCAGGGCCACGGTGAAGGTGATGAGCAGCAGCAGGCTGCGGAACATTTTTTTGTCCATGCAGGCAGTTCCATCCTTGTGATGTGGTAACACCACTATAGCATCTCCCATATCAGGAAGTCAATGTATCCGGGGCAAGATAGGAAAAAAGCTCACTCCAGATCCATGTGCCGCTTCCGGTCGGCGGACCAGGCCAGCTTCCGGGTGAGGGCGTCGGTGTCACCCGATTCCAGCACCTGGCGGTAGGCGCGCAGGTTGTCCTCCAGGTTGCGGATGACCTTGGTGAGGGCGGGGGCGTTCATGGAGAAGAGCTGGGTCCACAGGGGGACATCCAGGGCGGCCACCCGGGTGCAGTCCCGGAAGGAACCGCCCTCGAAGCCCCGGCACTCGAAGAGGTCGGGGTCGTCGCACACCGCCACCGCCATGATGTGCATGACCTGGCTGGTGTAGGCGATGATGGCGTCGTGCTTCTGGGTGGTGGTCTCCACCACGTCCCGGCAGCCGATGTAGGCGGCGATGCGCCGGAGGAGATCCAGGTGTTCGGGCCGGTGTCCGGGCCGGGGGGTGAGGATGTAGTGGGCGCCCCGGAAGAGCTTCCCGTCGGCGTGGAAGATGCGGGAGGTCTCCTTGCCGGCCATGGGGTGGCCGCCGATGAAGTCCACCTCCGGCGGGAGGACGGCGGCGGCGTCCACCACGGCGGTCTTGATGCCGCACACGTCGGTGACCAGGCTGCCGGGCCTGAAATCCCCCCGGTGGGCGCTGAGGAAGTCCACGATGCCTCTGGGGTGGAGGCAGAGGTAGACCACGTCGGCCTCGGCGATGGCCGCCGGGCCGTCGCTGGTGAGGCGGTCGGCCACGCCGTGGGCGGCGGCGAAGTCCAGGGTGGCGGGGTCGGTGTCCACCCCCACGACCTCGAAGTCCTCAAAGCCCCGGAGGGCCATGGCCATGGAGCCGCCAATTAAGCCCAGGCCGATGATGGCGATCGTTTGATTCATTGGAAAAACCTCCTGAAAGCCGCGATGGATCGGGCGGCTCATTAGACCGTCCTGCCCACGCAGGGGGCCAGGGTGCGCAGCCTTCCCATGAGGGCGTCGAACTGCTCCGGGGTGATGGACTGGGCGCCGTCGCACTTGGCGTGGGGGGGATCGTTGTGGACCTCGATGATGAGGCCGTCGGCGCCGGCGGCGGCCGCCGCCAGGCTCATGCGCTCCACCATCCAGGCCTGGCCGCAGGCGTGGGAGGGGTCCACCACCACGGGGAGATGGGAGAGCTTTTTGACCGCCAGCACGGCGGAGAGGTCCAGGGTATTGCGGGTGAAGGTCTCGAAGGTGCGGATGCCCCGCTCGCAGAGGATGACCTTGTCATTGCCGCCGGCCATGATGTACTCGGCGGACATGAGCCACTCCTCGATGGTGGAGGAGAGCCCCCGCTTGAGGAGGATGGGCTTGGTGGTGTGGCCCAGCTGCTTGAGGAGGTCGAAGTTCTGCATGTTCCGGGCGCCCACCTGGATGACGTCCACGCACATCTCGAACATCTCGATGTTGTCGGTGGACATGATCTCGGTGACGATGGGCAGGCCGGTGGCGGCCCGGGCCTCCTGGAGGAGGCGGATGCCGTCGTTGCCCATGCCCTGGAAGGAGTAGGGTGATGTGCGGGGCTTGAAGGCGCCGCCCCGAAGGGCGGAGGCGCCGCTCCGTTTCACGGCCTGGGCCACGCCCACGATCTGCTCCTCGCTCTCCACGGAGCAGGGCCCGGCGATGACAGCCAGCTTTTCGCCGCCCAGCAGGGCGCCGCCGCCCAGGTCGATGACGGTGTCCTCGGGGTGGTATTTTCGGTTGGCCTTCTTGTAGGGCTCGGTGACCCGCATGACCCGCTCTACGCCGGGGAGCAGGGAGAGCTTTTCCTGATCGATGCGGGAGGGATCACCTTCGGCGCCCAAAATGGTGGTCTCGGAGCCCTTGGACACCATGACCTTGACGCCGCCCTCCTCCATGGTGTGGATGGCGGATTCCAGCTGCTCCTGGGAGAACCCCGGCTTCATGATAACGACCATATTCGTTCCTTCCTTTCTGTCGATGACACGGGCAAGAAAAATCGCGGCAGTCCCGGTCGGGACCGCCGCGTTGTGGTGTCCACACGCATTCAGAGCGGGCCGGATCCAGGGCACGACGAACAGCCGTTGCCGGCGTAGCGGCAGCGGTAGGAATACCCATAGATATGGCCCTGGAACAGCTTCATGCAAACACTTCCTTCTGTCCCAGTACTTTAGCACTTTTTGCCGTTGAAGTCAAGAGGAAATCCACCCCTTCCAGCGCAAAAAAGAAAATGCTACCAAAATGCTACCAGAAATTGGGCTCAACAGCCTGGGACTCAGGGGGTTGGAAAACGGTCGAAAATCCACTGCTGCCAGTGTGCTACCAGGATGCTACCAGCCAAACTTTTATGGCCTATATCCTGTTTATTTTCTATATAATATGGAAATTCGATCACAAATTCTCAATTGTAAGATGTGTTATACTTTGCTAATTGGCGAAAAAGTTCGCAAATAAAGCAAAAATACTCCATTTACCCCAAATTTTAGAAGGAGGAATTCCAAATGAGAAACCTCAAGCGGGCTCTGAGCCTGGCTCTGGCTTCCGTCATGGTCATTGGCATGATGGTCGTCGGCGCCAGCGCCGCGAGCTATGACGACTTCTCCGACAAGGACGAGATCGTCAACAAAGAGGCCGTCCAGATGCTCGTCGAGCTGGGCGTGATCGCCGGCAAGGACGACGGCTCCTATGATCCCACCGGCATCGTGACCCGCGCCGAGATGGCCAAGATGATCTGCGTCGTGCTGAACGGCGGCAAGGATCCCAGCCTGGGCAACGTCACCAACTACAGCTATGCCGACACCGTGGGCCACTGGGCTGCCGCGTACATCGAGTACTGCTCCAACCTGGGCATCGTGGCCGGCGACGGAGCCGGCAAGTTCAACCCCAATGCCACCGTGACCGGCTCTGAGGCTGCCAAGATGCTGCTGGTGGCCATGGGCTACAAGTCCGAGGTGGAGGGCTTCACCGGCTCCAACTGGGCCATCGGCGTGAACGTCCGCGCCAACCAGAAGGGCCTGTACTCCGACCTGAGCATCTCCGTGGACGCCGGTCTGACCCGTGACTCCGCCGCTCAGATGGTGTACAACGCTCTGGACGCCGGCGTGGTCACCTACGAGTACACCCTGATCTCCGACGGCAGCTCCCTGAGCTCCATCCCCGAGCTGAAGGACAAGAACGTCACCGTTCTGGCTGAGAAGTTCGGCGTGGTCACCGTCGAGGGTGTTGTGACTGCTAACGAGTATGCCGACCTGAACGGCGGCAAGGCCATGGACGAGGGTGAGACCCGCATCGTGGTCACCAACCATGACGATGGCCAGAGCACCTATACCGACGGTGCCAAGACCTTCAATGTCTCCTCCGGCAAGGATGTGCTGGGCCGTTCCGTGACTATCTTTGTTAAGCCCTCCACCACCGCCGCCTCCACCTCTACCAAGGGCACCGTCATTGGCTCCGTCATCACCAACAGCGACAACACCGTTGTTGTGGACTCCGGCCGTGACTCCCTGGCTGATCTGGCTGACGACAACAAGCTGGAACTGGACTACACCACCGGTGAGGGCGACATCTTTGCTACTCAGTACGTCACCAACTACGGCGCTACCGAGGGCAATCTGACCGAGGCCAAGACCGAGGAAGACGGCGTCCGCGGCGAGGTCCGCACCATCATCGACAACAACGACGACGGCATTGTCGAGTACGTCCTGACCGAGTCCTACCTGCTGGGCAAGGTCACCACCTACAAGACTGACGACTCCATCAAGCTGAACAGCTCCACCAGCCTGGAGTATGACGCTGAGGATGTTGTGGGCTTCGACGACGTGGCCAAGGGCGACTATGTCCTGTACGCCGAGATCGGCGGCAAGCTGTACGTGGAGAAGGCTGAGTCGGTTAAGGGCGAGCTGGAGGCCTACAACGCCAACAAGAGCCTGACCGTGGACGGCACCAAGTACACTACCTCCGACCTGGCTTTCTATGCTGACGGCGGTAAGCTGGTGGCTGCCAATGGCTTTGCCACTCTGGACAAGACCGCTACCTTCTACCTGGATAAGTCCGGCTATGTGATCGCCGTGGACGGTAGCGCCGCCAGCAGCGACTATGCCTTCCTGATGGATGCTGCCACCCTGAGTGGTGTTGACGCCCAGATCGAGGTCAAGGTTGCCCTGAATGACGGCACCGTTAAGACCTACATTCTGGACGAGGACAACAGCACCGGCATCACCGCTACTTCTCAGAACGTCCTCTGCACCTACACCCTGGGCGATGACAACGAGATCGCTCTGGACGCTGTGTCTGCCACTGAGGTCAGCAACACCGCCATCGAGGTGAAGAAGGGCAATGCTACCGTGACCGGTATCAGCGGCAAGTACGCTGACTCCGACACCGTGTTCTTCTATGTCTCCGATAAGGTGACCAGCGGTGATGTTTATTCTCTGACCGATGACTCCATCCTGGTTGCCAACGTCGGTTCTGGCCGTCAGCTTATTGCTGATGACGTGAACGTCTATGTGGGCAAGGACAATGTCTCTGGTCTGGACACCACCACTGACTTCATCTACTACGCTGACTCTGATAACAACATCAAGGCTGTTGTGGCTGTCACCGATTCTACCACCGGCACCTCTGATTACATTTACCTGTATCAGTTCCTGGGCCGGAACTCCAACGGCGGTCTGTACAATGCCATCATCGACGGCGAGCTGGTGGAGAACGTTACCGTCACAACCAAGACCACCGCTAACGATCTGGGCCTCTACACCTACACCACCACCTCCAAGGGCTATTACAAGACCACTGGCGGCACTGGTGTGCTGGGTACCATCGATCGTCTGGACGGCAACTCCATCATCCTGAGCGATAATAACGAGTACACCCTCCAGTCCGACACTGTGTATGCCACTATTGACGGCTCTGACACCGAGCTGGAAGCCACTCTGAATGAGGGCGACGTGGTTATCGTGAAGGCTGACTCCGTGAAGGACATCGATGCCATCTATGTGCTGGAGTCCTACGACGAGGCTAATGCCAACGTCGTGAAGTATGGTTCCAACCTGACCTATACTTCTTCCACTAAGACCTTTGCCGGCGCTCAGAGCACTCTGTCCACTGGCAACGCGGTTCTGGGCGAGCTGACCATTTCCGGTGGCGCTACTGCTTACCTGGTCCCCGCTGCTACCTGCACTCCCGCTGATGCTGCTACCCTGACCAGCACCGAGCTTGGTACCATCTCTAGTGCTGCTGTCACCAGTACTAGTACTTCTGCTACCTCTTATCAGCTCTTTGTGGTCGCCGATGACGACGCTACCTATAGCCTCTTCACCGTCACCCTGAGCTAAAAAATCCTCCTAAAACGGATTTCACCCCCGGGTTCTCTGAACCCGGGGGTGTTTTTACACGTTTCTATACCGTTTTACAAAAGGAGCAGGCCGTAGTCGTAAAGGGTGCAGCCCTCCTCCCCCGCGGTGAGGGTCCAGGAGAGGGAGGCCGTCTCCCCCGCCGGGGCGCTGCCCCGCCACTCCTGCTCCGTGCAGGCTGTTCCGTCCATGGTCTGGGTCTGTCGGGTGCTGTGGAGGGTCAGCTCCGTACCCGCCAGTGTGGGTATCAGCGTCCCACCCGCCGACCGGGCGAACAGCATCATCTGGGTACACCCCTCCGGCATCGCTTGCTCTGTGACAGTCAGGGTCTCCTCCTCCGACGCCAGCGGAGTGATGAGAGCGGTTCCCGCCAGGTCGTCGCTGCTGGTGATGGCAAAGTCCAGAGAAGAGGCTCCGCCTTTGGGAAATCCCAGCCGGTACTGGTCTCCCGGCAGCAGGAGCAGCGGCTCCTCCAGCGTTACCTCCCGATTTCCGGTCAGGTTCGTAAAGGTCACCGCCTGCTCCCGCACCTGGGTCCCATTGAGCCAGACCTGTAGATTCACGGTGCTGGACGAACCCGT
>CALWYC010000045.1 GCA_944385655.1 uncultured Intestinimonas sp. | reverse complement strand
GTCCACGGCCGTCTGAGAAGCTTTGAGCAGTTTTGTGAGCCAGCCGGGCACCTTGGCCCCCATGGTCACGGCGTTCTCTGCGATAGAGCCCAGCTCGGTAATGCAGTACCACACCAGCACCATGGGGCAGATGAGTCCCCGGTAGGCCACCGGGAGCTGGATCACCGGAAGATTCACGAGAACCAGGGCGATCAGCATATCGGCGCCGGCGGCCACAACGACAACCACCACCATACCGGCTTTATGCCAGATACCGGCCCTGGCCTCCTTGGAGGACCACTGTCCATCCTTGGCGGCGGCGGCGGAGCCGGTGATGTAATCCAGCACCATGAGCCCAACCCAGCCCAGTACCAGCCAGCCGAACCACCCCCACAGGGCCGTGAGAGCCCCCAGGACAGCGGTGACCGCAGCTTTCCATGCGTTGATATTCTCCATCTTATCCCTCCTTCAGAGCGAGGCCGCCCACTTGATGAGCAGTGCCTTGACGTTGTCGGCGGAGTAGATCCCGCCCTTCCAATAGTCGGGGCTGTCGATCAGTCCCGCTTCGGCCAGCTTGTCCACGGCGGCGTCCAGTTCGGTCATATCTTCCCATTTCAGGGCATCACGCACCGCCGCCCGGAAGTCGTCCATGCTCTTGTCGTGCCGGGGGAACCAGTGGCCCACGTCGGCGTGGTTGGAGGCGATGCCCAGGGCGTAGCCCTCGCTGTGGTCCAGGACGTCGGTCATGGGGTCCAGGCCGTAGGTCTCACACAGGTGGGCCGTCAGGGCCACCGCCCGGGTCCAGGCCGCCTCGAAATAGCTCCTGGTCTCCGCCGGGTCGTAGGCCAGGAAGGAACCCTCCCGGTCCGCCAGGGCGGCCAGGGTGGCGGGGCCGCAGGAGCCGTCCACCTCCAGGCCCAGGTCCTTCTGACAGGCCCGGAGCGCAGAGTCGCAGCCGGGGCCGAAGCTGCCGTCGATGCCCTTGGGGTCATAGCCCCGGGCGGTGAGCTCCCGCTGGAGCCGCTCCACCGCCCAGCCGGTGTCGCCCCGCTTGAGGGGCTCCCACTCCTCGGGCAGGAGCCGGCATTCCTGGGGCTCACAGATCTCAAAAGCGATATGGGTACCGTTGGCCGTGCCCGCCTGGCTGCCGGCGTGGCCGCCCCGGGCGGTCCAGGGCAGGGTCTGGAGGGTGACGGCATCGTCCACGATGGCGTGGACGGCAGCCTGCGCCGTGGGAGTGTCCCAGCTCTGGGCCAGGGCATTGGCCGAAACGCCGGGGGCGGCGGTGGAGTGTACCATGATCCCCTTGGGGGTGATGGTCCGGCCGCTGGTGTAGCAGGGGTTCTTGGTCATCATGCGCTGGGTGATGCCGTCCATGGGCGTCTCCTCCCTTTTGTCCGTTAGATAGACACAGATGAGATTGTGGACCTTGCGGCTGGCGGTGATGACCTGGCCGCCCAGGTCGCATTGGCTGGAGCCACCGCCGTCCAGCATGATAGCAGAGTCCCATCCATTGGCCAGAAGCTCAGCCTGGAGTTCCTCAGGCGTGGCGCCGTTGGTGGAGCAGTAGAGGCACAGGTCCCCATTTTTGAGGCCCATAGCCGTTCTCTGGCGGCGGCCGCCCAGGTCGCTGCCATAGATGAGATGCTCCGCCTTTCCGCCCCGGAGGAGACAGACACAGCAAATGTAGTTCAGCTTTCCCGAGGCGGGGATGCCCACCAGGGCCATGTCGGGGCCGGTGTCCCAGGCATAGCCCCAGTAGGTGTAAGGATCGGAGGCGTGAATCGTACCGCCAACCTTCAGGTGGCATACAGCTTTGGTCCCCTCAAAGAGACCGCCGTTGATGACGTAGTCTGCACCGGTGGCGGCCTTGACCTCGGCCAGAGTCTTTTTGCCCTTGTTGACGAAGATTTCTACCCGCCGGACGTGGGAAAGAGGAATGGCACAGACAGCCTTCGCCATCAGGACACCTCCTCCCACCCCTGGGGGTAGGCGCTGGGTGCCCACACGTTGTTGTCGATGGTGGAGCGCCAGGTCTTGCCGCCCTCGGTGCAGCAGTCGCCGGTCATGTAGGGGCTGGTGGACAGCGCCACAAAGGGGAGGGCCTTGGTCGGGTCCGTAGACCAGTAAAAGCCCCACTGTGCCGGCAGGTCCTCCGGCTCCTGGGTGTAGACGGTGGAGTCATACACCTGGAGGAGCTTGACCACCCGGCCGGCGCTGGACCGGCACAAAAAGCCCACCGGGCGCTCCAGCATATTCTTGGCGGCCTTGGCCGCCGTAAAGTCTGGGATCTTCTCCTCCTCGGCATAGAGGGCGGTGCCATCCATGCCGGACGCCCGGCTCTGGAGGCCGGCGGCGTCGGACTGGCCCTTTTCCCGCATGGCGGTCATGTAGAGTTCGTTACTCATAGCTGTTTACTCCCTCCTTGTAGGCAGCGTCCAGATCCGCCTTTTCGATGCTCTCGCCGCCCATCTGGGCCAGAAGTGTCTCCACGTAGGTGCGCTGCCCCATGGTCACGGTGATGCGGTCCTCGTAGACCGCCGGTGCATCCGCTGTCTCCGGCGTCACCAGCACCGGGGCCTTGGCGAGGCCGCCCCGCACGGTGTAGCCGCTGTGGGTGTACTCCTCGCTTCCATCCCGGATGGCGATGGTCTCACAGTTGTCCGGCGAAAAGGCGGCGTCCAGGGTCTCCATGCCCTCCGATGCCGGAAAGATAAAGGTCAGGGCGTCTCTGTTGCTGCCCTGGATGTACTGCGTGGCCCCGCTCACCTCCAGGGAGGTGAGTTCTGTTTTGTCTGCCAAAATCACAGTCTTGCTCATGTGTGTCCCTCCTAAAAGATGATTTCATCCCCGATGCGGATCTTAATGACCCACATGCTTACAGACCATCCGCTTCCAGCTTTGCCCAAAGTATTGGCGATTTGTATCGTCCTCGTGCCCGCCGGGATGGTGTATTCCGCTGCTGGATTATCGCTATATCCATATCCGTCCGGAAGTGTGACGGTCTGGATGGCTTGACCGTCGGCACCAATGAAGTACAAAACCGCGTCGCACCAGTTGATGTCTACTTCCCATTGGTACCAGAGAGATAGCCGGTCCCCGACTCTGGCCCCCATGTCGCTGAGGGTCAACGTGGCACACGCCCGATTCCCCGTGTTGTTAGAGAGCGACGCCGCAACCTTTAGGAGTATCTTATCTCCACTTATACCGGCAAAGGAATTATCCATGTCCATATTGCTGTCGCCTTCCACCAGGTTAAAGGTCATCTCCGGCAGCATGGGGTAAAATTTCCGGGCTACCCCACTCACCCCGATGTACCCCCGCTTGACGGTCCGGGCCACCCCATCCACTCCGATATGCTGGTTGACCACCCTGCGGGCCACGCCGTTTACCCCGATATACTGCGCTCTCGCCATGGTATCACCTCACCCGTACACCAGATGGATTTGGCCGGTGGCGAGGGCACTGGACCCCAATTCGGTGGGCCCGGCGGAGATTGCGCGGGCTCCGGCGGTTCCTAGATCAGATGGGAAAGTTGCAATTTTCTCCCATTTAGTCCACCCGGATGAGTTTATGTTTTTTCGGTAATAAAGATCATTAGTTGTTGTAATGGGGGAAAAAATTTGCAGGATAAACCTCCCGCTAAGCGCCTGCTCATATACATCAAGGATTCCCCAGACAAATCCACCATCTGCTGTCGTAGGGAAAGGCAGCCCTTCAGAATCCCAGGGGACCTGGACGGTAAATCTCCCCGGAGTGGTGGCGTTGTTAAGCGTGTCGAAAATTATTCCATCAATCGACACTTTCCCATTCAATTTCTCCTCCAGATCTTCCTTGACCGCCGCCGCGCTCCCGGCGGGGTCGTAGTCCAAATCACCCAGCTCATCCCAGGTGACGAATCCCCCCGCAGGATAATCCAGGGTAACGCTCACCTCTCCGGTAACGGCGATGGCCACAGGGAAGCGGTGGGCATCCAGGCCCTGGTCGATGGGCTTGACGGTTTGGGGTGCGTCCCCCAGAGAACCGTAGTAGAGCAGTCCGGAGGGATCGTCACCCACGTGGGCGGTAATGCCGAACTCCGAGAGGGCGAAACCGGTCTCCAGTCCTCCGTTCATGTCGTTGCGGTACTCCACCGTAATGGAGATCTGCTGCCCGGCCACTGCGGGAGAAGACGTGGTCGCTTCGGCCACCGGGTCGATGAGCGCGGTGAGGGCCTTGGCGGCGGCAGTGCTCAGCACCACGCCCTTGCCCACCGAGGCCCCATCCAGCACCAGGGTCTCCCCTGCCGCTGCCCGGGCCAGCATGGCCTCACCGGCAGTGGTGATGACAAATCCGTACATCGTTACACCTCCATGGGGGGCAGGGCGGTCTCCCGGATGGTCCAGAAGGCCCCGCCCGCCCGCAGCTGGGCCGTCAGAGCGGCCAGTTCAAATGTAAAATACCACGCCAGATGGGCGGGCTTGATCTCGTTGACGGCCGCTGTGGGGCCGCTCAGGTCCTCCGGCACCACGGCCAAGTCGGAGAGCACCACTTCGAATCGGTTCTCTCCAAAATGCTCCAGCACGGAAATCTGCTCCGGCTGAAACCCGAAGGAGGCCACCACATCGGCGATGGAGTCGGCGGTGGTAGCTCCCTGCCCCCGGAGCTTGGCCTTGATGCGTCCCCGGCGGGCGCTGTACAGGCCCGTGCGGTCCACGGGAAGGCCGCACCAGGTCTCCCACAGGTCCAGGCCCCAGGTGGCGGTATCCACCCAGAGCTGGGCCAGTGTGTCGGCCTCGGCCTGGGAAAGGCTGCCGCTCTCCAGACCCAGCACCCGCTCCAGCTCGGCCACAGGGGGACAGTCCCGGTAGTGGTCCGGAAGGCGATCCGTGAGCATGCTCACGACACCGTCACCTCCTCCAGGATCGGGATCTGGTCCGGCTGGATGGTCACATCCGCCGTGCCGCCGTTCACTGTGAGGGCGGTGAAGTCCACCACCCCGGGGATGGTGAGCAGGATGGCCAGCACCCGGTTGTAGAGGAGGGTGTAGGCGGTGTCGTCATCCGGGTCGTAGTAGACGGTGGAAAACGTTTCGTCAATGAGCGTCCTGAGGTGGTCGTTGAGGGCCTGCTCGAAGGCAGCCTTTACCGCCGCCCGGTCGGCCCCGGCAGAGAGCGTGACCGTGGCCGCCACAGTGACGCCGAGGGCCTGGGCGGCGGTCACAGTGACGGCCGCTCCGATGGGCCGCTCCTCGTTGATGTGGGCCTCCGCCGCCGCAACGATCTCCTCCGAGGGCGCGTCATAGTTGCTGTCCACCAGGGTGACGGCCACAGTGCCAGGCCCATCGGCCAATTCCACCACCTTGGCGTTGCCCACGCCGGGGACCTCCAGGGCCCACTGGCGGTACTGGTAGCCGTTGCCGCTGGTGGGCGGCCGCTGCACCCGCTCCCGGATGCGGGCGAGGAGGGCGGCGTCGCTCTCCTCATCGGTCCCCCCTTCCGCCGCCTCGTTTGTGTAGCCGGTGAGCCCGGGGAGGTTCACGTACATCCGATTGACGGTCCCGGCCTCCACGTTGTAGGCGCTGCCCACCTGGGCGGCCTCCAGGCGGCCGGAGCCGGTACCGGCGTCTCCCAGCACTACCTGGGCCATGAGGGCGAAGGAAAGCCCTCCGGCGGTCAGAAAGGCGGTCCCGGCGGGGATGGTCAGGCCGGGGGCGCCGGTCAAGGAAATATCACAGTAGGCCCGTGTGCCGGACCTGCGGGTGATGTTGTAATATTGCCGTCCCACCAGGTCGATGTAGCCCCCGGAGCTCTCGTCCACAAAGAGCATCGAGGGTACGGCATTGAGGGCCTGGTAAACCCGGCTGATCTCCTCGGCCACAGGCCCGGACACACCGTCCGCGAAGCCGCCCGCCATGGAGGAGAGCCCCTGGCCCTCCTGTATGGTGGAGAGGATGCGGGCCTTGACGGCCTCCACGGTCTGATTTTCGTACATGGTATCCCTCCTAAGCGGTCAGGTCCGCGGTCCCGTAGACGGTGGACAGGGTGACGGAGATGGTCAGAGCGGCCCCCACCAGCCCCTCCACCGTGGCCGTGGCGGCGGTGATATAGGGACAGACGGTGAGGGCCTCCTCCACATACCGGGCGGCCTCGCTGCGCCGGGTCTCGGCCCGGTAGGGCTGTCCGATGAGCCGCTCCAGCTCGCAGCCGTAGTCCCAGGAGTTGTAGCTGAAGCGGTACCGGGCGGTCTTGATGGCCCGCCAGGCCCAGCTTTTCACCGCCTCCAGGCCGGTCACCACCACCGGCTCACCGCCGGAAAAGCGGGGGATGCCCAGCTCATAGTCCATGGCCACATCCCTGTATAGGGGCAGGGCGGCGGGCCGTGCCGTCTCCCCGGGAAAGAACGGGAAAAGCTGTCTCACTGCCACACCGCCTTTTTGAGAATGTAATAGTCCTGGTTGTCGTCGCTCACCAGACAGATGAGCCGGTCCCCCGCCCGGAGGAGATGCTCCTCCCCCGTGTCGGTGGTCCACTGGTAGCTGAGGCCGGTGGGCACGCCGATGCCGTTCTGGTCCAGGGTCATGCCGTTGCACACCACCCGGAGCGTGCCGCCGCCGGCCTGCTCCACCGTCCCGAACAGGACCGACATCCGGCTCTTGGGCCGGTCGCTGTCCGCCCCGCCCAGCAGCCCGGCCAGAGCCGCGTAGATCTCACTCATGGCATCCTCCTAGTCCTCGCTCCCCGCCTCGGTCTCGTTCATGAGGTTCCGGAAGTTGAGGGAGAGCTTGCAGAAATACTGTCCGTTTTTCCAGGTGTGGGTGTCGCTGTCGATCCAGCACAGACCCACCGCTCCGGTGCTGTTCTCCCGGAGGAGGACGGCGTTGCCGGTGATGAGGCTGGGGTCACCCAGGCATTCCACCGTCATGTTCTGCTGGAGTCCGTTGTCCTCCAGGAGCGCCTGGGCCTCCGGGCCCTTGTCCTCCCCGTCC
This sequence comes from uncultured Intestinimonas sp., assembly GCA_944385655.1. Classification (GTDB taxonomy): domain Bacteria; phylum Bacillota; class Clostridia; order Oscillospirales; family Oscillospiraceae; genus Intestinimonas. Next base: position 7,657 of record CALWYC010000045.1, on the reverse strand, counting down.
CGCTGGGTGAGGATGGACTGAAACCGCCCGTAAAGGGCGGCGCTCTCAGCGTCCTCCACAGTCCGAATGAGGACGCCGGCGCTGGAGTAGATGGCCGCCGCATTGGTGAGCCCTGAGATGTCCTCTCTAATAGTAAGGGTCTGGAGGTTCTTGCCCGGCGCGATCTCCAGGGCGGCGGCGGCGGGCTTCTCCACCACCTCCAGCGCGCCGGCGCCGTTGAATCGCGCCAGGTACCGCCGGCCGTTCTGCTCCCCGGCCAGGGTGTAGAGGGTATCCACGATCTTGGAGAGGGCCGTGCCGGGGAACTTCCGGGTGACGGCCACCCCGGTCTGGGCCAGGGCCCCCACGGGCACGCCGAAGTCGGCGCACAGGGCGGCCACGGCCTGCTCCGGCGTCGTACCAGAGAACTGGTACCAGCCCTGGTTTCCCGCCAAAAACCGTCCCCGGTCCTGGGCGGTGAGGGAAAGAACGCTGCTCCCGGTGGCCTTCTCCCGGGCCACCAGGTGGCCCAGGAAGACCTGGTCGCCGCCCACCGTCAGATGGATCTCCGTCCCCAGGTCGCAGGGGGGCGTGGGCAGGCTGCCGTCGGTTGGGACGGCAGCCTGGATCTCCAGGGACCGGCATACCTCCCGGCGGCTCCCGGTCCAGTTCAGGGTCATCACCCGCTGGGTGAGGTCCCAGGTCTCCCCCTGCCGGGAGAGGAGGGTGAGCCGGTAATCAGCCAAAGTAAGCCTCCTCCTTCTTGAGCTGCACCGCCCACCGTTTGGCGCTGGCGTCCCAGGTGGTGACAGTGGCCGCCGCCGTTCTGGCGCTGGGCGGCTTTTCTGCCGCCGCCGGCAGGGCGTCCATGGGCGGGATGGTGAGGGTCCGGCCGGGCTGGATCAGGTTGGCGTTGGGGATGTCGTTGGCCGCCGCCAGCCGCCAGCACAGGGAGCCGTCTCCATAGTAAGCCCTGCTGATGGCCCAGAGGGTGTCGCCGCTCTGGACGGTGTAGGATCGCTGGGCGGCCGCCCCCGTGGCGCTCTCCCGCACCGTCGCCCCGGTCCCGTCGGCCTGGGCGGGGATGACGGGGGTCTCCGGACGCTGATACTGCCGGTAGGTGATGTCGGCATAGAGGTCGTTGGTGCCGTCCTGCTCCCGATAGACCACCCCCTCCAGCAGCACAGAGGCATTGACGGGGGTGCCGCTCACCAGCCACCGGAGGACGGTCCCCTTGTCGATCCACCGCTCCAGCTGCTCCAGGTAGGCCCATGGGTTGGTCCCCGCTCCCGGGGACAGGAAGGGATAGGCCTGTGCGGGCAGGATGCAGTCGGTGAGGGTGGCAGACCCCATTTTCTTCCCGCCGAAGAAATTGAGGTCGCCCAGCTGGTCCACCCGCACCGTCTCCAGGATGGCCTCGTGGGGCCACCGGTAGGAGGCCGGAGTCACCGGCAGCACCAGCTCGGTGCCGGTGACCTCGTCCAGGAAGGTGATGAGCCGCAGCATCAGCGCACCCCTCCCCTCTGGGCCAGCTCGACCTTGCGGAGGATGGCCGTGGCGATGGCGTCCACGTCCTCATCCGTCCGCACCGACCAGCTGCCGGTGACGGTGATCTGGATGGGGCTGGAGGTCTTCCGGTCCATCTCCCTGGCCTCCCGGGCCGTCAGCACCCGCTCGCCCTCGTGGAGCAGCGCGGCATAGTTGTCGTAGGGGACACGCCCCAATCCATAGGCATGCTGCGCGTTTGTCATCCCTCTGACCTGATAGCCGGAGGTAATTGCAGATACACTGCTCATGCTGCCGGACACAGAGAATTGTCCTTTGCCCAGCTCCTGGCTGGTCTGGTAATCACGCCCCCAGGCGGCAGAACCCAGGGCCGCCGTATTGTCCCGGATGGCCGCGATGAGATCCAGCTCCACGTCCTGCAGGCTCTGCGCCATGTCGCTGGCGTCATAGGCGTTGTCCGCCATGGTCTGAGCCTCTTCCTTCAGCGCCTCGATCTCTCCGGCGATGATGGCCTTGTCCTCCTCGCTGGCGGTCTGGTACCGCTCCACCAGGTCGGTGTATTGGCCGTGCATCTCCTGGAGGCGGGCGGCCTGCTCCTCGCCGTAGACCGTGGTATCCGTCCCCAGGGTCAGCGCGGACAGGGCCTCCCGGCTGTACTGCCGGTCCAGGTTTTCCGCGATGGCCTTGCCCTCGCCGATGATCTCGTTGGCCGTGGCCAGAGCGTCTCCCAACTCACCCCCATAGGCGTCGATATCCGCCTGGAGGCCCTCCTTGGCCTTCTCGTTGTAGCCCTCACCGGCAGCGTTGTCGATCTCCGTCATGGCATCAGACAGCGTGGAGGTGAGCCCATCAAAGGTCTGCCCCATAAGCTCCATGGCACCGCCGTATCTGGTCTCCATGCCGGCCTGGATGATGCTGGCCGCATCCTGGCCGCTGATCTCTCCTTTGGAGATCATGTCGTAGATCTCGCCCTGGGTTTTCCCCATGGCGTCGCCCAGCATCCCGATAACATCCACGCCCCGGTCCTGGAAAGCGTTCAAGTCCTCCCTGCTCACTAAGCCGCTGGATTGCATCCGGCTCATGACCTGTGCCATGTAGGTCATTCCAGACACATCTACGCCCACGGCGCTGCCCGCGTCGCCGATGGCCTCCATCAGCTCCAGCATCCGCTCCGGGCTGTCCCCGAAGCCGGTGGCCAGCGCCTGGGACATGGCGGTGAGGTCAGCATACTCCATGGGCGTATCGGCGGCCAGTGTGCGCAGGTCCTCCAGGTATTGACTGCCTACACCATCCCCCAGGAGGCGGTTGAAGGCGATGGCGTCCAGCTCCCGCTGGGCCGCCGTACCCGTGCCCGCTGTGAGGCTGGATTCCGTAGCCTGTGAGGCGGTCTCGTAGAGGCCTCCATAGTAGCCCATGAAGGCCTGGTCCCGGCTCTGGTAGGACTGCGCCGCCCCACCTGCAAGGCCCAGGGCGCCGCCGATGGCGGCGCCGATGGCGGTGCCCACCGGCCCCCCGAGCAGCGTGCCAAGCGAGGCCCCCGACGCAGCGCCGGATAATGCCCCGGAAAAGAGCCCACCGACCTCCCCGCCAAAGGAGGACCCAACGATCACATCCGCCCACTGGCTGGCTGTATTTCCGGCCATGGCTATAATACCGGCCTGGCCCAGTGCCGAGAGGATACGCGAGCCACCTGCCCGATTGTCCACACGGCTGATGGCATCGGTGGTGTCCAACAGATCCCGCTGGGTCTGCCTGGCCTGTCTGCTCACCAGCTGGAGCTGGCCCTCCACATTGGAATAGTTCTGGATAGCCCGATCGAAATCTGCCCGGGCGGCATCCCGCTCCGCGGCGGTGGCGGCCTCTCCCAGCTCCTCCATTGCCCTGCGCGTCCTCTCCACCTGCTCTCTGGCCTGCCGCAGGTCCACGTTTCTGAGCTGCATCCTTGTGTTTTCCAGCATGGTCAACCGCTGCTGGAGCCCTTGCGCATCAGTGCGAAACTCATTGATCGAGTTTCGCATGCGGACGACAGACGCAGAAAGATTATCCGTCACACTGAATGCGATGCTGGCATCCGTACTCCGGCTCGACATCAGATCTCACCATCCTTCCTGCGCTTGTGGTCAATGAGCAGCGCGCAGACCACCGCCCGCTCTCCCGGGGGACGCCGCAGGAAGTCCCCCGGGAAAATGCCGTGGTCCAGCAGCAGACGCTGGGCCACGGCCAGGTCGGCGCGCCCGGTCAGTTTTTTTCCAGGTCCTCCACGGCGGCGTCAACGGCCGCCGCCTGCATGGCCTCGGGGTCTACCGGCACCACGCTGCCCACAGCATAGCCGTGGAGCTGGTCAATGGCCCGGCACACCTTCTCCACCTCGCCCTTCCGAAGCAGCTTCTTCAGGGCGTCCACAGGGGTGGCACAGCCCTTCTTGTCGTGGTACCACGCCTTGTCCCGCATCTCTGGGTGGTTGGTCACGGCCGCCAGGATGAGATGGAGCTGGGCCTCCGGCTCCCGGGTCAGCTTGATGAGCTTGTCGTAGGGCAGCTCCCGCAGCTCCAGCACGATATTCAGCCGGGGCAGCTTCACCGCCGAGGTCTCCGGCTCGAACTCCGGCAGATCCAAAAGAGACGCCACCACGTCCCGATTTTTGTTCTTGTCCATACGCATACCTCCTTACTGTACCTCGATCATATCCAGGAATTCATACCGGGTGAAGGTGAAGGGCGCGGTGATCTTCCCGGTGGTGGCAACCTGCCAGTCGGCCAGGGTCAGGTCGGTGAACTGAACGCCGTAAAAGGCCACCCGCTCCGCCCCCGCCGCGTTCGGGTCAGCCAGCTTGGAGACGACGGTACACTCCGGCACCACGCCGTCCTGGATGCCCTCCATCCGCTGCGCCATACCGCTGTCGGCCTTGTAGAGCATCAGGGAGCCGGAACCCCGGCCGCTGGTGGGCTTATAGGCCTCCATAAACTGGCCGCACAGGTTGATGGTCTCGCTGTTGATCTCCACCTTGGCCTGAGTGCCGTAGCACTCTGCCAGGATCTCGCCGTCGAGCCACACCGTACCGAAGGTGCCGTTGGGGATGCGCTTCGCGCTTTTGACCGATCTTGCCATCTCTCTGCCTCCTTATGCCGCCAGGGTGGCCGCTGCGTGGAAGATCACCTGGAAGTCCTCCATGGCGTCCACCAGCCGGCCACCGCACTTAATAAAGACCCAGCTCCCGGTCTGGTACTCCTTGAGCTGCTGCTCTGTGAGGTCGGCGGTCTCCACCCCCTGGGCCTTGAGCCACCGCTCCTGGGCCTCCAGGTCGATCTCCGCCCAGCTCTCCCCGGGATTGAGCACCCCGGCACTCTCCAGGTAGGCGAAGTACTCCCGGATGGCCGTGAGCAGCAGGCACTTGTTGTCGTAGGTGTTGGGATAGCGGCCGATGTACTGCCCCTGGATGGTGGTGCGCAGGTAGTAGGTGATGAGGTCCATCCCCTCCACGATCTTGATCTTGCTCCAGTCGGCGTTTCCAGTGTCCGGGATGGTGGTCAGGGAGTTGACCCCCCGGGCGATCTTGGCCACCAGTCCGTCGTGGATCAGGATGAGATTGCCCCCGTTGACGGCCGTCTTCTGCTCGGTCTCGCTGCGGGGCGTCACCGCCGTCAGCTCCTCCAGAGGGGCGTAGGTGCAGGACATGCCCATGGGGATACCCGCCAGCACACCGGCGATCCGGCTGGCGTACTCTGCCGCCGTGTAGGTGGTCTCCCCCGCCGCGATGGCGTCATCCGTTTCTGTGAAGGCGATGATGCCCATATCGTCGGGGGGCGTGGCGGGGTTGGCCTCCACCAGCTTCTCGGTGAAGTAGGCCTTCCGCCGCTCCTTCACCCAGGTCTCCAGCAGGGTCTTTTCCGCCGCCGTCACGTCGGGGGGCGGGGCGATGTAGTCCAGGCTCTGGTTCTCGATGAGTTTCAGCCCGGCCTCCAGGGCCGTGGTGTCCTCAGTGCCGGGGGCGATGACCACCACCACCACCTTACTGGGCTGGCCCCGGCCGGTGCCGTTGAAGGCTCGGCTCAGGTAATCCTGATTGTCCTGGCCCAGCTCCGACGGGATCAGTGCGGCGCTGGTGAGCTGGTGGACGCCCTGGGCCTCTGCGTCCCGCACAAAGACGCCCACATAGCCCTTCTTGCTCCGGTTGGCCGCCGCCTGGGCGGCCTTCTGGAAGGTGATGGTCAGGCTGGGCAGCCCGATTGTCGTTGCCATAGGATCACTCCTTTGTCGAAATATTGAGTTTATAGTGCTCCATAAGGGGCACGTCGCTGGGCGGGACGTCCGGGCCGGCACAGGCCGGCCTGCCGTCCATCCAGGAGGCGGAGAAGGTCACATAGGCCTCCCCAGGCCCCGGGGAGAGCGCCCCCACGGTCAGAATCACGCTCCGGTCCCCCACCTGGATGGCCGGACCGCCGAAGGCGCCCAGGACGGCCAGCTGGTCAGCCCGCAGCTGCTCCGTACTCTCCGCCGAGTAGGCGTCGGTGGCGGCGTAGAGGGTGAGCTCCGCCTCAAAGGTCCATTGGACCAGGAAGAGGTTGGCGTCCTCATAGCCGGCGTTGGTCACATAGAGGAAGCCGGAGGGGCGCTTGTGGTCTGCCGGGCAGAAATCCCGGTAGAGCATCCGGTCCGGCCACAGCTTGGCGATCCGGGCCGCAATGGCCTCCATCAGGTCCTGATAGGTCAAAGCCGCCCCTCCAATCCGTCCCGGATGAACGCCATCAGTTCGTCCACGCCTTCCTGGCTCATGCCCGCCAGCTGCCGGCGCACCGTTTCATAAAACCACCGCCCCGGCACCGCCGCTACCTTGACTCTGGAGCGATAGCCCTTCCCGCCCTGGGAGGGGCGGACTTTATGCCCGCCCTCAATGGCGTTGGTCACGTAGCCCACCGCGTACCGCGTTCCGCTGCCGGTAACCTGGTAAGCGTTGGCCTTGGCCCGCACGGCCACATAGCCGCCTGCGCTGCCCATATGGGACGCCTGCCAGCCGGCCACCTTCCCGGTGCCGCCAATCTCGCCGCGCACCCGCCGGAGCAGATCGTCACCCAACTTATTCAGTACGGCTTGCTTCTTGTCAGGGAACCGATTGAGCAATTCTTCCAAACTATGCAAAAGTTTGTCCAACCCTGCTGTATTAACCCCTGTTCCCGTCTGCCCTCCGGTATGTATCGGGGTAGTAATTGTTTCTGAATTTATTGAATTCCGTATTGATGTGCTACCTATGGCTTGGCGAGCAAAGCTATTCCAGTAAAGAAACGCCTGATATGCCCTTGATTGCAGATAATCAGACATGGTTCACCGCCTTACACATCTCCAGAAAACATGATCTCATACTCGTTTTTCCAAGCGTCCAGCACATGGCAGACAGTTACATGATACCTACCCTTGGCCGGGCCCTCCTGGACGGTCACCAGGTCCCCGGCCTTCAGAATGATAGCCTTGGAGGTCACCAGCACATAGCTGGTCTCGTTCTCCGCGTGGGTCTCCCCCCGCTCATACCTGGCGTATTTCTCCGCCAGCACGCCGGGGAAGGTCAGGCGCATGGTTTCCCCCGTCACCGGCTGGGCATTCTCCCCCACTGTGTCCTCCGTCCGGGTGGCGGTGCAGGACACCGGCTCTACCACCGCCGCATCCACATCCAGATGACCCCGTCCCCGGTCCGTGATGGCGGTGAGGAAGAGGTGCTGCTCCCCCAGGCGCAGGGCGTTGTGAAGAGTTAGGGGCTGCCGCCGGATCACGATAGCGGCGTCCCTGGCCCCCACGCCCACCTGGGAAAAGAGGTTGCTCTTGGCCTGGAAGGTGATGTTGGCCCAGGCCCGGCGGAGGGGCGCCCATTCCCACACCCCGGCAGCGGTCTCCCGGAGCTCCAGGACCTGGGCGGGCTTGTCCAGCTTCCCGGCGTCGATATGCTCCGCCATGGACTACACCTCCCCTCTCGGCTCGCTCAGCTTCAGCTGGTTGATGAGCCGCCGGAAGGCAGGGTTGTCGCTCACCGTCCCGCTCACCTGGGCGTCCCGCTGGTCGAAGTCCCGCAGCACCATGAAGTTGACGCACAGGTCGTACTGGGCACACCTGGGGGTACCGGAGGCGGGCGGGGAGATCCCCGCCCCCTCCATGTACCCCACCGCCGCGTCGTAGAGCCCCTCCA
>CALWYC010000044.1 GCA_944385655.1 uncultured Intestinimonas sp. | reverse complement strand
GCTGTCCACATAGCAGGGACCCAACTCGTTCGCCGGATAACCCTCCACGGTGAGGGTCCGCAGAGGCTCCGCCGCCCCGGGATAGAGCCACAGGGCTGTTTCCACCGGCCCCTCCAGGGCGTCCGTGTAGGCGGGGTCGAAGTCCACCAGGTCGTCAGCGTAGAGCTCGGCGAAGGCGGCGGTCTCCTCCGCGGGCTCCGGGGGCTTCTGCCCGGGGGCCACCACGTCGGCCCGGGCGGCAGCTGGCAGCACCGCCAGGGTCAGGAGCAGGATACAAGCCAGAAGTCTCTTTTTCATCACAGGATACCTCCCATCACAAGTCCGAGTCCGAAGGAACAGGCATTGGCGCACAGGGCGAACAGGAAAGGCCGCCGGATGCGCCGGGCACACCGGAGATAGACCAGCCCCTCCACCCCCACGGCGGCGCACTCCAACAACAGGAGGAGCCAGGCGGCCGGGAATATGAAGTTCAGCAGGACCACCGCCGGGTTGGTGAGCACGTTGGCCAGGGCGCACAGGAGCAGGTCCTGTCCCCGCACCCCCCACAGCAGGGCCAGAGGCAGCTCAATGGCCAGGGTGAGGGCCAGACAGAGCAGGAAGTGGTTCAGCGTGGCCCACCCCCCCTTCCCAGACCCAGGAGGAGCAGCGGCAGGGAGACGACGGCGGCCAGGGCGGCGGACAGTGGTCCCCCAGGCAAAAGCTCATACCCCAGCAGGAAGGGGACCACCCCCAGGAAGAGGGCGAAGGTGAGCAGGCCGAAGGCCAGGCCCCGGGCGCCGGGGAGGCGGCGGGCGGCTCCCCAGAGGGTGAGGGGCATGGTCATGTTGAAGAGGCACACAGCGGCCAGGCCGGGTCCCGCCCGCCCTGCCAGGAGGAAGCAGGCCGCCGCCGGGACCAGGGAGAGCCAGGCCGTCCGCCGGGGGCCCAGCCGGTCGGCCAGCAGGCCGCCGGCGGCCTTGCCCCCCGCCGTGGCGCAGGCCAGGACCAGGGGCAGCTCCCCCTTCCAGGGGAAGGCAAAGAGAGTGCCCGCAAAGGACCGCAGCACCACCACGGCGAAGAGGCACAGCAGGGGGAGCAGGGCCTCCGTCCCGCCCGCCGGCGCCAGGTCCAGGGGGGCGTTGGGGACGCCCCGGCCCCAGCGGAGGAGGGCGGCGCCCAGGCCCAGGAGGGCCAGGACCACCGCCGGAGCCGGGAAGGCATTTCCCGGAGCCAGCAGGGTCCCCAGGGCGATGCCCAGGGCCCCCGGCGAGACGAAGAGCCCCAGGGGACCGCAGTTTTCGCTGCCGTTCAGGGCATAGAGCCCGCCTCCCACATGGAAGCAGGCATTGCCCAGCCCGGCGCAGACGGCGGCGGGGAGCAGGCCGGGCAGCCCCCAGGCCAGGGCGGTGAGGCCGCAGCCCAGGGCGGCAAACCGCTCCCCGCCCCCCAGGGCGTCGGCCAGCAGGCCCACCGGCATCTGGACGGCAAAGGCGAAGCCGTTGTAGAGCAGCAGGGCGGCGACGGCGTCGCCGCCCCCCTCCAGCCGGCCCAGCACCAGCAGAGCGCAGGCGAAGTCCACCCAGAGGTGGGCGGCGGCATAGAGGGGCAGGGCGGGGAGCTTCATGGGACGGCCTCCTTCCCGACGGGCGCACAGTGGGTGCTTTTACCTCTTCAGACGTGATCTCGTCCGAAAGGTTCCCCTTCAGGCGGGAAAATGTCTCGTCCAGCAACTCTTTCCTCCCCTTCCAGAAGTTCAAACTTGAAAAAAGCAGAGGGTTTTAGTATCCTTTTCGGCACAGCCGGCGCCCGGTCCCGCCGGGCCGGCGCTGTTGCCGGGCGGGAGGCCCCCAGGGCGGAGCTTCCCCCCATTTGGATTTGATATGACGAGACAAAGGAGCATCACCATGCGAAAGATCCCCGCGGCCCTTCTGGCCCTGACCCTCACCGCCTCCCTCACCGCCCCCACGGCCGGGGCCCTCAAAACGGACAGCCTCCCCGAGCTGGACGGCCACTGGAGCCAGGCCGCCTTCCGGCGCTGGCACGGCTATGGCATCGTGGAGGGAGACGACCGGGGCATGCGCCCCGACGACGCCATGATGGTGAGCGAGTTTGCCGCCCTCCTCAGCCGCACCATGGGCTACACCAAGCAGGCGGAGAACCGCTACGCCGACCTGAAGGGCGACGAGTGGTACGCCCCCTACATCCTCCGGCTCACCGCCGCCGGCATCCTGGAGGGCGACGGCGTCAACTGCAACGCCGACGAACTCATGACCCGTGAGCGGGCCACCGTCCTCTTTGCCCGTGCTCTGGGCATCCGCCCCTCTGAGGCCCCTAACCTGAGCAGCTTCGTGGACGGCGATTCCGCCGCCGAGTGGTCCGCCGGCTACATCGACGCCATGGCCAAGGCCGGCATCATCCAGGGCGTGGGCGACCACACCCTGGCTCTGGGTGCCGACATCACCCGGGCCTCCGTGGTCACCGTGCTGGACAACGCCGTGGCCGAGTATGTCACCGAGGAGGGAACCGAAATCACCGGCGACGTGGACGGCATCCTGCTGGTGGCCGCCGACGGGGTCACCGTGAAGGACGCCAGCCTGTCCGGCAGCCTGCTCCTGGCCCCCAAGGCCGGGGAGGCCGTCCTCACCGTGGAAAACTCCACCCTGAAGGAGGACCTGCTGGTGGAGACCAGCGGCGCCCAGGTCTCCCTCACCGGCACCCAGGTCCAGGGCGAGGCAGCCCTCACCGGGGACGGGAACGCCCTCACCCTGGGCGAGGGCACCAAGGCCGCCGCCGTGTCCGTGGACGGTGATAAGAACACCATCGCCGTAGCGGAGGGGGCCTCCATCGGCACCCTCACCGCCCGGGCCGCCGTGGAGGTGGACAACCAGGGGACCATCGACAAGGCCCTGATCCGGGCCGGCGGCGTTGTGCTGGACGGCAACAAGCCCGGCGACATTCAGGTGGCCGAGGACGTGGACGCCCCCACCGACGGCGCGGGCAACCCCGTGGCGGGCGATGACCAGCAGCCTGAGGACGACGGCCAGCAGCCCGAGGGCGACGATGACGCCGACCAGGACGGCAGCGAGGACGGTCAGGACGCCGTCTGAGCCCTCCCATACCATATCCCCAAGGCGCCGGACAGCATGTCCGGCGCCTTTTGTTTGTGCTCCCGCCCGTCCTGTGATATACTGAGTCCACAGAGAAGCGACAGCCGTGTTTACGGGAAGGAGGTCTTTCCATGTCCACCCTGCTCATCAAAAACGCCCGGTACGTGGTCTCCTGCGACGACAGCGACACCCTCTATGAGCGCGTCAACCTCTTCATCCGGGACGGCGTCATCGTCTCCATCGGCCCGGACTACCACCAGGCCGACACGGTGCTGGACGCCTCCTCCATGGCGGTCTACCCCGGCCTCATCAACACCCACCACCACCTCTACCAGCTCTTCTCCCGGAACCTGCCCGAGGTGCAGAAAATGGAGCTCTTCCCCTGGCTGGTCACCCTCTACGAGGTGTGGAAGGGCCTGGACGAGGAGGTGGTGGCCTGGTCCTCCCTCACCGGCTTCGGAGAGCTCCTCAAGACCGGCTGCACCACCTGCTTCGACCACCACTATGTGTTCCCCCACGGCGCGGGGGATCTGATCGCCGCCCAGTTCCGCTCGGCCAGTCAGGCCGGCATCCGCTTCGTGGCCTCCCGGGGGTCCATGGACCTCTCCCGGAAGGACGGCGGCCTGCCCCCCGACTCGGTGGTGCAGACCATCGACGAGATTTTAGCCGACTCGGAGCGGCTGGTCCGGGTGTGGCACGATCCGTCCCCTTACTCCATGCGCCAGATGGTCCTGGCCCCCTGCTCCCCCTTCTCCGTCTCCGGGGACCTGATGCGGGAGAGCGCCAAGCTGGCCCGGAGCCTGGGGGTGCGGCTCCACACCCACGTGGCCGAGACCCGGGACGAGGAGCAGTTCACCCTGGAGAAGTTCAGCATGCGGCCCCTGGCCTACATGGAGTCCCTGGGCTGGGTGGGGCCCGACGTGTGGTACGCCCACGGCATCCATTTCAACGACGCCGAGCTGCGGCTCCTGGCCGACACCGGCACCGGCGTGGCCCACTGCCCCATCTCCAACATGAAGCTCGCCTCCGGGGTGTGCCGGGTGCCCGAGATGCTGAAGCTGGGGGTGCCGGTGGGCCTGGCGGTGGACGGCGCCGCCTCCAACGACGGGTCCGACCTGCTGGAGGAGCTGCGGGTGTGCTACCTCCTCCACCGGCTCCACGCCAGCGCCGCCGCCCCCACCGGCTACGAGGTGCTCAAGCTGGCCACCCGGGGCTCCGCCCGGCTCCTGGGCCGGGAGGACATCGGCTGTCTGGCCCCCGGCAAGGCCGCCGACTGCTTCCTCATCGATTTGGATCGTCTCTCCCTGGTGGGCGCCCAGTTCGACCCCATGTCCGTGCTGGGCACCGTGGGCTTCAAAGGGAACGTGGACTACACCATCGTCAACGGCGTCCCCGTGGTGCAGAACGGGGAGCTCACCACCTTCGACGAGGTCGAGGCCGTCCGGTCCGCCAACCGGGTGGTCCGGCGCTACCTGAACCGCTGAGCGCCGTCCCGGCGGGCCCCCTCCAGACCGGAGGCGGGTCCGCCGGATTTTTTTGTGTAAAATCGACGTTGTATTTTTGTATCCCTGTGGTAAAATGTCTTTTCGTTCCTGATCCTGTCTGTGATTTAGAAGGAGGCGCACCCATGGAGGCCCAGACCGTCCTCCGGAGCCCGGAACGGGCCCCTCTGTTCTCCTCCGCCGCCCTGCGGAAGCTCATCGTCCCCCTGGTGGTGGAGCAGTTCCTGGCCATGACCATCGGCATGGCCGACACCATCATGGTGACCTCGGTGGGCGAGCACGCCGTCTCCGGCGTGTCCCTGGTGGACAACATCAGCACCCTGCTCATCAACGTCTTTTCCGCCCTGGCCACCGGCGGCGCGGTGGTGGCGGCCCAGTACCTGGGCTCCCGGGACGAGGAAAACGCCTGCTCCGCCGCCAAGCAGCTCTTCTACGCCATCGGCGCCCTTTCGGTCGCCACCATGGCCGTCTGTCTTCTCTTCCGGGAGCCCATCCTCCGGCTGGTCTTCGGCCACCTGGAGGACAACGTGATGGAGGCCGCCATGACCTATTTCCTCCTCACCGCCATCTCCTACCCCTTGCTTGCCATCTATAATGCCGGGGCCGCCCTCTTCCGGGCCATGGGCAACAGCAAGGTGTCCATGCTGGCCTCCCTCCTCATGAACATCGTCAACATCGGCCTCAACGCCATCCTCATCTACGGCGTGGGCATCGGCGTGGCGGGCGCCGGCTTCGGCACCCTCTTCTCCCGGCTGGCCGGTGCGGTGCTCATGACCTGGCTCATCTGCCAGCACGGCCACCGCATCCACATCGACCGTCTGCTGCACTTCGAGTTTCGGGGGCAGCTGGTGAAGAAGATCCTCCGCATCGGCGTCCCCAACGGCCTGGAAAACGGCATGTTCCAGATCGGCAAGCTGCTGGTGCTGGGCCTGGTCACCCCTCTGGGCACCTCCGCCACCGCCGCCAACGCCATCGCCAACTCCGTGGCCGGCGTGGTCAACGTGCCCGGCAACGCCATCTCCCTCTCCCTCATCACCGTGGTGGGCCAGTGCATGGGCGCCGGCGATGCCAAACAGGCGGTGGGCTACACCAAAAAGCTCATGGCCATCGTCTATCTCTCCATGGGTACCCTCAGTGTCCTCCTCTTCTTCTTCGCCGCCCCCGTGGTGGGCCTCTTCGGCCTTACCGCCGCGGCGGCGGCCATGGCGGTGGAGGTCCTCCGGTGGTGCGCCGTCTTCGACCTCATCTTCTGGCCCATGTCCTTCTCCCTCCCCAACGCCCTCCGGGCCTCCGGCGACGCCAAGTTCACCATGATCGTCTCCATGTGCTCCATGTGGCTCTTCCGCATCGGCTTCTCCTTCCTGCTGGTGCCCCAGATCGGCCTGCTGGGCGTGTGGGTGTCCATGTTCATCGACTGGATCGTCCGGGCCGTGGTCTTTTTCATCCGTTTCCTCAGCGGCCGGTGGAAGACCAAGAAGGTCATTTAGTCGCAAAAACGCAGGCATTTTTTGAAAAGACGCCCTCCGCTCCGAACGAGCAGAGGGCCTTTTGCCTGTTGCATTGGGCCGCCATATCTGGTACCTTATTCCTTGGGAATGGGCGGGCGTCCTTCGGGAATGGGACGCCCCATCAAATGAACAGGAGGCACCACTGTGCAGTATATGGATTTCAGCCTGCTCCTCTACATCGGGATGCTGGCTCTGGGGGTCCTTGTGGGCTCCCGCAAATCGGTCCGGAGCCGGAAGCTCCTCTGGCTGGGCCGGCTCCAGTCCGTGGCCCTCATCGCCCTCATCGCCATTTTGGGGGTGGAGATCGGCGCCGACGACAAGGTCATCTCCTCTCTTGGTGAAATCGGCCTTTCCGCGCTGGTCATCACCGTCTTTGCCCTGGCCGGCTCCCTGCTGGCCGTCACCCTGGTCCGCCGGCTCCTGGGCCTGGACAGCCGGGGCCGCACCGCCGCCCAGCGGGAGGATGAGGAGGTGAAGGGGGCATGACCGGCTGGATCATCGGCGCCGTCCTGGGCGGCATCGCCGCGGGCTATCTCTTCATCCCACAGGCCCTGGCCGAGCACTGCGGTACCCTCATCACCGTGGGGCTGTGTCTCATCCTCTTCCTGGTCGGCGTGGACATGGGCCGGCAGGGCAACGTGTGGCGGGACATCAAGGCTGCCGGCTTCAAGGTCCTCCTCATCCCCGTGGCCACTGCCGCCGGCACCCTGGGCTTCGCCGCCCTGGGGAGCCTCCTCCTCCCCCTCACCGTCCGGGAGACCATGGCCGCCAGCGCCGGCTTCGGCTGGTACTCCCTGGCCCCCATGCTCCTCTCCTCCTGGTCCGCCACCCTCTCCGCCGTGGCCTTTCTCTCCAATGTCATGCGTGAGGTGGGCTCCATCCTCCTCATCCCCATCGTGGCCAAGCGCCTGGGCTACATCGAGTGCGTCGCCCTCCCCGGCGCCGCCGCCATGGACACGGTGCTCCCCGTGGTGGTGGGCTCCACCCACGAGCGCATCACCATCTACTCCTTCGTCTCCGGGGTCATCCTCTCCTTCGCCGTCCCCGTGCTGGTGCCCCTCATCATGACCATCTGAGGAGGAACGCCTCATGACAGAACGGGAGAAAAAAGACCTGGGCCTCTGGCACGACGCCAACTTCGACGCCGAGCTCCTGGAGGCCAGGCGCAGGGCCGACGCCCTCTGCGCCGCCTACAACGCCCTCCCCCCGGGGGACGCCGCCGGGCAGCGGGACCTGCTGCGCACCCTCATCCCCGATCTGGGCGAGGGCGTCACCATCCTCGCCCCCCTCTGGGTGGACTACGGCGTCAACTGCCGCATCGGGGACGGCAGCTTCCTCAACCACGGGGCCTACCTCATGGACGGGGCGGCCATCACCATCGGCAAGCGCTGCTTTTTAGGGCCCAACTGCGGGCTCTACACCGCCAGCCACCCCCTGGACGCCGCCCAGCGGGCCCTGGGGCTGGAGCGGGCCCTCCCCATCACTTTGGAGGACGACGTGTGGCTGGGGGGCCACGTGGTCATCCTCCAGGGGGTGACCGTGGGCGCGGGCAGCGTCATCGGGGCGGGGAGCGTGGTCACCCATGACATCCCCCCCGGCGTGGTGGCGGCGGGGAACCCCTGCTGGGTGCTCCGGCCCATCACCGAGGCCGACCGCATCCGTCCATGATTTGTTGTTGAAAAAAGTACTTGCATTTTCATGCAGAAAATGGTATGCTACCTCCTGCCGCTGCTGCTGCGCGGCTTCTGATCGGAGCACCTCCGATCAAAGATGTTGACCGCTCGCCCACCCTGGGGAGCCAAGGCTACACGGACGGCCGGGTCAAATGCCGAAAACCCGTCGAAGAGCCGGGGACCGTACCGCGGGTACGGATTGGCAACTTTGTTGCCTTATTGATTGAGCGCGTGGCGCTCAGGTTTTATAAGTTGGAAAACGCGACAACTTGTGAAATGGTCAATAAGAGTGGAAAAGTCATCTTTGTATGCGGTGCTCCGGCGGGGAGGCCTGTCTTCGGCGGCCCCTCACGGCACGGGACCCTGGCCCTCTCCGGCCCGGCGACCTCCTCTTGACACACCATGACGGCGCTCCTTCGGGAGGCCCTTCACAGGCGGCGCGCTTTCCGGCGCGCCGCCTTTTTTGTCCTCATCTCTCTTTGCGGCGCGCCTCCCGCCGGTAGACGGCCCTGGACCGGGCTGTTTATAGAAAGAGACTTTGAGGAGGAACACAGAATTGAAAAGACGACTCACCGCACTGCTCCTGACCCTGGGGCTGCTCGCCGGCCTGGCCGCCTGCGGCACCACGGCCCAGACCACCCCCGCCCCCACCGCCGCCGGGGAGACCGCCGCCAATGACCCCGGCGCCGCCTACGAGGCCTTCCTGTCCGCCGTCTCCACCGACTACGCCTATGACGTGGCCCTGGAGCTCACCACCAACCCGGACTTCTTCAACTCCGAGCTGGGCGGCCGGAACGCCGGCAGCGACGCCGAGCACGCCGCCGCCGACTACCTCATCGGCCTCATGGAGGAGATCGGCCTTTCCGACGTGGAGAAGGCCGCCGCCGACTGCGACCGCTGGCAGTTCAACGGGGCCAGCCTCACCGTGGACGGGGAGGAATACGACGTCTACTCCTACGCCACCGCCTCCACCCCCGCCGAGGGCCTCACCGCCGAGATCGTCTACGTGGGCGACGGTACCATGTGGGACTACGAGGGCCTGGACGTGACGGGCAAGATCGTCCTCATCGACATCGACCAGCGCTCCAACTGGTGGATCACCTACCCCATGCTGGAGGCCCAGTACCAGGGCGCTGCCGCCATCCTGGCCGCCAACGTGGGGGGCTTCGCCCAGATCGCCGACGACGCCCTCAACTGCCAGGACATCTGCGGCCCCACCGCCATCCCCACCCTGTCCATCGGCCTTGCCGACTCCCAGGCCATCCAGGAAAAGCTCTCCCAGGGCCCCGTCACCGCCAAGCTGGTGGTGGACAACGAGGTCAGCGAGGGCGGCACCACCTACAACCTGCTGGGCCGCATCCCCGGCAAGTCCTCCGACTACCAGATCATCGTGGGCGGCCACTACGACGTCCACTTCACCGGCTTCCAGGACGACAACTGCGCCGTGGGCCTGGTGCTGGCCATGGCCAAGGCCATGATCGACTCCGGCTATCAGCCCGAGAACGACATCGTCTTCTGCCTCCACGGCGCCGAGGAGTGGGGCTCCTCCTACACCCAGTACGACTGGACCGTGGGCGCCTGGGAGATGATCAACAACGTCCACCCCGAGTGGGTGGGCAAGACCCTGGCCTTCCTCAACTTCGAGCTGCCCGCCTATGAGTTCGACACCTACACCAGCACCTACTCCGCCCCCGAGATGTACGCCATGCTGGACTACTTCGCCAACGAGTACCCCTACTCCCCCGACCCCGAGGGCTGCTTCCCCGACGGCGTCCTCACCGGCGGCTACCAGACCTACACCTACTCCGACGACTTCTCCTACTACGCCGCCGGCGTCCCCTCCACGGTGAACGGCTTCCTCCTCCAGGAGGACATGGAGACCGTCTTCCCCTTCTACGTGGATATCTACCACAGCCAGTACGACACCCCCGACACCTACAACGAGGCCGTCATGGACTTCAACATCAAGTACTACGGCGCCCTGGCCATTTACATCGACCAGACCCCCGCCCTCTACCTGGACTTCACCGCCCAGTATGACCGCATCCTCGCCTCCATGGACGAGGACCTGATGGCGGAGGCCGGCGTGGATGTGGAGGCCTACAAAACCGCCCTGGAGGGCCTGAACACCGCCGCCCAGACCATGGCCGATCAGGTCAAGAAGGTCAACGACGACTACGCCGCCGCCCGCTCCGAGGGCGACACTGCCGCCATGGCCGAGCTGTGGGCCCAGGGCCGGGCGCTGACCGCCCGGAACCTCACCGCCTTCCGGTACGCCCAGAAGCACCTGCTGGGCCTCATGTACGAGCGGCCCATCGTCCCCCACGAGGCCCCCCAGGAGAACATCCAGCTCTGCCGGGCCATCATCGCCTGCCTGGAGACCGGCGACGTGGTCACCGCCGTGGACGAGTACGCCTGGACCGTGAACAACGTGCTGGAGTGGTACGCCATGTACTTCTCCCCCGAGGTCATCGCCATCCAGGACGACATGCTCTGGGGCGAGGACAACCTGGACAACCTCTACTGGGGCACCGACATCGGCTTCACCAAGGCCGACGTGGACGCCGCAACCCGCAGCCTCTTCGTCCGCTACGAGGAGACCGGCGGCGACTTCTCGGAGGAGATCGCCGTCTATGACGCCGCCATCCAGGCCCAGATCGCCATCCTGGCCGACCTGGGCGCCCAGGAGACCCAGGCCATGACCGAGCTGGCCGGCCTGCTGGCCTGAGAACGTCCCCCCCTCCATGATAAGTGTCCCGGAAGCACGCACACACGCTTTCAGCAAAAAGCTGCTGGAAACCGCTCAATACGCGGTTTCCAGCAGCTTTTTCATGGGGCGGGCCTCCTCACCCTTTTGTACGCCCTCGGACAACACCCGTCCTTGAAAACAGGATATACGCATGGTATACTTAGCGCGGTTGTGCATGGCAAACTGGACCAGCGCACAGAAAAAACAAGGGGGTCATTTATGAAAAAGACATGGGTGCGGATGCTCTGTTTTCTGTTGGCGGCGGGGATGCTCCTCTCCGGACTGCCGGACTGCCTGCCGCGGGCCGCCGCGGCGGGCAATTTCTGGGTCAAACTCCCGATCCAGGCGGCTGACAATTGCCGGGTCTATTACAATGAACGGATCACGGGCGAGCCATGGTCAAGCGAGCTGCGGGAGGCGGCGGTGGGGCCCGGAATCGCCCACACCGGTCTGGAGTGGCCGTACGGCATCCTCCTGTTCGTCGCCCCGGACGACGGCTATGCCCTCTCTGCATTTCGGGCGGATAACACGGCGGGAAACTACTACTCCATTGCCGACGGGGAGCCGGACGGCACGGGCTGCTCCTTTTTATCCGATCCCAAAAACTATCAGAGCCTGCTGGCGGTGGGATACAGCGAAGAGGAGGTGAAGGGCCTGGTGGCGGAGGCCATCCGGCAAAACTGCCATTGCGCCCTGCTGTTGTCCAGAGTACCCAACTCCGTGAAGAACATCTCAAGCACGCTGCGCTTTTACGCGGAACGGCTCACGCTGGAAAAAAGGCTCCTCTCGGTCACGCCCCAGGGAGCGGACACGCCCATCGATGCTCAGCCGGACCTGTGCGCGGGCGTGGGCGACGTTCTCAACTACGAGCTGTCCGTCACCTTCTACCCGCCGGAGAACAGGGAATACCCCCTTATATACAGCGATGTATACGTGACCGATGAAAAGACGGGCAGCACCGTGGAGAACAGGCTCTCCATCTCCCCGCCTTCCCAGAAGCAGCAGGAAGGGATGACGGACAGGGTCGTGATCTCCCACCAGGTCCAGTACACCGTCACCGCCCTGGATCTTGCACTGGGCACGGTGGAGAATCGGGCCCAGCTGTCCTTTCGGTTCCGGCCCCAGCAGCGCAAGACCGCCAACGACGCTGTGATCGATGCCCGGGTCAGCAGCACCGTCCGGGCCAGCGTGGGCTATCGCTACGAAAGCGCTGTGGCGGCTCCGGCCCTGCGCCGAACTGGCGGAGCTCACTCCCACGGACTACGCCCGCCATGCTGAGGGCGACGCGGTTTCGTCACAGCCCCACGCCCGATCCATGTACTGTGACGCCGCAAACGACGGCTACTGGACGCTGCTGGACGGAGGTGTGTGGACAGACGACGGCGGGCTCCGTGTGGCGGCAGGCGAGACGTTCACCATGCCGGATGCGCCCGTTATGCTGACGGCGACATGGACCTTCACCAAGGCGCCTGACATCGAGCTGGAAAAGGACGGCAGGATCATCAGCGTGCCCGGCTCCGGCGAGGAGGGGGACCAGGTGGACTACATTGCCGCCTACACCCTCTCCGTTCAGAACACCGGCGGTGAGCCTCTGAGCCGGTTTACGGTCCGCGACGATACGCTGCCGGAGGACGCCTCAGACATCCAGCTCTTTGTCGGGGGCAACGCGGTCCCTCGCTATGACAGCGCCTGGTCCGGCAACGCCCTGACCATTCGTCTGGACGATCCCCTGGAGCCGGATGACACGCTGACCATTTCCTATTCCTGCCGCCGCACCGGCACGTTGGGCTACAAGACCCAGCTGATGGACATAAGTCTGGCCGACATCACCGCCGCCGGCGCACAGACCGGCGTGGAGGTGTGGAAGGAATGCGATCTGAACCTGCAGACCACCCTGCAGAAGGCCATCCTCCTCACCCCGGCGGACATGGTCATCTACGCGGGAGGGCCGACGGACGGCGCCGGGGTGGTCAAAGGGACCAACCTGCCCGAGACGGGCTTCTTCGTCACGCTGCCACTGGAGGCGGAGACGGCGCTGCGCACGGCGCTGAACACCCAGGAGCCGTCCGATCTGACGCCGTACCTCACCTTCACGGACGACGGACAGAATGAGTGGAGGCTGGCGTGGTTCCGCGAGGACCATGCCAAGGCGAACGGCCATTTCTTGTACCTGCTGCGGCCCAAGGATGACGCCTTGGAGCAAGACCGGTTCGAGCTGCAGTTCTATGACCCGGCGAAGGGGACCAACATCAGGCAGAGCGATTTTCAGATCACCGACGCCCTGCAGCAGGCATACAAAATGACCATCTTCCCCGGCGATCATCCGGCCTCTCACCCCAGGGGCGTGCTGCGGGTGGGCGATCAGGTACTCGGCAGCTATGCCCTTGACGTCATCCCGGGAACGCTGTTCGTGCGCGGCACGACAGAGCATCTGCGGATCAACGATATCGAATCCGGAGACGTGGGCTTCACCGGCGACAGGGTCGTCACCTGTTCGGAGCAGAATGGGGTCACATACTGTATCAACGAAACCATGCTGTCGGCAGACAGAGACAACGTCAAGCTGCTGGTGGACCACATCGTGGGCGGCACCTATGGCGCCACACTGCGGAAGATGGCCGGTGATGTGATCGAAGACATCCAGGCGGATGTCCAGAACCCGCTCCAATACCAGTACCGCTATCTCGATCTGGTGGACACCAGCATGGGGAACGCATGGGTCACGGTCAACAAGCCGGTGGAGATCGTCTGGCGCTATCCGGACGGCGCGGACCGGGAGGACGACTTCACGATCATCCATTACAAGGACATGGACCGCAACTATAACCTGAGCGACCTGGAACGTCTGGAGCTGGGGAAGGATTACAAGCTGGAGGTGTTCACCACCCGGGAACTGGGTGAGAACGCCGAGCGGATCACCTATCACAGGCTGGAGCGCGGGGAAAAGGGCCTGACCTTCTCCACAAAGAGCTTCTCCCCCTATGTGCTGATCTGGGAGGGAAAGCCCGCCTCCCAGCCGGACCAGGGCAGCGGGCCGGTACGGACCGACCGGCCGTCGCGGGAGCGCCGGGCGGAGGCACCGGAGCCGCCGGCTGCCGTGCCGCCGGAGCTCCTGAGCACGGACGAGCACCACGCCTATCTGGTCGGCCGGGGAGAGGGCGGGGTGCAGCCCCTCGCCCATATCACGCGGGGCGAGGTCGCCGCCATCTGGTTCCGCCTGCTGACCGACGAGGCCCGCGCCGCCCACTGGAGCACGGACGACCGCTACCCCGATGTGGGACCGGCATTCTGGTGCCGCAACGCCATCGCCACCATGACGAACGCAGGCGTTCTGCGCGGCGACGGCCAGGGGAACTTCCGGCCCGGGGACGCCATCACCCGCGCCGAGTTCACGGCCGCGGCGGTGCGGTTCTTCCAGGCTCCTCAAGCCGAAAACGGGATCCCGTTCTCCGACGTGCCCGCCTCCGCGTGATACGCGGACGCAGTGCGGGACGGCGCCGCGCTGGGCCTGATCACCGGCGGCGGAGACGGCGCCTTCCGGCCAAATGATCCGATCACCCGCGCCGAGGCGGCGGCGATCGTCAACCGCATGCTGGGCCGAAATCCCCACAGCGGCGCACTGCCGGAGCACACCGCCCAGTGGGCGGACAATCCCATGGACGCCTGGTATTACGGAGATATGCTGGAAGCCACGGTCAGCCACACGTGTGAGTGGCTCGAAGGGGAAAGCACCGAACATTGGACAGGGCCTCTGGAGACCCGGGACTGGAACGCGCTGGAGCGCTTTGGCCCGGATGGCGCGGCCAGGGCGTGATCTGCGCGGCGCCGGTCCAGACAAACAAAACGGCAGCTGCTTGCAAGCAGCTGCCGTTTGTTTGCTCTCGTCCGGGCACGGAGCATAAAAGCAAGTCGGAGCAAGCGATAAACGCTTGCTCCGACTTGAAAAGGACGGTTCAAATCGATATTTTCACTGATTGAGACAGCAGCAGGAGAACTGGCAAACCGGCCTTCTGTCCGGCGGCGCATCTGCGCCGCACGAGCGTTTTTCCGCAGGCAAGACCTCGGCGCAGGGGCAATTCACTTGCCCCGAGCATTTCGATTTTCAAAGGGTGGAGCCGCCCTCTGGGCGGTGGAACCCAAAAAGAAAGACATCTGCTTTCGCAGATGTCTTTCTTTTTGGTGCGAATGGCGATACAGAACTTTTCAAAAAATCCCGTAATATCAACGGTTTCCGGGCTTGCCGGATAGCAAATAACTTG
>CALWYC010000043.1 GCA_944385655.1 uncultured Intestinimonas sp. | reverse complement strand
AGAAGGAGGAGCGCTATGAACCAATTCTATCCCAACGCCGTCCGCAGCATCGCCATGGACCAGGCCCAGGGCTCCGGGGGGCTGGTGACCCCGCCGGAGGAGAACTTCAACACCGACACCATGCGGGGCTCCCTCCAGCAGATCCTCTCCGACAATCTGGGGGCCTACGTCTCCTGCGAGTTCCTGGTGGGGCTCCAGGCCATGATCAAGAAGGAGGGCATCCTCTATTCCGTGGGCCGGAGCTACCTCACCCTCTATGAGGAGACCACCCAGACCTTCATGGTCTGCGACATCTTCTCCCTCAAATTCATCACCTTCTACCTGCCGGGCCGCCGGCCGGGACAGACGGGGGCCTCCACGGTGCCCACGGTGACCGTGCCCGGAGTGGGGGAGGTGCCCGCCGGCAATTACGGCCTGGGCACCGGCAGCATCAGCTGGAACGTGGGCCAGCGGGGCTGACGGTCACTCCCCCTCCGCCCAGCGGCAGAAGCCCTCCCAGAGCTCCATGGCCTTGAACTTGATGACATAGCCCTCGCTCTCCCCGGTGAGGAGGGCGGTCTCCTCCTCCCCCAGGGCGGCCAGGACGGGCCGGACCTCCTCGGCGGAGCTCTGGCACAGGGGAGGGAAGACCACGCACCACCAGTTCCGCCCGGCCCCCTCTCCCAGCACCACCCGCAGGGCGGTGTACTGGCCCTGGGGGAGGGCGAAGCCGTCATAGGTCTTGGTGGGGAACCACACGTCATCCTCCAGGGAGGCGGTCACCGGGCAGCGGGCCCCGGCGGCCGTCACCGCCTCCTCCGCCGCCGTCTCCAGCGCCGGCAGGGCCTGCCGGAGGAGGTCCACCGCCTCCTCGGCGGTCTGAGCGCCGGCGCAGGCCTCCGCCGCCGCCTCCAGCACCCGGTCCCGGACCTGGAGCTTCAGCGCCTGGTCGGCGTCGGAGTCGGAGTTGGCGATGACGTGGAGCCGGACCACCTGCTCCGCCAGGGCAGCCTGCTCCCGGTCCAGCCACGTCCCCGCCAGCAGGGCGATGGCCAGCCCCGCCATCAGCGCCGCCTCCCAGCGGCGCAGCCGCCGGCTATTTTTCCTCTGCCGTTGCTCCATGTGAATGACCTCCCTGTCTCATGTCCCCTCTATTGTGCCCGCCGCCGGAGCCGTCCAGACGGGCCCGCGGCGGTTTTCCGCCCCCTTTTTAACCGAATTTTCATCTTTCTTTGCCCTTTTCTTTTAAGGTGGGGTGGTATCATGGGGGCACAGACAGGAAAGGAGGATACGCCATGTTCACCCTGTTCGCCCTGACGCTGGTCTGCCTGGCCGGCGTGGCCGCCGTCAGCGTGGTGGCCGCCCTGGTCCTCACCCTCATCGGCCTGCCCCTGGCCATCTTGTTCAGCCTGCTGCCCTGGCTGCTGCGGCTGGCAGGCATCGTGCTGCTGGTGAAGGGCCTGCTGGACCGCCCCTTCCAGCCGGAGAACCTGCTCCCCGCCGTGGGGGCCTTCGCCGCCAGCTGGCTCCTGGGCCTGCTGTTCTGAGCCGGCTTTGTGATGTTTTTCTTACGTTTCCCCGCCGCCGTTGACTTCCCCCGCCGGGACCGGCTATAATCAGAGCCAGAAAGACCGACGGAGGAGGGAGCGGCATGGACATCCATATCCTGGTGGTAGACGACGAGCCGGAGATCGCCGATCTGGTGGGGGTGTACCTGCGCAGCGAGGGCTTCACCGTCCACACCTGCGGCACCGCCCAAGAGGCCCTGGACACCCTGGAGCGGCAGAGCGTGGACCTGGCCATCCTGGACGTGATGCTGCCCGACAAGTCGGGCTTCGACCTGTGCGGGGAGCTGCGGCGGGAGCACCGCTTCCCGGTGCTCATGCTCACCGCCAAGAGCTCCGACATGGACAAGATCACCGGCCTCACCATCGGGGCCGACGACTACATCACCAAGCCCTTCAACCCCCTGGAGCTGGTGGCCCGGGTGAAGGCCCAGCTGCGGCGGTACACCCGCTACAACAGCGCCCAGGAGAAGTCCCCGGACAGCGAGGTCATCGACTTCAACGGCCTGGTCATCGACCGGGGCACCCACCAGTGTACCTTATATGAGAAGGAGCTCAATCTCACCCCCATCGAGTTCGACATATTGTGGATGCTCTGCTCCAACCGGGGGCAGGTCATCTCCGCCGAGCGGCTTTTCGAGACGGTGTGGGGGGAGAAGTACCTGGACCGGAACAACACCGTCATGGTCCACATCCGGCGGCTCCGGGAGAAGATGGGGGAGCCCAGCCGGGACCCCCGGTTCATCAAGACCGTCTGGGGCGTGGGCTACAAGGTGGACTGACCTCGCCGGCGGCGGCATGAAAATTTTTCAGGAAATTTTGAGATTTTGGTTGACAACAGGCGGCACATCGGGTATACTAACTCTTGCCCTGTTCGTGAGGGCCGATATGGCGGCATAGCTCAGTTGGCTAGAGCACTCGGTTCATACCCGAGTTGTCCCCGGTTCAAATCCAGGTGCCGCTACCATGCAGCGCATGCTGCACCGCATGGCGCGTTGGTCAAGCGGCTAAGACACCGCCCTTTCACGGCGGTAACACGGGTTCGATTCCCGTACGCGTCACCAACGTCTCCCATATGGAGGCATAGCTCAGCTGGTAGAGCGCTCGCCTCACACGCGAGAGGTCACAGATTCGAGTTCTGTTGTCTCCACCACGAAGAAAGACACGACGTAAGTCGTGTCTTTCTTTTTTCTTTCTGAAAAATGGTCCCCGCCTGTATGAGCAGGCGGGGACCATTTTTTATCCTTCTTTCAGGGTCTCCTCCATGTAGGCAAAGAGGGCCGGCCAGCCGCCGGTGTGGACGAAGAGGACCTTCTCTCCCTTGCGGAAGCGGCCCTGCCGGATCTGATCGATGAGGCCGTCCATGGTCTTTCCGGTGTAGACGGGGTCCAGCAAGATGGACTCGGTCCGGGCCAGCAGCCGCACCGTCTCCACGGTGGAGGGGGCGGGCAGGGAGTAGCCGGGGCCCACATAGCCGTCCAGGATGCGGATCTCTCCGTCCGGGAGGGGGGCGGAGATGCCCAGCTCCTCCGCCAGCTTTCCGGCCAGCTGGGCCACCATGGGGGCCAGCTCGGCCTCCTTCCGGCTGACGCTGACGCCGGTGACAGGGATGTGGGCGTTGGCCCCGTGGAAGCCCACCAGCAGCCCGGCGTAGGTGCCGGTGCTGCCGCAGGCGCAGAACACGTGGTCCAGGGCCAGGCCCATATGGTAGGTCTGGTGGAGGATCTCCTGGGCGCAGGCCACATAGCCCAGGCCGCCGATGGCGTCGGAGCCGCCGCCGGGAATGATGTAGGGCTTCCGCCCCTGGCGGCGCAGCTCCTCCGCCACCTGCTCCATCACGTCGGCGGGGCGGCGGCCGTCGGAGATCACATGGATGGCCTCGGCGCCCAGGAGCCGCATGAGGAAGATGTTGCCGCTGGCGTCCTCCCGGTAGGTGCCGGGCACCCGCTCCTCCAGCACCAGCTGGCACTTGAGGCCCTCCTTTACAGCGGCGGACAGGGTCAGCCGGCAGTGGTTGGACTGCACCGCGCCGCAGGTGAGAATGGTGTCCGCACCCTGGGCCAGGGCGTCCGCCATGAGGAACTCCAGCTTGCGGGTCTTGTTGCCGCCGCCGGCCCCCTCCAGCAGGTCGTCCCGCTTGATATAGAGGTCGGGGCCGCCCAGGGCCCTGGTCAGGTTGGGCAGAAACTCGATGGGGGTCTCATAGGCGGTGTACCGCCTGCGGGGAAATCTGGCCAGATCCATGGTCAGCACTCCTTTCATCGTCTCTTCCGGTTCGGGATCAGTGGAGGTGGACCTCGCTGCCGACGGCCCTGGCCATCTCCTGCCAGTGGTCCATGCGGCGCTGGAGGTCGGCCTTGCTCTCCTCATCCTCCCGGAAGGCGATGAGGGTCCAGTCCATCTCCTTGAGCGCGGCGAAGAACTCGTCGAACTTCTGGAAGGGCACTGAGATCATCCGCAGCCCCGCCGGATAGGCCTTCCGCCGCTTCAGCCCGTGGTAGAACCCGGTGGTGATGTGGTTCACCTTCCCGCTGATGATGGGGTAGGCGTACATCCACGCGCAGCTGATCACCGGAGAGGACTTGGACTCCCACAGGTCCCCGGAGATGTAGCTGGTGGCGCGCATGATGATGTCCGCCTGGGGCAGGTCGGCGATGAAGAAGAGCAGGTCTGGATCGAAGTCGCACTTCTCCGCAGGGCAGAACATGACATAGTTCACCGTGTGGGGCACCAGCACGGGCAGCTTCTGGTAGAGCTGCTGGCAGCCCAGGGGGGTCTTATAGCAGCCGAAGTCGTAGCCCGCCTGGCCGCTGGCGGTGACGGGGGGCTTGTCGATCATGCCCAGGGACATCTTCCCGTAGCAGGCGTCGTCGTCGGCAGTGATGTAGAACTTCTCCCCGGTGTCCTGAGCATGCTTGACGTACTGGCAGTAGGCCAGCTTCTCCCCCTGGTAGTGGGGGGCGTCGGGGACCTCGAAGCAGAACTTGACCGCGATGCAGGGGTAGGGCAGCTCCAGCTTGGTGAGCAGGGCTTTCTTCTCGTCGCTTAACATAAAACGGCCTCGCTTTCTTTCGGATATACGCGTTCGCCGGAGCCTTTGCGTGCTCCGGCGAACGGTGTGTGGGAGTTGGTGGACAGGGGGATGGGGCCCTGTACGCCATAGGAGGGGATCAGAACAGGTCGCCCCGGTCGTCAAAGGCCATGGGGGCCGGCGGGGCGAGGAGCTCCACGTCGGGGTGCTCCCGGGCCTGGGGCAGGAGGGCGGCGGAGATCCAGATCTCCCCCAGGTGGAGGGTGTCCCGGATGCGGACCATGCGCATGCCGGTGCCGTCCACGGCGGAGAGGGTGCGCACCGCCGCCTGGATGGCCAGGCGGTGGCTGTCGAAGGCCATGGGCAGCTTGCCCGAGGCGGTGACGCCGCTGGTGAGGCAGTTGGGGTAGGTGCTCTCCGGGTCCATCTTCTCCAGGAGCCGGCGGGTGGTCACGTCGGCCATGCCGATGCCCATGGCGGCGCCGTGGGTCTCCTCGGTGAGGTCCAGCACCGCCACCCGTCTGGCCCGCTTGTCCCGCAGGGCCTGGGGGATGGGGGCGCCGGGGAGATAGGTGTGGGTGATGTTGGGGTCCATGCCGGGACCGCTGATGTTCTTGCCGATGCGGTCCACCACCAGCACGTCCAGATCCTCGAAGAAGAGCCGGGGGAGGAGGGCCTTGGCCTGCTCCAGCAGCTGGGGCTCCCGGTGGAAGATCTCCCGGACGGTGAGGGCCCGGACGGCGCACACCCTGTCGAAGGCGTTCTCCACCGTGGCCACGCCGAAGAGGATGGGCGCATGCTCGATGGCCAGGGTGCCGAAGGTCTCGATCCGCTGGGCCATGGCGGGAGGGCCGCCGGCGTGGACCGTCTCGGCGCCCTTCTGCTTGCCCAGGCCCACGGCGGCCATCTTCAGAAGGCCGCTCTCGTAGCGGCCCCGGAAGCCGGTGTGGGGCTTGACCCGGTTGAAGAGGACGATGCCGTCGGACTGGGCGGCGGTCTTGTCCAGCCAGACCGGCTCGCCCGCCGGTGTGGATGCCACCTGCACCACCTCCATGGAGGAGCGGATGGGGGCGCCCACCGTCTCCTCGGTGACGCCGTAGCCGGCCAGGAGGGCCCGCTGGCCCTCCGCCGCGGCGCCGCCGTGGCTGCCCATGGCGGGGACCACGAAGGGCTCCGCCCCCATCCCCTTCAGGGAGGCGATCAGCTGCCGGAGGAGGGGGACATAGGCGTCCAGCCCCCGGCTGCCGGCGGTGACCGCCACGATCATGCCGGGGCGGACCAGACCGCAGATGTCGGTCCGCTCCAGCCCATGGGCCAGCTCCGCCGCCGGATCGGGCAGGGACCAGTCGGGAAAGTGCTGGCGCACCAGGGCCATGTCGGGGAGTGTCACGCCCCGCAGGAGATCATTGACAGAGCCCATACGCCGTCTCCTCCGTCAACTCAACAGATTGACGACGCCCACTGTGAGTATGGGGAAGAAGGCCACCGCCAGCAGGGCCAGGATGAGCACGGCGATGAAGGGGATGGCCGGCTTGACGATCTTGTCCATGGGCATACCCGTCATGGACTGGGCCACAAAGACGTTGGCGCAGACAGGCGGCGTGCAGAAACCCACGGCCAGGGCCAGGTTCATGACCTGGCCGAACTGGATGGCATTCACACCCACGGCCTCGGCCACGCCCAGCAGCACGGGGCTGAAGATAACGATGGCGGGGGTGGTCTGCATGAACATGCCGATGACAAAGAGAATGCACACGATCAGGAACATGACGATGTACATGTTGGAGGAGATGCCCAGGAAGAAGGCGGCGATGGCCTTGTTGACGCCCAGGTAGGCGAAGATGAGGCCGATGGCGGTGGCGGGGGCCACGGTCCACATCATGCCGCCGGAGAAGGTGGCGGTAGAGCGGAACTCGTCCCACAGCTGCTTGAAGGTAATTTCCTTGTAGACGAAGCGGCCGATGATGATGCCGTATACGGTGGCCACCACGGCGGACTCGGTGGCGGTCATGATGCCGGAATAGATGCCGCCCAGGATGATGACGGGCATGAGGAGGGCCCACTTGGCGTCCCAGAAGCCCTTGAGGGCGGTCCTCAGATGGAACTTGTTGCTGCCCCTGATGCCGTGCTTCTTGCAGTAGAGGTAGTTGACGAACATGAGGAGGGCGCCCACCAGCACGGCGGGGGCCAGGCCGGCGATGAAGAGGTCGCCGATGGATTCGTTGTTGGTGATGCCGTAGACCACCATGGGGTAGCTGGGGGGCACGATGATGCCCAGGCCGCCGGCCACGGCACACATGCCGGTGGCATAGTACTTATCGTAGCCGTTGCGGACCATCTCAGGGAGCATGATGGCGCCGATGGCGGCCACGGTGGCCACGGCGGAGCCGGAGACGGCGCCGAAGAACATGCAGGCCAGGATGGTGACCATGCCCAGGGAGCCGGTGATGCCGCCGATACAGTTGTTGGCGGCGTTGACCAGCCGCTTGGAGATGCCGCCCTTGTCCATGATGTTGCCGCAGATCATGAAGAAGGGCAGGGCGATCATGGAGGAGGAGGCCACGCCGGTGTAGAAGCTCTGGGCCAGGAAGGAGGCCGAGGTCACCGGGTTGACCAGCAGCATGAGGAAACAGGGGAAAATGAGGCAGATACCGATGGGCACGCCGATGGCGAAGAAGATCACCATGCAGCCAAACAAAATGAGCAGATCCATTACTTCACCTCTCCTTTCTCACGGGCCACCCGCTCCTTGTACTCCCGCTCGTAGGCATCCAGGTCCACGGAGGGCTTGGAGGCGCCCAGGCGCTTTTCATCCTCGTGGGCCAGCTTGACGATGTCGATGACCAGCTTGACGCAGGAGATGACCAGGATCACCGGGATCAGCCAGTAGGTGATGGCCTTGGGGATGCCGAGAAGAGGGGTCTTGGAGGTACCGATGCTCTCGATGAGCTCCAGGAAGGGGAAGATGAGGTAGATGTTGAAGACCATGAAGACAAGGTCGCTGACGATGAGCAGTACCTTCTTGACCTTGAAGGGCACCACGTCCAGCAGGGCGTCGATGCGCAGGTTCTTCCGGTAGGTGACGGCGCTGGAGACGCCCAGATAGGTCATCCAGACGAAGAGGAGGACGGAGAGCTCCTCGGTCCAGGTGAAGGAGTGGTGAAACAGGTAGCGGCTGACCACCTGTACGAACAGCAGCACCATGATGCCGATGAAGATCACGGCGCTGACGTACTGGTCCACGTTCTCTAGCACCTTTTTCCAGTTGATACCTTTCTTTTCCATAGTAAGCGTCATTCCCTTCTCTCTTGGGGATGAGACAGCCGAGCCGAGAGATCGGCTCGGCTGTCCGGTTGGCGATTTAAGTCAAACGGGAAACCAAATTATTTGCCCAGGGCGGCCATCAGGGCGTCGTAGCGCTCGCTGCCCATGAGCTCCTCGGCCTGGCTCCAGCAGGAGCTGGCGGCCTCCTGGAAGCCGGCGAGCTCCTCGGCGGTGGGCTCGTAGATGGTCATGCCCTCGGCCTCCAGCATGGTCTGGTACTCGGCCTCGGCGGCCTCGGCGGCGGTCTTGGAGGCGGCGGTGGCGGCCTCGTTGGCCTTGTCGATGGCGGCCTTCTGGTTGTCAGAGAGGCTGTTGTAGACGTCGGCGTTCATGAACACGAAGGTGGAGGTGTAGGAGTGGCGGGTCAGGCAGCAGTAGGGGTTGACCTCGTAGAACTTGTTGCTGTAGATGGTGGACAGGGGGTTCTCCTCGGCGTCGATCATCTTGGTCTGGAGGGCGGAGTACAGCTCGCTGATGGGCACACTGGTGACGGTGCAGCCCATGGCCTCCATGGCGGCGATCTGGAGGGCGTCGTCCATGGTGCGGATCTTCAGGCCCTGCATGTCGGCCACGGTCTGGATGGGCTTGGAGGCGGTGACGTTACGGAAGCCGATGGAGATGTAGGCCAGGGGCTTGATGCCGCTGACGTCCTGCTCCAGCTGGTCCTTCATGGCCTGGCCGATGTCGCCGTCCAGGATCTTCTGGACATCATCGTAGTTGGAGTAGAGGTAGGGCACATTCAGCTCGGCAAAGGCGTTGGAGTAGGAAGCCCAGTTACCGGTGGTGAAGTGGGCCACCTCGAAGGCGCCGGTCTGGATGCCGTTGACGATGGCGTCGGTGCCGGAGGCCAGCTGGCTGTCGGGATAGAGGTCGATCTGGATGGTGCCGCCGGACTCGGCCTCCACGGTGTCGATCCAGGTCATCAGGCCGGCGGCCATGCCGGTCTTGCGCTCCTCCAGCTCGGAGTTGGCCACCACGGAGGCCATCCGCAGGATGACGGTCTTCTCCTCGGTGGAGCCGGAGCCGGTCTCGGCGGGAGCGGGCGTGCTGCTGGAACCGCCGCCGCAGGCGGCCAGGGGCAGAGCCAGAGCAAAGGTCAGGGCCAGAGCAAGGATTCTTTTCTTCATGATACGGTTCTCCTCTCCATAAACACGAAAATTGCGACCCTTCCAGGGGTCTGGGATCGGTCTGCGTCATGCGTCGAGATCGAACACTGTATTTCTGTCTTCCTGTTATACAGGCATATTAGCATACACTTCCCGGCTTGACAATACCTTTTTGCTAGACCGTGGTAAAATCACCGTTTTTCACAAACTTGGCCCTTCCAATTTGAACAGGTTCACAACAGGCAAATTGCTTTTTCTTTGTTACACATCTATTAGAAATTATAAAAATGGCAGAAAATCTGTGAAATTACTGTCAATATGAAAATATTTCTTGCCTTTTTCCCCTTCTCATGCTATACTCTTTTTAACATGTACAGTTGTTTTACAACTAGATGGCCTTAGGGGGCAAATTATGAAAAAACTCGTCAAGACCAATCTGACCGACCAGATCTTCAACTACATCCAGGAGGAGATCATCAAGGGCACCTGGAAGCCGGGGGAGAAGCTGCCCTCGGAAAACGAGCTCTCCGAGTCCCTGGGGGTGAGCCGCATGTCCCTGCGTAGCGCCATCCAGCGGTGCAGCGCCATGGGCCTCACCGAGACCCGGGTGGGGGAGGGCACCTTCGTGCGCAGCTTCAACCTGCGCTCCTACTTCAGCGAGCTCTACCGCATGAAGCTGCTGGGCCGGGACCCCAACGAGATCAACGACCTGCGCTGCGTCCTCCAGATCGCCAGCGCCCGCCTGGCCATCGCCGACGGCATCGCCGAGAGCGACCTCCAGGTCCTGGTGGACCTGGAAAAGGACATGGAAGAGGCCGCCGGGCGCAACGACATGGACGCCTTCCACGACGCCGACATCCAGTTCCACCGGGCCGTCTGCGAGCTGTGCCAGAACGAGCTCCTCTTTATGATCTACGACGCGGTGGAGTCCCTCATGGACGACGTCACCCGGCAGAACGTGGAGCGCTCCGTCCGCAGCACCTCCAACTTTGACCTGGTCCTCAGCCACCACCGGGAAATGCTGGAGAGCCTCCAGGACAGGGATATGGAGCGCTTCACCAAGGCCCAGATGGACTCCCGGGAGCGCTCCCTGCGCTACTATGCCTCCTCCCAGCAGGAGCCCTGACCCCGCCCCGGGGCGCTTGTCCGGGCCGAACCCGTTCACCCGCCGGAAAATTTTTTCCGCGGCCTGTTGACAAAGCGCCCTCTTTCTGATAGTATGCCTGTATAACAAGCAAACATCATGCGTGAGCACTCTTCTGTCCTTCCTGTTAAAAAGTGATTGGGAGTGTGCGCCAGTATGAAGATCACAAGCGTAAACGTCATCGAATGTAAGCCCAACGTCATGGGCAAGGTCATCTGCGTCCGCATCAACACCGACCATAAGGACATCTATGGTTACGGCGAGGTGGGCCTGTCCTACGGCAAGGCCCACTATGCCGGCGTGGGCATCGCCCGGGATTTCGGCGAGCTCATCGTGGGCATGGACCCCCTGAAGCCCGAGCTCATCTGGGAGACCATCTTCCGCACCACCTTCTGGGGCCTGGGCGGCGGCACCGTCATCAACGCCGGCATGAGCGCCATCGACACCGCCCTCTGGGACATCATGGGCAAGGCCTACGGCGTGCCCGTCTACCAGCTCCTGGGCGGCAAGACCAACGAGCGCATCCGGGCCTACGCCAGCCAGCTCCAGTTCGGCTGGGGTCCCGAGCACCTCTTCCTCACCGATCCCGAGGACTACGCCAAGGCCACCCGGGACGCCCTGGAGGACGGCTACGACGCCATCAAGGTGGACCCCATGGGCGTCACCGACGAGGGCAAGTGGGCCCGCGAGGCCAGCAACCCCAACTGGAAGATGCGGGGCAAGCTCAGCGAGAAGATGCTGGATACCTGCTACAAGCGCACCGAGGCCATGCGCAAGGAGGGCGGGGACAATCTGGACATCATCATCGAGACCCACTCCTACCCCGACATGAACACCGGCATCCAGCTGGGCCAGCGCCTGGAGCCCCTGAACATCTACTACTATGAGGAGCCCTGCAACCCCCTGAACGTGGAGAACATGCTGGAGATCCACAAGGCCCTGCCCCATGTGGCCCTGGCCAGCGGCGAGCGCATCTACACCCGCTGGGGCTTCCGTGAATTCCTGGAGAAGCACGTCCTCCAGGTCATCCAGCCCGACCTCACCATCTGCGGCGGCATCTCCGAGACCAAGAAGATCTGCGACATGGCCAACATCTACGACGCCGCCGTCCAGCTCCACATCTGCGGCGGCCCCATCGCCACCGCCGCCAGCCTCCAGGTGGAGGCCGTCATCCCCAACTTCCTCATCCACGAGGTCCACGAGGGCGCCATCAAGAAGGACATGCGGGATCTGGGCATGTACGAGGACATCAAGCCCGTAGGCGGCTACTACGACGTCCCCGACCGGCCCGGCATCGGCCAGGAGCTCTCCCAGAAGGCCCTGGACGAGGCCGAGAACGTCTACACCTGCCAGTGATCCCTTTCCCATCCAGAACTGCCGCCAGGCGGACACACCCGGTTCTCCGGGTGCGTCCGCCTGGCATACCTGTTTATATCCGTTATAGATAAAAGGAGGTCCACCCCATGTCTCAGCTCCGCAGCGGCGCCCCCCTGCCCGGCGGCCAGGCCCGCACCCCCTCGGGGGAGTCCGTCCCCCTCTCCGACCTGCTCCGGGGCGGTCCCACCGCCCTCTGGTTCCTCCGGGACCAGGCCTGCGTCCTGGCCCGCCGGCACCTGGACCGCATGGCCCAAACCGCCGCCGGCTTTGAGGCGCGGGGCTGGCGGCTGCTGGCCGTGGTGGACAGCGACCCCGCCGTCCTGGCCGGGGAGATCCCCGGCGGCGGCTGGCCCTTCCCGGTGCTGTGCGGGGACGAGGCCCTCTTTTCCCTCTGGGGCGTCGCCACCGCCCGGAGCCCCGAGACCTTGGGCGGCCCCCACGTCCAGGAGGCCATCGCCCGGGCCAAGGCCGCCGGCTTCGTCCACGGCACCGACAGCGGCAGCCCCCTGCGGCTGCCTGCCCTCTTCCTCGTCCGGGACGGCGCCCTGCTGCGCTGCCGCTACGCCGCCGTGGCCGAGGACCTGCCCGACCCCGCCGACGTGCTGGCCGACCTTCCGAACCCATGAAAAAACAGCCCTGGATCTGTGATCCAGGGCTGTTTTCTGTTCTCATCTTACATGCGTCCCTTCCGCTGGAGGCGGATGTCCTCGCCGAAGAAGGGGAGGACCCGGTACTCGCCCTCCAGCCGGGAGGCGATCTGGGGGCTGTACCGCCCCCGCACGTCGTCCATGGTCAGGTTGGAGCTGATGACCGTCCGCTTCTCCGCCGTCAGCCGGCTGTTCACCAGCTGGTAGAGGGCCGACTGGACAAAGGGGGTGGTCAGCTCGCTGCCCAGGTCGTCCAGGATCAGCAGGTCGCACCTCAGGTACCGCCGGGTGTCCTCCCGGGCCTCCCGGGCGTCCTCCTCGTCCCGGGAGAACTTCTGGGCCTCGAACCGGGCAAAGACCTCCCCCGCCGTATCGTACACCACCGAGAAGCCGTTCTCCGACACCGTCCGGGCGATGCAGGCCGAGAGGAAGGTCTTGCCCAGGCCGGTGCTGCCGCTGAGGAAGAGGTTGTTGAAGTAGTAGCGGCCGAAATTCTGGGCATAATCCCGGCAGATCTTCAGCACCTTCTCCATGTTCTCCCGGGGGGACCGGCCCCAGGCCGGCCACACCTCCGGGGAGTAAAAGCCCAGATCGAAGGTGTCGAAGGACTGCTCCCCCAGGTCCAGCAGCTGGGAGAGCTCCCTGATCTGCTCCTGGGCGCAGAGCACCTTCAGGCAGTCGCACATGTCGGAGCCAACCCAGCCCGAGTCCCCGCACTTGGCGCACAGGGGCTTGTCGTCCAGGGCGTCGGCGGGGAAGCCATGGCCGGTGAGGAGCTGGGCCTGCTCGGCCTGGAGGGCCTGGTTTTTCCGGCGGATGTCCGCCACCTGGGCGGCGGGGTCGCCCCCCTCCCGGAGGGCGGCGGCGATGACCTGGGCCATGGTGCGGCGGAGGAGGCCGTCGATCTCGGCCACCCGGGGCAGCTGGGCGTACACCTGCCGCCGCTGCTCCTCCTGCCGGGCCTGCCGCTCCTCCCGCCGCCGGGTCAGCCGGGCCTGGGCCCGGCGCAGTACGTTGGGGCTGTATGACATGGCTTACTCCTTTCCCCCGGTCTGCTCCAGGAAGCGGTCCATCCAGTCCATGTCCTCCTTGAGCCGCTCCACCGCCTTGCCGGCGGGCTGGGCGCCGGGGCCCTGGGCCGCCGGAGCGCCGGCCGGCCGGTCCTTGGGCCAGGCCGAGTCCCCCGCCTCCACCTGCTGCCGGGTATGGAGGCCCTTCTGGTGCCAGCTGCGCAAAATGGAGTTCATGTACTGCCAGTGGAGGGACCCCTTCTTCAGGATGGTCTTCTCGTAGGCCAGAGCGATGGCCTCGTCGTCGAAGCCCATCTCGATCCAGGCGTTGATGTACTTGCGCTCCCCCTCCACCGGCGCACGGCCGGAGATGCCCAGCAGGGGGAGGAGCCGGGCCTCCCGGCTCCGGAGGGCGGAGAGAGCCCGGACGTGGGCGTCGGCGGCCTCGGGGGTGTCCACCCCCAGCCGCCGCCACAGGAAGGCCTCCTTCCGGAGCTGGGACATGCGGGGCTTCCGACCGGGGCCGTACTTCCGCTCGGTCTCCTCGATGCACCAGGTGGCCAGCAGCAGGATGACCTCCGCCGGCAGGGCCAGATAGTCGAACATGGTGTAGAGCATTTTGAGGTCGGCGGTGGAGAGGACCTTTCCCAGCCGCCGCTCCAGCTCCCGGACCAGGTGGGGGAAGGCGCCGGGGCCCTCCATCTCCCGGGCGATGTCGGCGGCGGTGTAGTCCGGCGGACTGTCCGGCTCCGGCGGAGCCGGGGCGGGGGAGAGGTCGGCGTCCTTCCGGGCCAGGCCCAGGTCGGAGAGCTGACCGTAGGCGGCGGCCACCCGGTCCGCCGACCAGCCCAGGGCCTTCCGCAGCCCTTCGGCGTCGAACTGTCCCCCCTGGCGGAGGAGCTGGAGGTACAGCAGGGCGGCGTCCCCGCTGCCCGACCGGACCAGCCGCTCCGCCGCCGACGAGGTCATGGAGAGCACGCCCCCCGGGAGCAGCACCCCTGCGGCCATATCCCTCTCCTCCTTCCGTCTTTTTTCGTAAGGAACATTGTATCTCAAAATCCGTCGGAAGAAAAGACAAATTTCTGCCACTTTTCCCTCCCGGAGCCCAGGTCAGAAAGGCCCGCCGCCCCTTGTCCCGGCGGGGGGAGTTATGGTATAATGTTTTCCAAACATCCGCGCTCCGGTCTATGGGACTTTTCCCGCCGGAACACGCCTGGAAAACAGATAGGGAGGGCCCGTCGTGAAAAACAAGATCACGGTCAGCATCGCCGGTCAGAGCTATACTCTGGTGGCCGCCGAGGACGCGGCCTATATGGAAAAAGTGGCGTCCCATGTGGACGCCAAGGTCCAGGAGGTTTTGGATGAGTCCAAGGTCTCCCTGGTGGACGGCGCCATCCTGGGCGCCCTCAACATCGCCGACGAGTATTTCAAGGAGGTGGAGGCCTCCGAGAACCTCCGCCGCCAGCTCAAGGAGTACCTGGAGGAGGCCACCAAGCTGAAAATGGAGCTCTCCGAGGCCAAGCGGGAGATCTTCAAGCTCCAGAACAAGAAATAAGCGGGGGATTGCGGGCGGCCTGTCAACCGTCGGCTTCCCCCGGGGGAAGATTTTACGGATAGCGCTTTCTCAGACCTTCCCCCTTCCAAGGGGAAGGTTTTGCGGGCGGATGATATCCGCCCCTACACCAACCTGCGGCGCGGTGCCGTGGGCGCGATCAGGGGGC
>CALWYC010000042.1 GCA_944385655.1 uncultured Intestinimonas sp. | reverse complement strand
CTGGGCTCCACCGTCATCACCGTGAGCTCCAAGGTGACGGTGGAGATGGAGGACCCCGATCAGGGGGCCGTCACCCAGCAGGCCATCGCCCGGCGGCTGGAGGAGCTCATCAACGAGCGGTGGCGGGAGCGGGAGATCGGCGACCAGCTCCGCATCGCCCAGGTGTGGCAGACGGTGCGGGACACCCCCAACGTGCGCCTGGTGCGCAGCATCCTGCTGGAGGGCTGGTTCGACCAGGCCGGCGTCCAGCGGGTGGTCCCCCTGGAAGAGGACGGCCTCTTCCCCTATGCCACCGTAAAAAGCGGCTTCCACCTCATCCAGGTGGAGTGAATGATCTAAACTGACCTGCGGGAGGGATGGCCCATGCTGAGCGCCCGGAATCTGGACGACCAGACCTATGAGGAGATCGTGAGAGCGGCGGAGGGCCGCCTGCCCTGGCTGTGCCCGGTCTGGACCGACCACAACGCCCATGACCCGGGCATCACCATTCTGGAGCTGATGGCCTGGTACAAGGAAATGCAGCAGTACCACATGAATCAGTTCACCGACGCCCTGCGGTACAAGCTGCTCAAGCTGGCGGGCATGGACCGCCGGGAGGCCGCCCCCGCCCGCTGCGCCGTGGAGCTGCCCCCGGACGCCCCCGCCCGGCTGGCCGGGGAGCGGCTGATCACCCGGGAGGGCATCCCCTTCGAGCTCACCGAGGCCGTCCCCGCCCGGCGGCCCGTCGTCGCCCGGGTCCAGGTGGTCCAGGGCGAGCGCCGGATGGACGTGGGCGAGCTGCTGGAGGACCGGCGCGTCACCTTTCTCCCCTTCGGCGGGGACGGCGGTCCCGACAGCCGGCTCCTCGTCGGCTTCTCCCAGCTGGGGGAGGGCGACCTGCGGCTGTGGTTCGACGTGGAGGCCTCCGACGGCGCCCCCCGGAACCCCTTCGCCTCCCTGGACCAGGTCCCCCGGCTCATCCGCTGGGACTGCCTGGGGGCGGAGGGCACCGCCCTTCTCCGGGACGAGACCCACGCCCTCAGCGTCAGCGGCTACGTGACCCTCCGGCCGGAGGGGGAGTGGCCCGCCGGCGAGGACGGGCTCCACTGGCTGGCCCTCACCCTGGAGGACCCGGGGTGCGAGGAGCGGGTGCGGCTCTCCGGCCTCTCCGCCGGGCGCTGGCCCGCCCTTCAGCGGGAGACCTGGGCGGAGCACCACACTTTCCTGGCCCCCGCCCGGCCCGACTGGACCGTCTGTCTGGCCGACGCCCTGGCCCGGGACGGCGCTCTGGCCGTCTTCCTCCGCACCGGGGAGCGCTGGGAGCAGACCGGCGCCTGGCAGGCCGCCGCCACCCTGGACGGCCGCATCCTCCAGGTGGACACCACCGCCGCCGTCCAGGACGGGGCGGACAACGTGCTGGTGGTGGTGCTGGACGGCGACCGCAGCGGCCGCCTCCTCTTTGACGCCAAGGGGCTGCCCGGCGAGCGCTTCTTTTTGGACCTGGAGGGGCGCACCGCCCTCACCGAGTCCTTCGTCCTCCTGTGCGACACCCTGGACCGGGACGGCCAGGTCCGGCCCGCCCTGTGGCGGTGCGTGGACGACCTGTACGCCTGCGGTCCCCGGGACCGGGTGTTCACCTACGACCCCGTGCGGGAGACCATCACCTTCGGCGACGGAGAGCACGGCGCCCTCCTGTGCCGGGGCGAGGGGGCGGTGCTGGTGGCCGGCCTGGCCCTCACCCGGGGCGCCGGCGGCAACATCCCCGCCGGCACCGACCTCACCTTCCTGCTGGACGGCGGGACCGTCCCCAGCCAGGCAGCCCGGGGCGGCGCCGACCGGGAGACCGCCGCCCAGACCCAGGCCCGGCTGCTCCAGGCCCTGAGCACCACCCGCAAATGCGTCTCAGCCGACGACTACGAGCGCCTGGCCCGGGAGACCCCGGGCCTCCGGGTGGCGGCGGCCAAAGCCCTGCCCGGCTACGACCCCGACGAGCCCACCGGCGTGAGCCGCCTGCCCACCGTGACAGTGGTGGCGGTGCCGGCGGGGGCAGGAGACGCCCCCCTGCCCGACAGCCGCTTCCTGGAAGCGGTCCAGCGCCAGATGGACCGGGTCCGCCCCATCGGCACCCAGGTGAAGGTGGTGTCCCCCGTCTATGTGGAGCTCCGGGCGGAGCTGGTCCTCCGGGCCGGAAGCGAGGCCACCGACGAGGCCCTCCGGGCGGGCCTGTCCGCCTGGCTGAGAAGCAGCGGCATCGGCGGCACCCTCCGCGCCGGCGACGCCATGGCGGCGGTCCAGGCCGTCCCCGGCGTCCTCCAGGTCCGGGAGGTCTCCCTGCGCTCCCTGGGGCCGGGCTGCTACCAAAACGAGGAGGGGGACCTCCTCCTGCCCCGGCGGGCCATCCCCAGACTGGGGGCCCTCCGGACCGAACGGCTGTCCGACCGGAGCGGCGGCCGCTGAAGCACAAGTAAAAGGAGGGGATGGGCGGTATGGAGCCGATCCAGGCACAGATGGTTTTTTGCTGCGCGGAGCAGTGGATGGGCGGGTACTTCCACCGGGTGGAGCCCTGGGGGGACGGCCTGCGCCTGGACCCGGGACGCGCCTCCACCGGCGTGTACTGCCTGGCGGCGGTGGACAGCGGTGAGAAGGGCTTCCGCTGGGGCCGGGCGGCCGTGGAGGCCGACCTGCCACCGGACACCGCCCTGCGCCTCTACGCCCGGGCCGCCGACGGCCGGGACTGGGGCGGCTGGCCCGACCTGGACGTGGGCATCCGCACCCTGGAGGGGGACCCCCTGCCCGCCCTGCGGGAGATCTTCGGTCCCCCGGTCTCGGAGCGGTGCGACTGCCTCCTCCCCTGCGCCGGGCGCTACCTGTGGCTCATGCTGGAGCTGACGGCCACCGGCGCCCAGGCCCCGGTGGTGCGGAAGCTGCGGCTGTGGATGCGGGGGGACCACATGACCGACTACCTCCCCGCCATCTACCAGGGGGAGGACTTCACCCGGCGGTTCCTCTCCGTCTTTGACAGCATGTACACCGACATGGACCGCGCCATCGACGCCCTCCCCGGGCAGATGGACTACCGCCACGCCGACGGCGAGCTGCTGCGGTACCTGGCCTCCTGGGTGTGCGTGGAGGGGGAGGCGGACGAGGGGGCGCTGCGGGAGCGGATCGCCTCCGCCCTGCCCGACTGCGAGGACCTCTACACCGTGGAGGGGGTGCGGCGGAGCATCCGCCGCCTCACCGGCCGGGACCCCATCCTCATCGAGCCCTTCCAGGTCTCCCCCAACCGGCCCGACTGCCGGGACCCGGTGCTCTACCGCCGGCTCTACGGGGAGGACCCCTACCGCTTCTTCGTCCTGCTGCCCGAGGACACCTTCTCCGGCCAGCGGGAGCGGGAGCAGTTCCAGCGGGACATGGAGGAGGTCATCCCCGCCGGGATGAGCATGCAGATGATCCAGCTCAAGCCCTGCGTGCAGCTGGACTGGCACACCTACCTGGGCATCAACGCCCGCATCGGCGGCTACGTGCCGGCGGTGCTGGACGAGCAGGCCACCATCCACTATGACACCACGATCGGAGGAGCCAACCATGAATAACGCCAACTTTTTCCCCTTTGAGCGCAACCGGTATTTCTACGGCAAGCTGCTCACCGTCCGGGACTTCGAGGTGGAGCAGCGCTACCACTGCACCAAGCGGGAACTGCTCAACCGGCTGGTCCACGGCGCCGGCGTGGTGTGCGGCCTGGGGGTCACCGCCAGCGACGAGTCCACCCTGATGATCGAGAGCGGCATGGCCCTGGACTACCAGGGCCGGGAGATCGTCCTCCCCGAGGCCCTCTTCCGCAAGCTCCAGATGCTGGAGGGCCAGGAGACCCTGGCCGGCAAGAAGGACGCCTACCTGTGCCTGGCCTACGACGAGGAGGACGTGGAGCCGGTCAACGCCACCGGCGCCGAGGTGGGCGCCCAGCGGCAGCACGATCTGACCCGGGAGGGCTTCCGCCTCTTCCTCACCGCCGAGCCCCCCGCCTACCAGAGCCTGCTGGAGACCGCCGGACGGGAGAACGTGTCCGTCCTCTACCAGAGCGACGAGCTCATCCTGGTTCTCTCCCTCCCCGCCACCATCGCCGCCGGCGAGGAGTTCCAGGTCCAGGTGCTGGTGGTCAAGAACGAGAAGACCCCCCCGGTCCAGTTCTCCCTGGAGGGCGAGAACACCTTCGCCGAGAGCGAGAACGGCCGGGTGTGCCTCTCCTACCGGGAGAGCCGGGAGGAGAAGCGGTGCGTCTACACCGTGGACTTCTCCCTGCGCTCCAAGGCCCTCAGCGACGTGGACAGCCGCCTCTTCCCCAGCGGCTGCGAGCTCAACGTGGAGCTGGGCAGCCACCACTACAAAAACTACCTCAACGTAGAGGCCGCCGTCCACCTGTGCCGGGACCAGGAGGAGTGCCGCCTGCGCCGGCGGCGGATGGACGACCTGAGCCGCCACCTCCGGGGCCGGGACCTGCCCCTGTACCTGGCCAAGCTGGAGCTCATCCACTCCGCCGGCGGTGTCTTCGTGGGCGGCGTGACCAGCCTGCCCTTCCAGCAGACGGTGCAGTCCGAGGGGACCGCCAAGGCCGGCGGCGCCGGCGACCTCACCGTGACCACCTCGGTGCGCAGCCTGGAATACTGGCAGAAGCCCGACGTGAAGGCGGTCTATCAGCCCTCCTCCGGGGCCCTCCACCTGGACTTCGGCATCCCCTCCCCGGAGCAGTACGACTACACCGTGGCCCACGGCACCGTGGACCTCGCCATGCCCGGCGGCATCCGGGTCAACAGCAAGCTCTACTCCCAGGAGATCGCCCACGGTCTGGGCGCCGGGGCGGTGGACGTGCGTCTGAGCGTGGAGTTCGTGGACCGGGAGCGGGACGAGACCGCCCTGCTGTGCGGCAACAGCGAGGTCTTCAAGCACAAGTCCCTAAAAATCGCGCCGCCCTGGGTGGAGGCCGCCGCCCTGGTCTACCCCGAGCGGGGGACCATGCGCATCGGACTGTGGCTCCACGACACAGTGGACGGCAACCTGATCCGGGTCCACTACTTTGCCCAGAAGCCGGAGCGGGACACCAGCCGCATCCTCTCCCAGCGCCGGATCAGCCTGACGGTGACCCCCGAGTTCTCCCGGCTGGGCTGCCGGGACAAGGTCCAGTTCCAGGCTGAGGTGGTGGGCTCCGAGGACAAGAGCGTCACCTGGAGCGTCAAGGAGGAGAACGGCGGCGTCATCGACCACAACGGCCTCTACCAGGCGCCGGAGCTCCCCGGCACCTATGAGATCACCGCCGTGGCCGGGGCGGACGAGTCCGTCACCGCCAGCGCCTTCGTCATCGTGGAGTAAGAGAGGAAAAATCAGCCGGGACGGCCCCGGCAGAGAGGTGGGAACGCCGTGGACGCCATGCTGGTGCGGGAACGATATAAGGTGGTCCGGGTCACCGACTGCCGGGAGGACTACGCCTTCGCCGAGGCGGTGGACATCCTGGACCGGGAGACGCGGGGCTGCCTGCTCAATCTGTACGAGGGGCCCCTGCTCCGCCGGTACCTGCCCTGCTTCGACCGGCTCTCGAGCTGTCCCGACTTCCTGTCCATGTTCCTGGACGGGGAGAGCCTGGTGGGGGTGTTCCGGGACTGCGGCGGCACCCCCATCGACCAGGTCTTCTTCCTGGGGGACAGCCACGGCTGGCGGGACCGGCTCTACTACGCCGGCGAGCTCCTCCGGCAGGTCCTCAACCTGTCCGACCTGCCGCCGGAGGTAGCCTGCGCCCTCCTCCTCTCGGAGAACGTCCGGGTGGACCAGACCGACCGCAGCATCGCCCTGCGGTTCCACACCATCCCCCTGGAGGGGATGAACCACCGGGAGACGGCCTTCCTGGCCGCCGACCAGGTCCGCAAGATCCTGCGTCCCCGCCTGTCCTCCCCTCTGGCCGAGCTCCGCTTCCTGGACGAGCTGGACCGGGGGGACCTGGCCGGTCCCGTCCAGCTCTTCGCCCTGTGGCGCGCCCGGGCGGAGGAGATCCGGGAGGCCTATAAGGCCCTGGAACACAAGAATTTCGTCCGCCGCTGGTGTTCCCTGCTGCTTGGCCGCGCCAAGCGGTGGTTCACCCGGCGGAAAACGAGGTGAGCGGTATGGTACATCTGAAGCGATGGGGCATCTTTGTGCTGATCCTGGCCCTTGTGAGCGCCGGCGCCGCCCTGCTCTTCTGGGATGCGGGGAGCGAGTGCCTCTCCGTCCTCGGCACCGGGCGGGGCTCCTCCAGCTACCTGCTCGCCTCCGCCGACACAGAGGGGAAGGTCTACGTGCTGGGCCAGGACCGGGAGGGCTACTTCCTGGTGCTGGGCGATCAGACCGGCGCCCGGACCGGCCTCTGGCGGCTGACCGCCGACGGCCTCCCCCGGGAGAGCGTCCCCGCCGCCCTCTACCCCGCTGCCGGGGGGGCCGTCTATCTGGGCCTCTACAGCACCG
Source organism: uncultured Intestinimonas sp. (assembly GCA_944385655.1). GTDB lineage: Bacteria > Bacillota > Clostridia > Oscillospirales > Oscillospiraceae > Intestinimonas. The sequence continues at coordinate 8,779 of CALWYC010000042.1, read as the reverse complement.
AGGAGGAGACCTGCCTCCAGCTCTACCGCCTGACCCAGCAGGGGACGGCGGCGGAGCTGCTGCTCAATGAGCCCTGCCCCGGCGACAACCTCCAGACCCAGATGGCCGCCATGAAGCTCTCCAGCTTCTCCCAGGTGGACGGAGTGGTCACCTTCGCCCTCATGGAGGGCGACACCGCCACCTTCTACCGCCGGGCCGGCGTCAACAGCGGCCTGGAGGAGGTGGGCACCTTCACCCAGACCGGCCTCCGGGCCGCCATGGCCCTCTCCGACGGCACCCAGATCCTGGCCTGCGGCGCCGGGCTGGTGCGGACCGACGGGGGGACCATCCCCCTTACGAACGGGGAGATCATCATAGAAATGGCTCAGGCTGGCACCGGCGTCTACTACCTGGACGCGGCCGGTCTTAACGTGTTTTTTGCCGATTTCGCCAACTGGCAGCCCTACCCCATCCTGGAGCTGACCAAGGACGGCTATGACCTGGACCACTGCACCGACCTCACCATGACCTGGAACGGGGATGTGCTCCTCCTCCTGAACGGCGGCACCCTGCTGCTGGACCGGGGCAGCGCCGTCACCGACCTGTCCGGGATGCTCTACCCCTCCGCCCTGCGGTGCGGCCTCATCCTGGCCGGGCTGGTCCTGGCCGTGCTGGTGCTGACCGTGGCCCTGTGGTTCGCCGTCTGTGAGCAGAACCGCTTCCGCCTGCCCCTCCTCCTCCGCTGGGGGGTGCTGGCGGTGGCCCTGGCCGCCCTGGGCACCGCCGCCCTCATCCGGGGCCCGGTGGCCGCCTCCAGCCGGGAGGCGGCGGAGCGGGAGGCCACCTCCCTCCTCAGCGCCCTCACCGCCCAGTCCCTCCAGCGCTACGCCATGACCGACGACACCCTGACCCAGAGCCTGAGCTTCGGCCTGGCCAGCATGTCCGGCGGCCGCTACCGGGACAGCGCCGTCACTGTCTATAGGAAGGACGGAGACGTGTGGACCGTTCGCTCCAGCAACACCGGCCTCCCCGACGGCACCCAGGCCGAGCTGAGCCGCAGCTTTGACCGGACCATGGCCCAGCAGGCCGGAGAGCAGGGCACCCTCCTCTGGTCCCGGGATGAGGGGGACCACATCCGCTACATCCTCTACCGCACCCACGGGAACGCCCTGCTGGCGGTGGACGTGAACGGCGTCTCCCTGCTGGAGGCCGGAGAGACGGCCACCCAGTGGATGGTCCGGGGGCTCACCGCTCTGGCCGTCCTCCTCACCGCCCTCACTCTGGCCATGCTCTGCTGGATCAGCCTCTGCCTGCGCCGGGCCCTCAAGGGCATGGAGCGGCTGGCCGCCGGCGAGCTGGACGTCCGGGTGAACATCGGCGGCGGCGACGAGCTCTCCAGCCTGGCCGACGACGTCAACGCCCTCTCCGCCTCCCTCCGGGACCTGGACCTCCACCAGCAGGAGCTGGCCCAGTCCTACCGCCGCTTCGTCCCCGAGCGGGTCCTCTCCCTCCTGGGCAAGACCTCCATCCAGGAGGTGGACAAGCAGACCTTCGTCTCCCGCAGCCTGGCGGCCATGATGCTCTGGTTCCGCTTCCCGCCCCAGGTCTACGAAAAGAGCGGACGGGAGCTCTTCGACAACCTCAACGAGATCATCGAGCGCACCGCCTCCATCGTCACCCAGAAGGGCGGCGCCGTGTTCAACTTCGCCTACGACGGCTACGACGCCGTCTTCGAGGGCGGCAGCGCCGCGGCGGTGAGCACCGCCGTGGCCGTCCAGCAGGAGATCATGGAGATCAACCGGGAGCGGGAGCTGGACGGCCGTCCCCCCGTGGTGGTCCGCATCGCCCTGGACGAGGGCGACGTGATGCTGGGCGTGGTGGGCGACGAGAACCAGATCGAGCCCACCTCCATCTCCTCCAGCTTCTCGGTGGCCAAGCACCTGGTGGAGCTGTGCGGCCGGCTGGAGGCCAACATCCTGTGCACCGAGGCCGTCATCCGCAGCGCCCAGGGCTACGGCAGCCGCTACATGGGCAAGTGCCTGGAGGGCGGCGCGGCCATCCGCACCTACGAGATCTACGACGGCGACGCCTATGAGATCCGCAAGGTGAAGGAGGACACCGGAGAGCGCTTCTCCGAGGGCGTGTACGCCCTCTACGGCCGGGACTTCTCCCAGGCCAAACGCATCTTCCTCAGCCTGGTCCACCACAACACCGGCGACGGCGGCGCCCGGTACTACCTCTACCTGGCCGACCGCCTGGAAAAGCGGCCGGAGGACGAGATCAGCCTGGACTCCGGGCTGTAAAGGGGGCATCCCACCATGGCCACACAATTCGACATCATCCGGAACCAGGCCGAGGCGGCCGCCCGCAACGCCGCCGCCCGGGTCCAGGGCGGCCTGCGCCGGGACGCCAGCCTGGTGAACCAGGCCAGCCGCTGGGCGGGGCGCACCCTCACCCAGGGGGAGGCCGCTGTCCGGTCCAGGGCCGGTGAGGCCCGGCGGCGGTCCTCCGCCGCCCGGGAGACGGCGGCCACCCAGGCCCCGCCGGTCCGCCCCGCCCCCGACGGGTACGTGCGCCGCTCCCCGGTCCAGCCCCTCCACGTGGCGGTCGACTACCGGCGGCGGCTGGTCACCCGGGCCGTCACCGCCGCGGTGGTGCTGGCGGCCGTGGGCGTGGGCATCTATCTGCTGAGCATGCTTGGGATCTTCACCCGCTGAGCCGGGCGTCCTCCCCCGCCTGCCCGGTCCACAAGTAGACATACATAGGAGGCCTTCCATTGCTGAGCTATCTGCTGCGACAACTGATCAACTCCTTCGGGATCTTCTTCCGCACCATCCGGGCCTTCTTCACCCGGAAGCTGCTGGGGGCCTGGTCCTATCTGCGCCGCATCACCAACTTCTCCCGCCAGGCCACCAAGGTGGCCACCGTCTCCTTCCAGGAGGCCGCCACGGCGGTGAAGAAGCCCACCAAGCGGGAGGACTATATCGAGACCCAGCGTCTCTTTATCTCCAAGTCCTTCCTGGTCCTGCTGGCGGTGGGGCTGGTGCTGGCCGGACTGCTGATCTACTTCGTGGTCTGGCCCTTCCTCCTCAGCCGCTTCTTCGTGGCCAAGTTCTACCAGGGCGACCCGGACCTCACCGACTGGTCCGGCAAGGTCATCGTCTACTACGACGAGGAAAAACGGGACCCCATGTACCGGGGAACGCTGGAAGAGGGCTTGCTTCAGGGCCGGGGTGAGGAGTACAATGAGGAAGGCCTGCTGACCTACGCCGGCAATTTCGTGGACGGTGTGCGCAGCGGCGACGGCTGCCTCTACGACGCCGGCGTGCTGAGCTACGAGGGATCTTTCTCCGGCGGCCTGCCCAACGGCATGGGCGCCGCCTATGCCGACGGCGTCAAGTGCTACCAGGGCGACTTCGTGGACGGCCTCTACGAGGGCACCGGCACCGCCTATTACCCCGACGGCACCCGGGCCTACGTGGGCGCCTTCGCCCAGGGCCTCTACGAGGGGGAGGGCACCGCCTACACCGAGGACGGACAGATCCGCTACAAGGGCTCCTTCGCCCAGGGGCTCTACGAGGGCAGCGGCACCGTCTACCTGGACGGCGGCGGCCAGATCCAGGCCCAATTTGCCGCCGGCGCCTCCACCGGGGCCATCCAGTGGTACCAAAACGGCAAGCTCTGGTACGACGGCAGCGCCGACGACCTGACCCCCGACGGCTTCGGCACCCTCTACGCAGAAAACGGCAAGGCGGTCTACGCCGGGGAGTTCGACCAGGGCACCCTGGACGGGGCCTGGCTGCTGAGCCTCACCGCCGGCGAGCTGCGGGAGGCCTTCGCCGACGCCGACCTCACCGAGCGGGACAGCGTGGGGGGCTTCGTGGTGGAAAACACCGCCCTGGGCCTCACCGCCCTGTGCAGCTATCAGCAGGAGGAGGCCGAGGCACAGGTCTACCGCCTGTGGTTCGCCCCCGACCCCAACGGCCTGTGGGCCGACCTTCTCCCCTGGGAGAGCGGCAGCCAGGCCGCCGCCTGGGCCGCCGGCCATGACCCCGCCCCGGAGGAGCGGGTGCTCCAGGGTGCGGTCCTCCAGCCCGACGGCGCCGTCTCGGGAGACTGGTACCAGCGGCAGTACAGCTATGAAGACTACGTGTGCACCCTGCTCAGCCAGGGGACGGACGACCCGCCTGCCCAGCTGTGCTGGAGCCGGGACATGTCCATCGCCGACGGCCTCCCCGTGGCGGAGGGCGAGGCCCAGGCCCAGGAGCGCCTGGACGCCCTGCTCGCCGCTCTGGACGGGGCGGGCGGGGAGACCGGCGGCCAGACCGGCGGCGACCAGGGAGACCCCAGCCGCCTGCTGGGGCTGGTGCTCAGCGCCCAGGACGGCGAGGCCCTGGCCGACGCCCTCATCGACAGCTACGTCTACGGCCAGATGGCCGCCGCCCTGGAGGCCGGTCAGCCCCTCCTCCAGCAGGCGCTGGCCGACGCCCAGGCCCGTCTCCAGCGGGGCGAGGGCACCCAGGAGGAGGTGGACGCCGCCCAGGCCGAGCTGGACAGCCTGGACGGCCGTCTGGCCCAGTACCGGACCGCCCGGGAGCAGGCCGGCCTCACGGCGGAGGAGCTCACCACCCTGGACGCCGGCGACTACGACCTGAGCGCCATGCTCCTCTTCTTCGACCCCCTGGAGCTGGACGCCGACGCCCTCTATGACGCCGCCCTCACCTACGCCCGGGCCGTCGCCGGGCAGGGGGACGTGGACGGCAAGGCCCTCCGGCGGGAGGTCAAGTCCGCCGTGCTGGAGCTGGGCCTCTCCTACGAGTCGGTGCGCTCGGCCCGGACGGCGGCGGAGGCCGCCGCCGCCCAGGTGGAGACCGCCACCCAGGCCTACGCCAAGGGGACGGTCACCCGCTCCCAGCTCTACGACGCCCAGCTGGCCCGGGACGAGGCCGCCGCCGCCCTCTACCAGGCCCTGGGCACCTTCGCCCACCAGGCCAACGGACTCAACACCCTCACCGGAGGCTGGCTCTCCGGCGAGTACGACTGGATGGCCGACACCTTCGCCGCCCTCTTCCAGGGCGAGATCCTCCGGGCGGAGGCCGCCGCCGCCCAGGCGGAGGCCGACCGGACCCAGCGGGAGGAGGCGGCCGCCCAGACCATCCAGGGCCAGCAGACGGCCGCCCCGGCCCAGACCGAGGAGACCGTCCAGCCCACGGAGGCCGTCCAGGCCGCTCCCACTCCGTCCCCCGCCGGGGCGGAGCCCCAAAACTGACCGAAAGGAGGCGGCGGCATGGCAGACTATACCGCCCTGGTGGAGGCGGGCACCGCCCTGGTGGAGATGCTCCGGGACAACCTGACCCCGGAGCCCATCGGCAACCGGGAGCTCATCGCCCTGTGCTCCCCCCACGAGAGTGAAAACAACCAGCTCACCCTCTACCTCTACCAGGTGGAGGAGGACACCCAGGGGGCCCAGAGCGGCTACTACCAGGTGAGCCGGGAGGTGGAGCGCCTGCGCCCCACCAAGTACAACCTGCGCTTCCTGGTCACCGCCCACTCCAAGGCCCCGGCCCAGCTCAAGGAGGCCGACCAGTACCGCATGGTGGGGGCCGCCCTCCAGGTCCTCCGGGACCACCCCGTCATCGACCAGGAGTACCTCAGCGGCTCCCTGGCCGAGCAGAACGCCCAGGTCCGGGTGGTGCTGGAAAAGACCACCCAGGACCAGCTGCTGAAGATCTGGAACAACACCTCCAGCGCCTACAAGCTCTCCTTCGTGGTCCTGCTCACCGGCATCGAGATCGACTCCAAGAAGGAGCGCCGTCTCACCCGGGTCACCGACGTGTCCATCACCACGGAGCAGAAGCCGAGGGAGGGGAAGCGATGATCACCATCCACGCCAGCGCCGTCTGCCATGTGCGGGACGGCTACACCGGTCGGGCCATGGAGCCCTCCTCCCTGCTGTGCGCCCTGGACGGGGCGCCGGTGCGCCCCCTGGGCAAGCCCGGGGGCTATCTGGTGCTGCTGGACCTGTCCCACGGCGACCACCGGCTGTCCCTGCGGTGCCACGGCTACCAGGAGGAGTGGGTGGACTTCCGGGTGGGCAGCGGCACCCGGGAGCTGGAGATCACCATGAAGCCGGGGGCGGGCTACCCCTTCCGGGGGGAGATCACCCGGCTGGACCTCACCGTGACCCGGGACGGCGCCCCCGACGCCCACCGGCAGCTGTGGCTGGCCGCCCCCGCCCAGTTCGAGCTGAAGGTGGCCCAGACCAAGGCGGAGGCCGGCGCCGACCAGTTCCGCCTCTACTGCAAGGGGCCGGAGGCCGCCGTGCCCGCCGGGCCTTACCTCATCGCCGACGGAGCCGACAGCGAGATCGTCCTGCTCCGGGGACTGGAGGGGGAGACGGCCACCCTGGCCGCCCCCCTGCGCAAAGGCCACAGCCGCAGCCGCCCCCTCCTCCCCGCCCAGCACTACCGCGCCGACGCCGGCGGACGGCTGTCCGCCGTCTTTCAGACCGCCTGTACGGTGGAGGTCTTTGCCGAGGAGGGCGGGCTGCTGGCCAGCCTGACCCTCTCCCCCGGCGAAAACGCCCAGACCCTTCCGCTGTGACCCCAGTCCAGAGAAAAGGAGCGATCCCATGGCCTATCCAGTGGTCCAGACCGCCGTGTGCGCCTGTTCCTTCGGCGCCGCGCCCGCGCCCCTGACGGTGACCAGTCAGCCCACCGTGAAGATCTGCGGCATGGCCGCCGCCACCATCATGGACGGCACCATGGCCAACCTGCCCTCCTTCGGCATGTGCTCCTGCCCCTCCAACCCGGCGGTGATAGCCGCCACCGCCGCCGCGGCGGGCGTGTTCACCCCCGCCCCCTGCGCCCCCGCCGCCGTGAGCTGGGCGCCGGGCTGCCCCACCGTCCAGGTGTGCAAGCTGCAGCTGCTCAACAACTCCAGCAAGCTCATGTGCTCCTACGGCGGGGTCATCCAGGTGAGCGCCACCCCGGCGCTCCTGGTGAACGTCCCCTGAGGGATGAACAGACAGAGGGAAAGGAGGATGGGCCGTGGAGGAATATGATCTCAGAGACGTCTCCTACGCCTCTATGGACAGGGGCTACGGCAGCCAGTGGGACCTGATGGACGATCTCTTCGCCTGGCTGGACCTGGTGCTCTACTTCTTCTACAAGCACCACCAGTGGCTGGGTCCCAAGAACGACATGCGGAATATGATGGGCCTGGTGGTCAGCCGGGAGGAGTTCGAGCACAACCTGGCCAAGGCGGCCCAGCTGGGGCTCACGGCCCAGCTGGACGGGGCCGAGGCCGCCCAGCTGGCCTCCTCCCGCACCGCCATCCAGGCCCGGCTGGAGCGGACCGGCGAGACCTTCCCCCTGCTCCTCCTCTTCCAGCGCTGCCGCCTGGACGAGTTCGAGCAGAACTGCGTGGCCCTGGCCTATGCCGGCGTCCTGGACCAGAAGTACGAAAAGCTCTTCGCCTACCTCCAGGACGACATCACCCGAAAAGCCCCCACCACCGCCCTGGCGGCCCAGCTCTTCCTCCCCCTGGAGCGCACCATGGAGGAATACCTCTCCCGGTTCGCCCGGCGGGACCCCTTCACCGGCCTCTTCGACCCGGAGCGGCTGGCCGCCGGACAGCTGGTCCTCGCCCCCACGGTGCTGGAGTTCCTCAGCACCGGCACGGTGGCCCCCATGCCCGGCCTGCGCCTCTTCGACGGGGCGGCGGAGGCCCCCTCCGGCCCCCTGGTCATCGGCCAGGAGGCCGCCCGGCGGCTGGACCTCCTCTTCCGGGAGCCCGGGGAGCGGGTCATCTGCCTCACCGGCGGCCCCGGCTCCGGCAAGGTCTTTCAGGTGGAGCACCTCATGGCCCGGACCGGCCAGCGGTGCGTCTTCCTCAGCCTGGACTGCGACCAGCCGGAGGAGCGGGCCAGGGACGGCGTGCTGGCCGCCCGGCTCACCGGCGCCTGCCTGTGCTGCGGCCACATGGAGGGCCGGGACAGCGAGGGCAAGCTGCTCCCCCCCGAGGAAAAACGCCTGCGGGCTATCCTGGACCTGGAGCCCGCCCACGAAAAGGTCTTTTTCCTCTCCCAGCTGCCCATCCGCGCCCGACTGGGCCGGCTGGCGGTGGAGCTGGAGCTCCCTGACACCACAGAGGACGAGCGCATCGCCCTCTTCCGGGCCTGCCTGGGGGACGTCCCCCTGGGCGACGGCCTGACGGTGGAGGAGCTGGCCTCCAAATTCCGCTTCTCCCCCCGGCAGGTGGAGCTCGCCTGCCGGCAGGCGGCGGGCCTGGCCCGGCTGGACGGCCTGGCGGCCATCCCCAGCCGGGCGATGCACCAGTGCTGCTACCACCAGGTGGTCCACAGGCTGGGGGACCTGGCCACCCCCGTCCGCCCCGCCTTCCGCTGGGACGACGTGGTGATGCCCGCCGACCAGAAGCGCCTTTTGCAGCACGCCTGCGGCCACATCAAGTTCCGCCACCGGGTCTACGGCGAGTGGGGCTTTGACCAAAAGGTCACCTACGGCCGGGGCCTGTCCATCCTCTTCGCCGGCGCCCCCGGCACCGGCAAGACCATGTGCGCCCAGGTCATCGCCAACGAGCTCAACATGGAGATGTACAAGATCAACATCTCCCAGATCGTCAGCAAGTACATCGGCGAGACGGAGAAGAACCTCCAGGCGGTCTTTGCCGAGGCCCGCAAGTCCAACTGCATCCTCTTCTTCGACGAGTGCGACGCCATCTTCGGCAAGCGCAGCGAGGTCAAGGACGCCCACGACCGCAACGCCAACGTGGAGGTGGC
>CALWYC010000041.1 GCA_944385655.1 uncultured Intestinimonas sp. | reverse complement strand
CACCACCGTCATCAGGGAGAGGATGAGGAGCACCATGATGAGCACCAGCTTCATATGGAGGGAGCGGAACATGGGGGGAGGTCTCCTTTCTTGGGAAGGGTCCCGTAAAACTGAGCATGCTCAGCTGCCGGGCCGGCCGACACGGCCCGGCCCGGCAGTCAAAGGGGGCGGCTCAGGCGTTGAAGAGGTAGCCCAGACCCCGTCTGGTAACAACAAACTGGGGACTGGCCGGGTCGTCCATCTCCCCATGGGGCTTCCGCCCCACGGGGACCCCGCAGAGGATTTCACATGCTCGGGGCAAGTGAATTGCCCCTGCGCCAGGGTGCCGGCGGCACCCTGTACCGCCTGACGGCGGTCCCGTCTGGGATGGGGCCCTGTGGAGGCCGACCCGGCCTGAACGGTTTGAAAATTCAGGCGTTGAAGAGGTAGCCCAGGCCTCGTCTGGTGACAACAAACTGAGGGCTTGCAGGGTCGTCCTCCACTTTTTCCCGCAGGCGGCGGACCGCCACGTCCACCGCCCGGACGTCGCCCACGTAGCCCTCGTAGTTCCACACGTTCTCCATGAGGGCCTCCCGGGAGAAGACCTTCCCCGGGTTGGAGGCCAAAAACTTCAAAAGCTCATACTCCCGCTGGGTGAGGTCCAGGGGGGCGCCGTCCTTGTAGGCCATGAGCAGCTCGGTGTCGATGGTGATACGGCCCAGCTCCAGCCGACCGGCGGCGGGCCTGGCGGCGGGCTCGGCCGGGACCATGGTGCTGCGCCGGATGTTGGCCTTTACCCGGGCCATGAGCTCCCGCATGGAGAAGGGCTTGGTGATATAGTCGTCGGCCCCCAGCTCCAGGCCCAGGACCTTGTCGGTCTCCTCCTCCCGGGCGGTGAGCATGAGGATGGGGGTGGTGCGCCCCGCCTGCCGGATCTCCCGGCACACGTCGAAGCCGTTCTTTTTGGGCAGCATCAGGTCCAGCAGGATGAGGTCCGGGTCCTGCTCCAGGGCCAGCTGCAGTCCGGTCTCCCCGTCATAGGCCTCCAGGGCGGTGTAGCCCTCCTTGGTCAGATTGTAGCTGAGGATGTCCACGATGTTCTTCTCATCCTCCACGATCAGGATCGTCTTTCCCATGTCGCGCCTCCCAGCTTGTCCGTATCGGTTTCGGTCAAAGGCCCAGCAGGACCTTGGTCTTGAGCAGTCCGGCCACCGTCTTGGCGTCCCGGAGCCGTCCGTCCATGGCCTGCTCCAGCAGCTCGCTGAAGGGCAGGCGGCACAGCTCCAAAAACTCGTCGGGGTCGGGGTGGCAGGGGCCCTGGCGGAGCCCACGGGCCAGGTAGAGGTGGATGACCTCGTCGGAGAAGCCCGGAGAGGCCAGCAGAGCGCCCATATACTGAAAGGAGTCGGCGGTGAGGCCGGTCTCCTCCTCCAGCTCCCGGAGGCCGGCCAGGCGGTGGTCCTCCCCCCGCTCCAGCTTGCCGGCGGGCAGCTCGGTGACCACCTGCCCGAAGGGGTAGCGGAACTGCTTCACCACGGTGACGGTGCCGTCGTCGTGGTAGGGCACCACGCACACCCCGCCGGGGTGGGAGACCACCTCCCGGATGGAGCCGTCGCCGTTGGGCAGCTGGATCTGATCCACCCGCAGGTCCACGATGACCCCCTTGAAGATGGATTGGCTGGAGATCGTCTTTTCATACATGTCCATGTCCACCGCTCCCAATATGCAGAATCAAAATCAGTATACCACGGTTTGTCTCCGACTGCAATCACCGCCAAAGGTGGGCCAGCGGTGAAAAGAAAAGTTTTCCAGCGGAAAATCCCGTAACATTCGTGTAAAATTTCTTTTGCTTTTACATACTAGGGATGGTATAATATCATTGTATCGGAGCGGGCAGCAATCAGCGCCCGCCTGTCAATCAACATTTACCGGGCCGGGAAGGTGCTTCCGGGCCCTTGATACGCCCCTCCGCCGAGCCGGAGGGTGCCGGAGAATAGAAGGTGCGGTTTTGACGAAGTATGTGATTCACGGGGGCAAACCGCTGCACGGAGAGATCGAGATCAGCGGCGCCAAGAACGCCGCGGTGGCCATTATCCCCGCCGCCCTGCTGGTGGACGGCGTGTGCCGGATCGAGAACATTCCCCAGATCAGCGATGTCACCCTTCTTTTGAAGATCCTCCAGGAGCTGGGCGCCGATGTGCGCACCGTGGACCGGACCACGGTGGACATCGACTGCACCCACATCCGCAACGCGAAAGTCCCTGACGTGATGGCCCGTCAGATCCGGGCCTCTTATTATCTCATCGGCGCCCTGCTGGGGCGGTTCGGCTCCTCCCAGGTGCCGCCGCCGGGGGGCTGCCACCTGGGCGCCCGGCCCATCGATCAGCACATCAAGGGCTTTGTGGCCATGGGGGCCGACGTGGACGTGAGCGGCGGCTATATCAACGCCAGGGCCCAGGGCGGCCGGCTCCAGGGGGGCCAGGTCTACCTGGACATCGTCTCCGTGGGGGCCACCATGAACATCATGCTGGCCGCCGTGCTGGCCAAGGGCATGACCATCATTGAAAACGCGGCCAAGGAGCCCCACATCGTGGACCTGGCCAACTTCCTCAACTCCATGGGCGCCGACATCATGGGCGCCGGTACCGACGTCATCAAGATCCGGGGGGTGGACCGCCTGAGCGGCGGCACCTATTCCATCATCCCCGACCAGATCGAGGCAGGCACCTATATGGCCGCCGTAGCCGCCGCCGGGGGCGAGGTCCTCATCAAGAACGTGATCCCCAAGCACCTGGACTGCATCACCGCCAAGCTGGTGGAGATGGGGGTGGAGGTGGAGGAGTCCGACGACGCCGTGCTGGTCCGCCGGAGCCTGGACCGCCCCCTCAGCCGCACCAACGTGAAGACCCTGCCCTACCCCGGCTTCCCCACCGACATGCAGCCCCAGATCGCCGTGGCGCTGTGCCTGGCGGAGGGCACCAGCGTCATCACCGAGGGCGTGTGGGACAGCCGCTACCGCTATGTGGATGAGATCCGCCGCATGGGGGCCAAGGTGCAGGTGGACGGTAAGATCGCCGTCATTGAAGGGGTGGACAAGCTCACCGGCGCGCCGGTGCAGGCCTGCGACCTCCGGGCCGGCGCGGCCATGGTCATCGCCGGTCTGGCCGCCCAGGGCACCACGGAGGTGGACTGCATCCACTATATCGAGCGGGGCTATGAGGACATCGTCCGCAAGCTCTCCGGCGTGGGGGCCGACATCCGGGTGGTGGTCACCCCCGACGAGGAGAAGGCCCAGGCCAGCGCGGGCTGAGTCAAGAGAGAAATAGAGAGGGGCGGCGGCGCGACCGTCGCCCCCGCTTTGCGTGGAGCGGCGCCGCCGCTCCGAGACGGTGCGTGAGGAGCGATCATACTTGCTGAAACTGACAACACTGGCCAGCGGCTCGTCGGGCAACTGCGCCCTGCTCTCTGACGGGGAGACCCACCTGCTGCTGGACGCCGGCATCTCCTGCCGCCGGATCTGCGCCGCCCTGGCGGGGCTGGACATCCCGCCGGAGTCCCTCTCCGGGGTCCTCATCACCCATGAGCACGCCGACCACATCTCCGGCCTGGCCACCCTACATAAGCGCTTCCGCCTGCCGGTCTACACCAGCCCCGGCACCGCCCGGCAGCTGTGCTACCGCATCGCCGCCCTGGAGGACGTGGTGCGCCCCTGCGCCCCGGGGAGCAGCTTCACCGTGGGGGGGCTGGACGTGGAGACCTTCCCCATTTCCCACGACGCCGCCGAGCCCATGGGCTTCGCCGTCTCCAGCGGGGAGCGGAAGGCCGCCCTGGTCACCGACCTGGGGTTGGTCACCGAGGCCGTCCGCCGGGGCATGGCGGGGGCCCGGCTGGTGCTGGTGGAGGCCAACCACGACCCGGACTGGGTCCGCTCCGGCCCCTACCCCTACTACCTCCAGGCCCGCATCCTGGGGGAGAAGGGCCACCTCTCCAACGAGGACGGAGGGGCGCTGGCCCTGGCCGCCGCGGACGGGGGCGCCCGCACCGTGGTGCTGGCCCACCTGTCCCGGGAGAACAACACCCCCCAGCGGGCCTATGACGCGGTGAGCGCCATCCTGGACGCCCACGGCGCCCGGGAGAACGGCCTCACCCTGGCGGTGGCCCCCCGGGACCGGACCGGCCCCGTCTACACCATTTAAGGAGGCCGCCATGCTGGACGTCCACATCCTCTGCGTGGGGAAGCTGAAGGAGAGATTCTATACCGAGGCGGCGGCGGAGTATGTCAAGCGGCTGGGGGGCTACTGCCGCCTCACCCTGACGGAGCTCCCCGAGGAGCGACTGCCCAAGTCCCCCTCCCGGGCCCAGATCGACGCCGCCCTGGAGAAGGAGGCCGCCGCCGTCCGGGCCAAGCTGCCCCACGGCTCCAGCCTGGTGGCCCTGTGCGTGGAGGGGAAGCTCTGCTCCAGCGAGGAGCTGGCCAGGCTGGTGTCCGACTGGAGCCTGAGCAGCGCCAAGCATCTGGTCTTTCTCATCGGCAGCTCCTACGGCCTCCACCCCTCCCTGAAGGCCCAGGCCTGGGTGAAGCTGTCCATGTCTCCCATGACCTTCCCCCACCACCTGGCCCGGGTCATGCTGCTGGAGCAGGTCTACCGGGCCTTCAAGATCAACGAGGGCTCCGACTACCACAAATGAGACGCCGCCCTGTCAGATTTCAACAAATAACCATTGTAGTTTCCCGGTGGTTTGTGCTATAATTCTGGTAACACAGATGATGGGAGGTCCTTCCAATGTCCTATAGAGATACCTATGAAAAGTGGCTCCGCAGCCCCGCCCTGACCGACGCCGAGAAGGCGGAGCTGGAGAGCATCTCCGGCGACGAGAAGGAGATCGAGAGCCGTTTCTTCGCCCCTCTGGAGTTCGGCACCGCCGGCCTGCGGGGCACCATGTGCGTGGGTCTGCACCAGATGAACGTCCATGTGATCCGCCACGCCACCCAGGCCTTTGCCGAGGTCATCAAGGCCGAGGGCCCGGAGGCCATGGAGCGGGGCGTGGCCGTGTGCTTCGACTGCCGCAACCACTCCGACGAGTTCGCCAGGGAGACCGCCTGCGTCATGGCGGGCAACGGCATCAACGTCCGGCTCTTCGAGTCCCTGCGCCCCACCCCCGAGGTGTCCTTCGCCGTCCGGGAGTACCACTGCATCGCCGGTGTCAACGTCACCGCCAGCCACAACCCCAAGGAGTACAACGGCTACAAGGTCTACTGGCAGGACGGCGCCCAGCTGCCCCCCCACCACGCCGACGCCATCGCCAAGAAGATGGCCGAGCTGGACCTCTTCGACTCCATCGTGCGGATGGACTACGACGAGGCGGTGAAGGCCGGGAAGATCACCCTCATGGGGGCCGAGACCGACGAGAAGTTCCTTGCCAACGTCATGGGCCAGGTCAACGACCAGGCCGCCGTGGACAAGGTGGCCGACACCTTTAAGATGATCTACACCCCCTTCCACGGCACCGGCTACAAGCTCATCCCCGAGGCCCTCAGGCGCCTGGGCATGAAGCACGTCATCTGCGTGCCCGAGCAGATGGTCATTGACGGCAACTTCCCCACCGTGGTCTCCCCCAACCCGGAGAACCCCGAGGGCTTCTACCTGGCGGTGGATCTGGCCAAGCAGGAGGGGGCCGACTTCATCCTGGGCTCCGACCCCGACGCCGACCGGGTGGGCATCATGGTGAAGAACGACCAGGGCGAGTACGTCACCATCACCGGCAACCAGACCGGCGTGCTGCTGCTGGACTACCTCATCGGGGCCAAGCAGCGCACCGGCAAGATGCCGGAGAAGCCCGTGGCCCTCAAGACCATCGTCACCACCGAGATGGCCCGGAAGGTGGCCGAGACCAACGGCCTCCAGTGCTACGACACCTTCACCGGCTTCAAGTTCCTGGCCGAGAAGAAGGACAAGCTGGAGAACGCCGGCGAGGGCAAGGTCATCTTCGCCTATGAGGAGAGCTACGGCTACATGCTGGGCGACTACGTCCGGGACAAGGACGCCGTCACCGCCGCCCTGGCCCTCACCGAGATGGCGGCCTGGTACGCCGGTCAGGGCATGACCCTGTACGACGCCCTCCAGAAGTGCTATGAGAAGTACGGCTTCTACGCCGAGAAGACCCTGAACCTGGTGATGCCCGGTCTGGACGGCCTCAAAAAGATGGCCGACCTGATGGCCTCTCTGCGGGAGAAGCCCCCGGTGGAGATCGCCGGCGTGGCCGTGAAGGAGCAGAAGGACTACAAGGACGGCTCCGTGGTCACCGTCGCCGACGGCAGCAGGACCACCATGGAGCTCTCCGGCTCCAACGTGCTGCGCTACGAGATGACCGATGGCACCAGCCTCATCGTTCGCCCCTCCGGCACCGAGCCCAAGGTCAAGGTCTACATCCTGGCCAACGGCGCGACCAAGGCCGAGGCCGACGAGAAGGTGGCCAAGTACGCCGTCTGGGCCGAGTCCCTGAAGGGCTGAGCCGCGGAACGCCAAAACCACAAAAAATGCCCCCGGACCAATTGGTCCGGGGGCATTTTTTGTGTCTCAGCGGGCGGCGGCGGAGCGGGGGGAGAGGCGCAGGGCCAGGACGCCCAGCACGCCGGCGGCCGCGCAGCAGGCCATGCAGAAGACCAACATGGCGTCAGCGCCGCCCAGGTCTAGAATGGACCCGGCGAAGAGGCTCCCCAGCACCCCGCCCAGGCCGTTGGAGGCCACCATCATCAGAGTCTGGCCCTTCACCTGGTCCTCCGGCGGCACGGAATCGTTGACGTAGTACACCGAGGTGGGGGTGAAGAGGCCGTAGCCCAGCATCTGGAGGGGCTGGGAGAGGAGGACAAAGGGCAGCGAGGGGGAGAGGAAGAGGGCCAGGGCCTTGAAGAAGCAGAAGAGGATGCTCAGCAGGAGGAGCCGGCCGCCCCCCAGCCGGCGGTAGAGCCGCTGGAAGAAGAAGGCGGTGGGCAGCTCGAAGGCGGCCATGAGAAAGAGGGCCACCCCCAGATCGCCGGCGGCGCCGCCCCGGCTGGTGACCACATTGACCAGGAAGTTGGACATGGGGAGGCACCCGGTGAGGCCGAAGAGGATGGCCAGCAGCATGAGGGCGAAGCTGGGGTTCCGGCGCAGGAGCCACAGGGCGGAGTGGGGGGCGGGGGCCGGTCCGGCGGCGCTCTCCTCCACCGGGCAGACGGGATAGGTGATGACCAGGGCGATCTCCAGGGCGGTGAGGACGGCGTGGGTGACGAGGGTGGTCTCCACCCCCCAGGCGGTGACCTGGAGGCCCAGGACCACGCAGCACACGGCGTAGGCCAGGGAGCCCACCCCCCGGCCCAGGCTGTACCGGATGGGCACGCCCCTCCGGATGAACTGAATGGCCATGGCGTCCATCAGGGGGTAGGAGGTGATCTCAAAGCCGCCCATAAGGATGAGGACGGCCATGGTCCCCGCCATGCCCATGGGGCACAGGAGGAAGACCACCCCGGCGACGAGGCCCACCCCCAAGGCCAGGGAGACGATGAGCCGCAGGGGAATGCGGGGATGGCGGTCGGCGAAGGAGCCCAGGATGGGCTGGCAGACGATGCCGGCCAGGCAGCGGACGGCGATGAGGAGCCCGGCCTCGGCGTTGGTGAAGCCCCGGCTGGTGAGCAGGGCGGCCTGGTAGGCGCAGATGGCGGCAAACATGGCCCAGAAGCCGATCTGCATGGCCATATAGTGGTAGTCCAGACGGCGGACGGAGGGCATGGTCGATTACCTCACAGTCAAAGCGGTCAATTTGTGCCCAGGGCCGGCTTTTTCGCCGCCGGCGGGTCCAGGGCGTACTGGGGCTGGGCGGCGTCGCCCGGGAAGAAGTCAAAGAGCTCGTCCAGGGCGGCGGAGCCGGCGGTGTACATGACGATGACCAGGTCGGGCTCCAGCCAGTCCACGTAGGTGAGCAGGTCGTCGTGGAAGTAGCGTAGGTCCACGGTGATGAGCTCCCCGCAGTCCAGGGCCAGGAAGGGGGTGAGGACGCAGGCGTAGGAGTCCCGCAGGAGCATGATCCGGGGGCGGTCCGGCGAGAGCTCGTTGTAGATCCGGGCCATGGGGTAGTCTCCGCCGGCGTAGAGGGTGTAGGGATTGCCGTTGAAGAAGTCCTTCTCCTCGATGCGCTCCGGGAAGAGGAGGGACTCCTCAAAGGGCCCGGTGCGCTCCATGTCGTAGATGGGGATGGAGTAGGTGAAGTCGGTGTCGAAGTTGGGGGTCCAGACCTCGATGTCGTCCACCCCGGCGTAGAGGGAGCCCACCCGCTTGCCCTGGCTGCCCAGGAAGAAGTCGGACAGATTGGTCCGGGTGAAGGCGGCAGAGTCGGTGTTCTCCTCCGGGATGGTGAAGCCGTAGTCGGTCTCCAGCACCTGGGCCAGGGTCTGGTGGGCGGTGAAGGCGGCCTCCGGCGTCCAGTGGTGGTCGGTGCGGAAGAAGAAGGAGGACCAGTCCCGACCGGTGTCGGCCAGCGTCTCCCGCAGATCCAGGGTGGCCACGTTGTTCTCAGCCAGCACACCCAGGATCTGATCGGCGTAGTCGTTGCCGTAGTCGGTCACCCCGGTGGGGAGGCGGTCGTCATTTTCCTGGAGCTTCTGGGGGGCCTGGACGTAGAGGAGGGGGACCTCCCGCTCCTCCAGGGCTTGGGCCAGCCGCACCACCGCCCGGCCGTGGCCGGTGACGTCCTTGGGCTCGGCATTGATAAAAGTGACAGTGCCGTCGGTGAGCTTCACCACAGAGTACTGGGGGTCCACGTCCTCCACCACCGTCCGGTCGGAGAGGGCCTGAACACCGCCGTAGAGCTCAATGAAGAGGTGGCCCTTGTCCAGGGCGCTGTTGGCGGCGGCGTCGGCGGTGGAGAGGAAGTCCTGGAGCCGCTCAAAAGGGGGCTCCGCCTGGACGGTCACCGCCTCCCCCCGCTGGCCGGGGGACCCCCGGCCGTCGCTCAGGCCCACCTGAGCGGCATAAGAGGCGCTCCGGGTGGGAAGGCGCACCCCCTCCCGGGCGGGAGCGGTGGGGGCCAGACCGGTGAGGAGCAGGACGGCTCCCGTGGCCATGGCGCACAGGAAAAGGACGGCGCCGGTGTTGCTGTGTGAGGGGACCATGAGGCGCCCTCCTTTCGGGTCAGAAGTTGAAGTAGATGAAGGGATTGTAGGTCCCCTTCACCAAAAAGGCGGCGGCGGCCAGGAAGATGAGGAGGAGCCCCAGGCCGTACACCCCGTCCCACATGGGGAAGACGTGGCGGGCGTACCGGCCGAAATAGGCCTCCACCCTCCGGGTGAGCCAGGGGGCGATGGGGAAGGCGAAGAAAACGGAGAGTAGAATGACGATCCAGTATTGCTCCCAGTAGTAGGCCGCCAGGCCGTCGGCGGCAGCGCCCTGGCCCAGCATGGCCCGGAGGAAGGCGCCGCAGGCGGTGAGGGAGTCGGCCCGGAAGAGGACCCAGCCGAAGTTGACCATGAGGAAGGTCCACCCCCAGCCCAGGACCCTGGGCCAGGAGAGAACCTGACCGGTGGTCTTTTCAAAGACCAGCAGCAGGAAGTAGAAGAGCCCCCAGCAGATAAAGGTCCAGTTGGCGCCGTGCCACACCCCGGTGAGGAGCCACACCACGAAGAGGTTCTGCAGGGTGCGCCACTTTCCCCGACGGCTGCCCCCCAGGGGGATGTAGACGTAGTCCCGAAACCAGGTGGACAGGGAAATGTGCCACCGCCGCCAGAACTCCGTCACCGAGCGGGAGAGATAGGGCCAGTTGAAGTTCTCCAAGAAGTGGAAGCCGAACATCTTGCCCAGGCCGATGGCCATGTCGGAGTAGCCGGAGAAGTCGTAGTAGATCTGGAGGGTGTAGCACAGGGAGCCCAGCCAGGCGAAGGCGGTGGAGAGCTCGCCCGCGGGGGTGTCCCAGGCGGCGTCGGCCACCAGGGCCAGCTGGTTGGAGAGGAGGACCTTCTTGCCCAGGCCCACCAGAAAGCGGCAGCACCCGGCGGAGAAGTCGTCCCAGGTCTCCTTCCGTCCCTGGATCTCATCGGCCACGGTGGCGTATTTCACGATGGGCCCGGCGATGAGCTGGGGGAAGAGGGAGATATAGAGCCCCAGGCCGAAGGGGCTGCGCTGGACCTCCGCCGTCCCCATGGCCACGTCCAGCACATAGCTCAGGGCCTGGAAGGTGAAAAAGGAGATGCCGATGGGCAGCTCAATGACGGGGATGGGGGTGTTGAAGCCCAGCAGGTTCAGGTTCTCCAGGGTAAAGGTGAGGTATTTGAACACAAAAAGGAGCCCCAGGTTGCACACACAGGCGGCGGTGACGGGGAGAAGGAGCCTTCTGCCCCGCCGCTTCCAGGCGTGCACCCAGAGGCCGAAGAGGTAGTTTGCCAGAATGGAGCCCATCATCACCAGGACGAACCAGGGCTCCCCCCAGGCGTAGAAGAGGAGGGAGGCCGCCAGAAGCAGCAGGTTCTGGGCCCGGCGCATCCCCCGGAAGATGATATAGTACCCCAGGAGCACCGCGGGGAGAAAGGCGAAGAGAAAGATGGAGCTGGAGAAGAGCATGGGCGGGACTCCTTTGTGTGTGAGGGTTTCAGGTGAGGTAACGGCCCACCACCGGCAGCTTGTGGAGGAGCCAGGAGAGGGCATAGCTGGGGATGAAAATGACTATGGTCAGGAGGGGGACGGCCACCGCTGCCGGGATGGGCAGGATGGCCAGGCCGTACCAGCGCAGGAGGATGAGGAAGATGACATGGGAGAGGTAGACGCCAAAGCCGCAATCTGCCATGGCGCTCACCCGCTGTTTCCGGGATCGCTCGTCGCTCACCCCCAGCAGATACCGGAAGAGGACGAAGACGGCCACCGCCATGGCAGCCACATTGGGGGTGAGGTAGCTGTAAAGGGTGGTGTCCAGCCCGCCGGAGCGGGTGGAGAGGAGGGTGGTGCCCACCGCCGTGGCCACCGCCCCGGCGATGCCCAGCAGGTAGATGAGCCCCTCGGCGATGCGGCCCAGGGTGTAGGTCTTCAGGTAGTAGCCCGCCACAAAATAGCCCACGTAGGCCAGGGGCGGGAAGGCCAGGGTGAAATTGAGGTAGAAGCGGTCGGCGTAGTAGGCCGCAGTCTGGCTCCCCCGGAGCCGGAGGAAGAGGGGAAGGAAGAGCATAAAGAAGGCGTAGAGGAGGAAGAACCAGTGGAGGTCCCCCCGGGAAGCCCCCCGGAGGAGGGCGCGGAGAAGGGGCGTGAGGAGATAGAGGCCCATCATCATGGTGAGGAACCACAGGTGGGTCTCGGTGCTGCCCAGCACCACGGCGTAGAGGGCGCGGGGGAGGCTCTTCAGGGTCAGGACGCCGTTCAGGAGATCATAGAGCAGGTGGTAGGCCACCCCCCAGAAGAAAAGGGCGGTGACCATCCGCAGGAAGTAGCGGAAAAAAAGGGTGGGCAGGGAGAGGGACTTCTTGGGGTCCAGCAGGAACATGCCGCTGCACATGACGAAGACGGGGACGGCCCAGCGGGTGAGGCTGTTCCAGAGATTGAGGGCGTGCCAGTCCGCCGTCCCCACGGGGAGGGATTCCAGCCATCCGGCGGAGACGTGGATGACGATGACGGCCAGCATGGCCGCCACCCGCATCAGATCGGCGTAGACCAGCCGACCGCCTTCCTGTTTCCCTGCCATGTCCTCACCCCTTCTCCGGGACGATCTCCAGCCAGTAGCCGTCGGGGTCCTCGATGAAGTAGATGCCCATGGCGGGATTTTCAAAGCAGATGCAGCCCATGGCCTGATGCTTCCGGTGGGCGGCGTCCAGGTCGGGCACGGTGAAGGCCAGGTGGAACTCCCCCTCGCCCAGATCATAGGGCTCGGTCCGGTCGTGGAGCCAGGTGAGCTCCAGGGTGAAGTCGGACACGCCGTCCCCCAGGTAGACCAGGGTAAAGGAGCCGTCGTCGGCCTCCTTTTTGGATACGGGGACCAGGCCCAGGGCGTCCCTGTAGAAGGCAAGGCTCCGCTCCAGGTCCAGGACGTTGAAATTGAAGTGGTTGAAGGCGAACATGGCCGTCGCTCCTTTGGCGGAAAAGATATGATGAAACATTATAACAAAACTGTGGAAAAAAGCAATGGCCGGGCGGCGCTCGCAGCGCCGCCCGGCCATCCCATGGTCTATTTCACTCAATGTCCAGCTCCGGGGGGACGTCGATCTGGTCGGAGACGTACTTTCCGTTCTTCTTCCGCTGCCGGACGCACTCGGTAAGCAGATATTCGATCTGCCCGTTCACCGAGCGGAAGTCGTCCTCGGCCCAGGCGGCGATGGCCGCGTACAGCTTGGGGGACAGGCGCAGCGGCACCTGCTTCTTGCCGTCCGCCGCCATGTCAGTACAGACTGCCGGAGTTGACCACCGGCTGGGCGTCCCGGTTGCCGCAAAGGACCACCAGCAGGTTGGACACCATGGCGGCCTTGCGCTCCTCGTCCAGGGTGACCACCTGTTTTTCGTTCAGCCGCTCCAGGGCCATTTCCACCATGCCCACGGCTCCGTCCACGATCATCTTCCGGGCGTCGATGATGGCGCTGGCCTGCTGCCGCTGGAGCATGACGGCGGCGATCTCAGGGGCGTAGGCCAGGTAGGTGATCCGGGCCTCGATGATCTCCAGGCCGGCCTGGGCCACCTTGTCCTGGATCTTCTCCTTGATGCGTGCGGCCACCACCTCGCTGGAGCCCCGGAGGCTCCCCTCGTCGGCGATGCCGTCCCCGGTGGTGTCCACGTTGGGGGCCACGTCGTAGGGATAGATGCGCACGATGTCCCGCAGGGCGCTGTCGCACTGGAGGGAGAGGTACTCCTTGTAGTTGTCCACGTCAAAGACCGCCTTGGCGGTGTCCACCACCCGCCACATCACGGCGATGCCGATCTCCACCGGGTTGCCCAGACAGTCGTTGATCTTCTGCCGGTTGTTGTTCAGGGTCATGATTTTCAGGGAGATCCGCTTGCCCACCGCCTCGGCGTCCACCTTCAGGGCGGCCTTGCCGCCGCCGTCCACATCCCCGCTCTGGTTGAGCCGGGTCTTGGCGGCGGGGTTCACCCCGGAGCAGAAGGGGTTGACATAATAGAAGCCCTCCCCCTTCAGGGTGCCCACGTACTTGCCGAACAGGGTGAGCACCAGGGCCTCCTGGGGCTTGAGCACCTTCAGGCCGCACAGGAAGATCCAGCCCAGGGAGACCCAGAGGATGGACACCGCCATGACCACCGCCGCCGCCGTGCTGCCGCCGGCGTCCAGGGTGATGGCCGCCCAGATGATGCCGACCACCGCGGCCGCGTAGAGCAGCAGGATGAGCAGCAGCACGGCCATGCCGTTTTTATGTCCCGTGATGAGTTTCTCTTTCATCGTTGGTCCCTCCTTTTGATATCAAAATAATATCACTTTAATATTCACTTGTCAAGAGAAAACGCCTGGGGAGGGTGGGCGGCCTCCTCAGGCGTGATGGGCGGGGAAAGTGGGCTACCGCCCCAACAGCTCCTCGGCGATGCGGCGGCCGGTGGGGGTGGCGGCCAGGCCGCCGCCGCCAGTCTCCCGGAGGGCGGCGGGGAGGACGTCTCCCACGGCGCGCATGGCGTCGATGACCTCGTCGCAGGGGATGGGGCTGCCCACCCCGGCCAGGGCCAGCTCGGCGGCGGTGAGGGCGTTGACGGCGCCGATGACGTTGCGCTTGACGCAGGGGAGCTCCACCAGCCCGGCCACCGGGTCGCACACCAGGCCCATCAGATTCTGGAGAGCGGTGGCGCAGGCCCAGGCCATCTGCTCGGGGGTGCCCCCCAGCAGGGAGACCAGGGCGGCGGCGGCCATGGCGGAGGCCGAGCCCACCTCGGCCTGACAGCCGCCCTCGGCCCCGGCGATGGAGGCCCGGGTGGCAATGACCTGTCCGAAACCGGCGGCCACATAGAGGGACCGGACCATATCCTCATCGGTAAAGCCGTACTTCTCCTTCATGGGCAGCAGCACGGCGGGGAGGACGCCGCTGGCCCCGGCGGTGGGGGCGGCCACGATGCGGCCCATGCAGGCGTTGCACTCCCCCACCTTCAGGGCGGTGGCCATGACGGCGGTGAGCACCGGGCCGCACAGACCGATCTGAGCCTGCTCGACTTTAGCCCCGTCCCCGCCGGTGAGGCCGCAGGCGGAGCGGCGCTCCGGGTCGTAGCTGGCCACGGATTCCTCCATGGCCCGCCAGAGCCCGGCCATCTTCTCCCAGGAGGCCTCCCGCTCCACGCCCCGGTCGCTGAGGTCATCCAGGAGGACGGCCTCCCACACCGGGACGGACTCCGCTGCCCGCAGGAGGCTCTCCACAGAACCAAATGACATGTCAATGCCCTCCTTCCATGTCCAGATAGGTCACCCGGACGATGCCGGGGGAGGCGCGCAGCTCCTCCACGGCCTCGGCCCAGATGGGCTGGTCGCTCTCCAGCACCATGACGGCCAGCCCGCCCCGGCGGTCCCGGTAGAGCTGCATGGTGGCGATGTTCACTTGCCGCCGGGAGAGGATACCGGTGACCTCGGCCACGGCGCCTGGCTTGTCCTGGTTGCGGATGATGAGGGTGGGGTAGTCCCCGGTGAAGGTAGCTTCCATGCCGTCGATGGCGTTGACCCGCACCCGGCCGCCCCCCAGAGAGGAGGCGTTGACCTCCATCTCACGGCCCTGGGAATCCCCGACCCGGAGGAGGACGGTGTTGGGGTGGGCGCCCCGGAGGACGGCGGTGGAGATGTTCAGCTCCATGCCGGCCTCCCTGGCCAGGGCGAAGGCCCGGGGGATGCGGGGGTCGTCGGGGGCCATGTCCAGCAGCCCCGCCACCAGGGCCCGGTCGGTGCCGTGGCCCTTGCCGGTGGCGGCGAAGGAGCCGTGGAGGAGGAGCTGGGCGGAGACGGGCTGGCTGCCCAGCAGGTGCCGGGTGATGAGGCCGATCCGCACCGCCCCGGCGGTGTGGGAGGACGACGGCCCCACCATGATGGGGCCCATAATGTCGAAAATGTTCATAGGAAGGCTCCTTGTTGAGAGTAAGAAAATGGGCGGCGTGGGGCCGTCGTCCGCGAGCGGCAGCGAGCCGCGCCGTCCGGCGCGTCCAAGCGTCCCGGGCCAGGCCCGGGACCTTGCCGCAGGGCGGATTCACTCCGCCCGAGGAAGTGAAGTCAATAAGGGGTCCCCGGCCCATGGGCCATGGGCTGGGGCATGGGGCCGGCCATGATCGGCCCCATAATGTCGAAAGCATGTATCGGGGAAGGCTCCTCGCTTCGGGAATGGCGGTCACATCGCCTTGCGGTCGATCTCCCTGGGGTCCCGCTTGGAGTAGAGTATGACCTGCTCGCTGTAGAGGCCGGAGTAGCCG
>CALWYC010000040.1 GCA_944385655.1 uncultured Intestinimonas sp. | reverse complement strand
TGTGCCGTTCTCTACGAGGCGGAGGGCGGCGGGGGGGTGCGGCGGATCACCGTCAGCATCCCCTTCACCTGTACCGCCGAGGCCGCTGGCCTTACCCGGCTGAGCCGGTTGTCGGCGGAGCCCCGGGTCATGTGGGCCGACGCCCGGAGCCTCAATCCCAGAAAGGTGCTGGTGAGGGTGAGCCTGGCGGTAGCCGTCCAGGCCTACGTTCCCCAGACCGCCAGCTTCTGCGACGGAGTGGAGGACCGGGAGCAGAGCGGCATCCAGACCCTGGAGGAGGTCCAGACCGCTTGCTTTATTGTAGCTGTAGAGGAGAAACCCTTTACATTTTCGGACGACCTGAGCCTGTCCGCCACCCGGCCGGCGGCGGCGGAGCTGCTGAAGCGCCGGGTGGAGCTGATGTGCGGCGAGTCCAAGCTCATCGGCAATAAGCTCATTTTCAAGGGGGAGGCCGCTCTGCATCTGGTGTACCGGGAATCGGGGGGCAGCCTGTGCGGCGCCGATTTTACCCTGCCCTTCTCCCAGATCATGGAGGTGAGCGGCGCGGGGGAGGAGGCCGACTGCACCCTGTCGGTGGTCCTCACCGGCATCGACTGTACCCTGGACGGAGAGGACGGTCGGACCATGTCGGTGGCCCTGGGTATGCTGGCCCAAGCGGTGGTGCGGGAGGAGCGTCAGGTCACTCTTTTGGCCGACCTCTACAGCACGGCCTATGACCTGACGGTCCAGCGGCGGAGCTATGCCCTGGCCCGGCTGCTGGAGCACGGGGAGCGGCGCATTACTGCCCGGGAGCTGCTGGAGACGGCCTCTCCGGTCCGGGAGGTGTGCGACGTCCACATCCATGTGGGCCAGGTAGAGGTGGAGCAGGAGGGAGACCAGGGACGTCTGAAGGCGGAGCTGTCGGCCACGGTGCTCTACCTCTCGGAGGAGGGGGGGCTGGAATCGGTCACCCGGACCGTTTCCGCCGCCTGTCCTGTGGAGCTCCCCTCAGGGGCGATGTGCCGTTGCCGCTGCCTCTCTTCGGGGGAGGGGGCGGCTGCCCCCGTCGGCGGCGGCGTGGAGCTGCGCTGTCCGCTGGAGTTCCGGTATCTGTCCCTGATGCCCAGGCAGACCGCCGGGGTGGCCCAGGTCCGGCTGGAGGAGGACGCTCCCCGGGACCCCACCGCCAGACCCTCTATCGTGCTGCGGGCAGTGGAGGAGGGGGAGCGGCTCTGGGACATCGCCAAGGCCTACGGCACCACCATGGAGGACATCGTCCAGGCCAACGGCCTGGGGGAGGAGGCCCCCACGGCGGGGCGGGTCCTGCTCATCCCCAAGAAGCGGTAAAAGGAGGCGGCTCCATTGGAAGATCGGAACATTTATGAGGACATCGCCCGGCGCACCGAGGGCGACATCTATATCGGCGTGGTGGGTCCGGTGCGGACGGGCAAATCCACCTTCATCAAACGGTTCATGGAGACGTTGGTGCTGCCCAACATCGAGAATGTCTATCGGAAGGAGCGGGCCAGGGATGAGCTGCCTCAGAGCGGCTCCGGCCGGACGGTGATGACTGCCGAGCCCAAGTTCGTTCCCGAGGAGGCGGTGGAGCTCACCATGGAGGGAGGCACCCGCATGTCGGTGCGGCTGGTGGACTGCGTGGGGTACATGGTGCCCGGAGCGGTGGGTCAGACCGAGGACGACCAGCCCCGGATGGTGACTACCCCCTGGTTCGATCACCCCATCCCCATGGCGGAGGCGGCGGAGATCGGCACCCGGAAGGTGATCTCGGAGCACTCCACCATCGCCATCGTGGTCACCACCGACGGCAGTGTGGCCGACATCCAGCGGGAGGACTATCTGGAGGCGGAGGAGCGGGTCATCACCGAGCTCAAGGAGCTGGGGAAGCCCTTCCTGGTCCTTCTCAACTCGGCCTTTCCCAACTCGGAGCGGGCAAAGGCCATCCGGGCCGACATCGCCGGGCGGTACGACGTGACCTGCATGGCGGTGAACTGCCTGGAGCTGAGCCAGGCCGACGTCACCGACCTCATCCGGGCGGTGCTCTTTGAGTTCCCCCTCCGGGAGCTGGACCTGGACCTCCCCGCCTGGGTGGACGCCCTACCGGGGGATCACCCCATCAAGAGCGGTCTCTATGCCGCCATCCGGGAGCAGGCCGCCGGGCTCCGGCGCATCCGGGACGTGGACGGGGTCATCGCCGCCATCGGCAGCAGCGAGGGGGTGAGCCGGGCCCAGGTCACCTCGGTGGAGCTGGGCACCGGCCTGGCCTCCGCCGACCTGGAGCTGCCCCGCAGCCTCTTCTACGAGACTCTGTCCGCCCAATCCGGCTTCTCCATCCAGGACGACGGCGACCTCATGGGCCTGCTCACCCAGCTCTCAGAGGTGAAGCGGTCCTATGACAAGGTGGCCGACGCCCTCCGGGAGGTGCGGGAGACGGGTTACGGCATCGTGGTGCCCACCACCGATGAGCTCAAGCTGGAGGAGCCGGAGATCGTCCGGCAGGGAGGACGCTACGGGGTACGCCTCAAGGCCTCCGCCCCCTCCATCCACATGATCCGGGCCGACATCGAGACCGAGGTCTCTCCCATCGTGGGCAACGAGAAGCAGTCGGAGGAGATGGTCCACTATCTGCTCCAGGAGTTCGAGGGGGACACCAAGGCCATCTGGCAATCCAACATCTTCGGCCGCTCCTTCCACGAGCTGGTCAGCGAGGATCTGAACACCAAGCTCAAACGGATGCCGGAGGATGCCCGCAGCAAGCTCCAGGAGACCCTCCAGCGCATCATCAACGAGGGCTCCGGCGGGCTCATCTGCATCATCCTGTGAAAAAACGCCGCGGTTCCAGATGAAGGAACCGCGGCGTTTTGACGTTTAGAACGCTCCGGCGTGATGACAGGCCACCTGTCGGTCTCCCACGGTCCTGAGCTCCGGCTCCTGGGTGGAGCAGAGCTCTGTGGCGTAGGGGCAGCGGGTATGGAACCGGCAGCCGCTGGGGGGATTCACCGGGCTGGGGATCTCGCCCTGGAGCACCATCTTCTCCTTGCCGCGGAGGTGGGGATCGGCTTGGGGGATGGCGTCCAGCAGGAAGCGGGTGTAGGGATGGAGGGGCTTGTCATAGAGGTCTTCCTTGGGGGCGATCTCACAGATCTTACCCAGGAACATCACGCACACCCGGTCGGCGATGAAGTTGACCACGCTGAGGTCGTGGCTGATGAAGAGATAGGTCAGGCCGCGGGCCGCCTGCAGGTCCTTGAGCAGGTTGAGCACCTGGCTCTGGACCGACACGTCCAGGGCGCTCACCGGCTCGTCGCACACCACCAGCTGGGGGCTCAGAGCGATGGCCCGGGCGATGCCGATGCGCTGGCGCTGTCCGCCGGAGAACTGGTGGGGATAGCGGTTCAGGAATTCCGCCGGAACGCCCACCGCCTTCATCAGCTCCAGCACCAGCTCGGTGGTCTTCTCCTTGGTGGGGCAGACCTTGTAGGTGGTCAGGGGCTCGGCGATGATGTTGCGGACGGTCATGCGGGGGTTGAGGGAGGCGTAGGGGTCCTGGAAGACCATCTGCATCTTCCGTCGGTAGGGGATGAACGCCTGATCGGAGAGGGCCGTGATCTCCACACCCTCGAAGAAGATCTTTCCGCTGGTGCGGGGGAGAAGGTGGATGAGCAGACGGCCCAGGGTGGACTTGCCGCAGCCGCTCTCGCCCACCAGGGCCAGGGTCTCACCTTTGTAGATGGTCAGATCCACGCCGGAAACGGCGTGGACGCAGCCCCTCCGGTTGCCGGTCAGGGGAAATTCCTTGACAAGGCCTTCTGTTTGCAGCAGGATCTCCTTTTCAGCCATGGGCTTCAGCCTCCTCTCCGGTCTTCTCCAGCAGGAAGCAGCGGGCGCAGTGCTGCTGGCTCACCTGGTACAGCTCCGGTCGCTCTTGACGGCAGCGGTCATCGGCGTAGGGACAGCGGTTGGAGAACAGGCAGCCCTTGGGCAGGTGCAGCAGGTTAGGGACCACGCCGGGGATGGTGTGCAGGTGCTCCGCGTTGCTGCCGATGCGGGGGATGCTGTCCATCAGGCCCTTGGTGTAGGGGTGGGCCGTGTGGTCAAAGAGCTCAAAGGTCTCCGCCTGCTCCATGATCTTGCCGGCGTACATGACATAGACATAGTCGCACAGCTCGGCCACCACGCCCAGATTGTGGGTGATGATGATGATGCTCATGCCGATCTCGTCCCGGAGCTGCTTCATCAGCTTCAGGATCTGGGCCTCGATGGTCACGTCCAGAGCGGTGGTGGGCTCGTCGGCGATGAGCAGCTTGGGGCGGCACACCATGGCCATGGCGATCATCACCCGCTGACGCAGGCCGCCGGAGAGCTCGTGGGGATAGCAGTCATAGCGCTTTTCCGGCTCGTTGATGCCCACCTTCCGGAACATCTCGATGGCCTGTTCCCTGGCCTGGGCCCGGCTCAGCTCCCTGTGGTGGAGCAGCAGGGCCTCGCTGACCTGCTTGCCCACCTTGATGACGGGGTTGAGGCTGGTCATGGGCTCCTGAAAGATCATGGTGATCTCATTGCCGCAGATCTTGCGCAGCTCCCGCTCCTTCATGCCGGCGATGTCCCGGCCCTCCAGGAGGATCTCGCCGCTCACCACCCGGCCGGGATACTTCAGCAGACCCATGACCGATTTGGCGGTCATGCTCTTTCCGCAGCCGCTCTCGCCCACGATGCCGATGATCTTGCCCCGGGGGACCTGGATGGTGACGTCGTTGACGGCGGGGACTTCCCCTCTTCTGGTAAAAAAGGAGGAGCGGAGATGCCGGATCTCCAACACGAAGTCGGGCTCCCGGACTTGTTCCTTCATTTCCATGCCCTCCTCCTTACTGGTTCTTCATATAGGGGTCCAGCACGTCGCGCAGGCCGTCACCCAGGAAGTTGAACGCCAGCACCACGATCATGATGGCCACACAGGGGGCCAGGCACAGCCAGGGCTGGTTGAACAGGAACTGCTGGCCGTCCGTCACCATCAGGCCCCAGGAGGCCGCCGGCCGCTGGGCGCCGATGCCCAGAAAGCTCAGGGAGCTCTCCGACAGGATGGCGGAGGGCACATTGAGGGTGAAGAGGACGATGAGGGAGGGTACACAGTTGGGCAGAACATGCCGGAGCATGATGATGCCGCTGGACACGCCGATGGAGCGGGCGGCCTCCACGTATTCGCTCTCCTTCAGACTGAGGGTGTGGCTGCGCACCACCCGGGCCACGCTGGCCCAGTTGATGAGGGCCAGGGCCACGAAGATGTTGATGGTGCTGGAGCCAAGGGTGTACATGACCACCATGGCCAGCAGCAGGCTGGGGAAGGCCAGCATGATGTCGGCCAGGCGCATGATGACATAGTCCACCTTGCCGCCGAAGTAGCCGGACACCAGGCCCAGCACCACGCCGATGAACATGGACACCAGAGTGGGCAGGATGCCCACCAGCAGGCTCAGGCGGGAGCCATAGATGAGGCGGCTGAACACGTCGCGGCCCAACTCATCGGTGCCCAGAATGTGGGTGGCGCTGGGCGGAGACAGGCGGGCCATGGGGTCTATCTCCTCAAAGCTGTAGGGGGCCACCACCGGCGCAAAGATAGCGGCCAGGGCGATGATGAGGATGACGACGGCGGAGAAGACCGCCAGCTTGTTGTGCAGGAGCAGCTCCAGCAGTGTGTCCTTCACGCCGTTCTCGTCACCGATCTGGGAGGCCAGATCCTCCTGCTGCGACTGGGAAAGATCCATCTTTTTCTCTTCCAAGGTTTCAGCCCTCCCTGCGGATACGGGGGTCCAGCACGGAATACAGGGTATCCGCGGCCAGGTTGCCCAGCATGACCAGAATGGTGGTAAAGATAACGGTGCCCTGCAGGAGAGGCATGTCGCGGCTCTGGATGGCGGTGACGGCCAGGCGGCCGATGCCGTTGATGCCGAACACCGTCTCGGTGATGACGGCGCCGGAGAGCATGCTGGAGATCTGCAGGGCCATCATGGTGACCACCGGCAGCATGCTGTTTTTCAGCGCGTGGCACAGGATGATGCCGGCACTGCCCCGGCCCTTGGCCCGGGCGGTGCTGATGTAGTCGGCCTGCATGACCTCCAGCAGGCTGGAGCGGGTCATCCGGGCCACGGTGCCGGCGCTGTTCCAGCCCAGGGCGATGGCCGGCAGGACCACGCTGAGGGGTTGGTCAAAGCCGGAGAGAGGGAAGAGCTGTACCCGGTAGGCCAGGAAATATTGAAGAAAGAGGCAGGTCATGAACACCGGCATGGAGACGCCCACCAGGGCGCCGCCCATGAACAGCCGGTCGATGAGGCTGCTGAGCAGACGGAAGCGCTGCTGGTTCTTACAGATGGCGGAGATGATGCCGGCGATGATCCCCACCCCCCAGGCAAAGAGGGCGGCGAAGATGGACAGCCGCACCGTATTGGGAAAGGCGCTCATGATGAGTGCCGAGACAGGGCGGTTGAGCTTATAGCTGGTGCCGAAATCTCCGTGGAGGGCGTTGCCCACATAGCGCAGGAACTGCATGAACAGAGGGTCATTCAGGCCCAGCTCCTCCGTCATGCGGTCGATGACCTGTTGAGAGGCCCGCTCACCCAGCAGCGTGGTGACAGGACTGCCGGGGATGATGCGCAGCATGATGAAGAGCAGCAGCACGACGCCCACCAGGACCACCAGCATGCCGGCGAGTCGTTTCAGAAATATTCTCAAGCAAAAAACTCCTTCCTTGCGACCGGGAGCAGTCGGTTTTATCATTCCAGACGTGCCGCGCGCCGTCAGCCCAGCTGCTGTCGTGGCACCGCCGCAATAATAAAAGCCGGATGCTGCCCGCAAAGGATGCGGGCAGCATCCGAAAGCTGCAAAACGGTCAGGACTTCAGGGTGACGTCCCGATAGATGATGTCGCCATAGCCGGCCCAGAAGGGGATGAAGGACTCCACATTGTCCCCCACGGCGAACAGGTGCTGGCGGCTGAAGAGCGGCACCCAGGCAGCGTCCTCGATGACGATCTTGTACTCCAGATCGGCGTACTCGGCCAGCCGCTCGTCGGTGTCCACGATGGCCCGGGCGTCGGCCACCCGCTGCATCACCTCGGTGTCGGGGTAGTTCAGGCTGCGCAGGGTGGTCTTCTCCTCGTTGCCGAAGAAGGTGTAGATGAAGTTGTCGGGGTCGTTGTAATCGGCGGTCCAAGTGCCGATGAAGCTGTTCATATCGCCGCTGGAGCGCAGGTCCAGCCAGCTGGACTCATCCATGGAGTTGATCTTGACGGTGATGCCCACCTCGGCCAGCTGCTGCTGGATGATCTGGTAGAGCAGCATCACGGAGCTGGAGGCGGAGTTGTCGGCGTCGAACTGCATGGTGAAGCCGTCGGCGTAGCCGGCCTCGGCCAGCAGGGCCTTGGCGCCCTCGGGATCGTAGGTGATGGTGCCCTCCAGGTCGGGGTTGTGACCCACCAGGCCGCGGGGGAAGATGCCGTCCTCCACGTTGCCGTCGCCGCTGTACACGGCATCCAGCAGAGCCTGGCGGTCAATGGCCATCTGCACGGCCTTGCGCACTCGGACATCGTTGAAGGGCTCGATGTTCTGGTTCATGGACATGTAGGTGATGGCCAGGCGGTTGCCGTAGATCAGGTTGTCGGCATACTGCGTCTTGTAGGTG
This sequence comes from uncultured Intestinimonas sp., assembly GCA_944385655.1. Classification (GTDB taxonomy): domain Bacteria; phylum Bacillota; class Clostridia; order Oscillospirales; family Oscillospiraceae; genus Intestinimonas. The sequence goes on along the minus strand of CALWYC010000040.1, from coordinate 7,757 downwards.
CTGTTCACAACGGAGGAGTCCAGATAGTCCAGATCCAGCAGGTCCAGCTCACCGTTCTGGAACATCATGCTCTGGGTGGAGGGGTCGGGGATGACGCTGACGATGACCTTCTCCACGTCGGGCAGCTCGCCCCAGTAGTTCTCGTTGCGGCTCAGGGTGATGGCGGTGTTGACCTCCCAGCTGTCCACCACATAGGGACCGGTGCCGATGGTGACGGCGGGGTCGATGCCGAACTGGTCGCCGGCGGCCTCGGTCACAGCGGCATTGTAGATGCTGCAGGCGGGGGTGGCCAGCTTATAGAGGAAGGAGGCGTCGGGGGCGGCCAGGGTGATGGAGAAGTGGGCGTCGTCGGTGATAACGATGCCCTCCAGCTCATCGGCCTCGCCGGCCAGCAGGGCGTCGGCGCCCAGGATGGGGTCAACGGCCTCGGTGTTGACGCACAGCGGGTCCTTCAGCATCCGCTCGAAGGTATACTTGACGTCGTTGGCGGTCAGGGGGTCGCCGTTGGAGAAGGTGACGCCCTCCACCAGCGCAAAGTCGTAGGTGAGGCCGTCCTCAGAGACGGTGTACTCCTGGCACAGGTTGTTCACCAGGGAGGCGGCGCCGGAGTCGTCCACCTTGATCTCGAACAGACGGTCAAAGACGTTCATGGGGACCTCGTAGTCCTTACTGGTGTGCTGGACATCCATCGTGGAGATGTCCGCCACCATCGGCTTGCGCAGGGTCTTGGGGGAGGTCGTCTCACTGGAAGCACTGGCAGGGGGCGCGGAAGTGGACGTGGTGCCGCCCCCGCATGCGGCCAGCATAGAGCAGGCCAGTGCGCCGACCAACAGCAGACAGAGGTTCTTCTTCATCACGGTTCCTTCACTCCTTTTTTGAAGCTGCGGACGTTCGGCCAAAGCCAGATCCAGGGAGCGCATACGGGCGATCAGCCGGAATGTACCGCATCAAACTTGCGGAACAGGATATAAGAATAGGCACGGTCCACACGGAGTGAACTGCGCCTATGCACCATTTCCGCTCATCTGATGGGTAAGATTTTATACCATTTCAGCAATTTATGCAAGTAGCGTGTGAAAGTTTTTTGAAACAATTTCTGTTTTGCCTAAACAGCTCCTATCCCTGCAAAAAGTTGTGACAATATGGCCAAAACTGGGCATATATGGACAAATATCGTAAAATAAGACTACAGCGCCCCGGTGAGCACGTCACCGCGGGCGCTGTATGCCACAATTTTATTCAATTTGCGCTCATATTCTTCCGCACCACCGAGACGATCTCAAAGCCCAGACCGGCCATGAAGGCGGCGGCCTCCGCCGTGATGCGCTCGCCGCTGACGGCGATGGGGATGGCAGGGGGACAGGAGACTGCCGCCCCGGCGCAGATCCGGCCTGCGGCCTCCCGCACCGGGATCTCCTCCCAGGGGGAGAGCATGGCCTCCCGAGGGGAGAGGACCCGCGCACCGGAGGCGGGGAGGGCGGCGGGGGTCCGCCGGTTGCCGGGCCGGAACTGGGAAAACGCCGTCTCCACCCGCTGGAAATCAGATCCTTCGACGTCAGCGGAATACATGAGCACCACCTCGTCCGGGTCGGCGTACTCCGGCTCTACGCCGTTTTGGCGCAGCAGGTCGGCCAGCTCATAGCCGGAGCAGCCCGCCGCCCAGCCGTCCACCACCAGCTTCATGGGCTCGCCGGGCCGCACCGGCACGCCCCGGTCCATGAGCCTGGCCTTGAGCTGCTCCAACCGCCGGACGGCCTCTGTCAGCCGTTCCCGGTAATCCCCGGCCAAACTCCGGTTGCAGGCGTCCAGGGACTGGAGGATGAGATAGGAAGGGCTGGAGGAGCCGAAGAGGGCCATGGCCTGTCGGGCCTCGTGCTCATAAGGGGCCAGGGCAGTGGGGGAGACATGGAGGTAGGCGCCGCCGGTGAGCACCGGCAGGGTCTTGTGGGCGGAGTCGCAGCACAGGTCGGCCCCCAGGTCCATAGGGTGGCGGGAGGGGGAGAGAAACCGGAGATAAGCTCCGTGGGCGTTGTCCACCAGCAGGGGGACGCCGTACCGGTGGCAGACCTCCGCCAGACCGGCGATGTCCAGCATACCGCCCAGGTAGTCGGGGGAGGTAACGTACACCGCCAGCGGAGGGGCGGGCTGCCCGGCCAGCGCACGGTCCAGGCCGGCGGGGGAGAGGGGACAGGCGCACATGGGGCTCTCCCCCTCGGGGAGAAGCCATTTGGGCTCCAGATCCAGGAGGGCGCAGCCGTGGAGGAAGGCCTTGTGGGCGTTCCGCCCGGCCAGCACCGTCCGGGCAGCGTTGGGCGCCCGGTGGAGGAGGGCCAGGTGGAGCATGGCCTTCACGCACTGGGAGGAGCCGCCGGCACTGTAAAAGGTGTGGCGGGTCCCGAAAAGAGCGGAGGCGTTGTTCTCACTCTCCAGAATGATCCCCTCCGGGTGGGAGAGGTCGTCGGCGCCGGAGACCTCGGTGATGTCCAGGGCCTCGCAGCCCAGGAGGCCGTTTCCCTTGTGGCCGGGCATGTGGAGCCGGGCGGGGCGGGCGGCGGCGTAGCCCCGCACAAAGTCACAGATGGGGGTGTTCATGGCTGACCGTCCTGACTCTGGGCCACCTGGAGCATGATGGCGCACTCCATCCGTTTCTTGAAGAGCTCACAGCCGTAGGGGTAGATGCCCCGGATGCTGCCGGAGGCGTGGTAGCTGTTGGCGGCGCAGCCGCCGGAGCAGTAGAGCCGGGCCCAGCAGTCGGCACACTCAGGCCGGGCGTAGGCGTTGCAGCTGCGGAACTCGTCCTGGACGGCGGTGTTGGTCACCCCGTCCCAGATGTTGCCCAGGGAGTACTTGGGGTCGCCCACGAACTGGTGGCAGGGGAAGAGCTCGCCCCAGGGGGTGACGGCCATGTACTCGGTACCGCTGCCGCAGCCGGAGATGCGCTTGTAGATGCAGGGGCCGTGCTTCAGGTCCAGAATGTAGTGGTAGAAGGTAAAGGGGCGGCCCTCCCGCTGCCGGCAGAGCATCTCCCGGGCCAGGGTCTCGTACTGCTCGAAGAGCACAGGCAGGTCCTCCTGGGTGAGGGCGCAGGGGTCGTCGGGGGAGCACACCACCGGCTCCATGCTCAGCTCGGTAAAGCCCAGGTCGGCCATGTGGAGGATGTCATTGACGAAATCGGTGTTGTGGTGGGTGTAGGTGCCCCGGATGTAGTAGCTCTTATCGCCCCGGCGCTCCACAAAGTGCTGGAACTTGGGCACGATGGTGTCGTAGCTGCCGTTGCCGGCGTAGTCCTTCCGGAACCGGTCGTGGACCTCCTTACGGCCGTCCAGGGAGAGGACCACATTGTGCATCTCCTTATTGCAGAAGTCGATGACCTCGTCGTCCAGCAGCACGCCGTTGGTGGTGAGGGTAAACCGGAAGTTCTTGTTGTGGACGGGCTCCAGGCTCCGGGCGTAGGCCACCAGGTCCTTCACCACCTGCCAGTTCATCAGGGGTTCGCCGCCGAAGAAGTCCACCTCCAGGTTCCGGCGGGTGCCGGAGTGTGCCACCAGAAAGTCCAGGGCCTGCTTGCCCACCTCAAAGGACATGAGGGCCCGCTCGCCCTGGTATTTGCCCTGGCTGGCGAAGCAGTAGGAGCAGCTCAGGTTGCAGGTGTGGGCCACGTGGAGACACAGGGCCTTGATGACGTTGGAGTGGTTCTTGTAGTCGGCGGCCATGGGGGCGTAGGTGTCGGGGGTGAAAAGCTTGTGGTCCTCCTTCAGCGCTGTCACGTCGTCGATGCAGGCCCGGACCTCCTCCTCGGTGACGTCGGGACGGTCGGGGTAGTCGGCCAGGATGCGCCGACAGATCTCGTCGGGGGTATGGTCGGGGTAGAGGGCGATGATGTCATACGCCACCTCGTCCACCAGATGGACCGAACCGCTGCAGGTGTCCAGGACGATGTTGTAGCCGTCCAGCTTGTATTGATGTACCATAAATGTGATCCCTCCGCAGGATGATGATCTCTATATTGAAAGGAGGCCTCAGACCGGGCCGCGGCAAAAAAAGTGCCGCCTCACTGCAAGGCGGCACTCAGGGTTTGACGTCTGCTTACTGCTCGTTGTTCTCGCAGGGCTGGTTGGCCACGCCGCAGCTGGTCTTGCAGGCGGACTGGCAAGAGGTCTGGCACTCGCCGCAGCCGCCGGTAGTCACGCTCTTGCAGAGGTCACGGGTCTCGATGGTCTTGATTCTATCCATGGTCCAAGTCTCCAATCGTTTCATTCTGATCTGTGCGCAGCACAGTTTTTCCTCTATACAGATTAAAACAAGAACGGCCGATTGTCAAGAGGGAACCGCCCGTCAATCGGTGAAGGCGAAGGCCCGGAGGGCGGCGGCGTCGGTGAGGAAGAGGGCCCGGTAGCCCGTCCTGAGCCAGCCCTGGCGGGTGAATTCCCCCAGCACCCGGCTCACCGTCACCCGGCTCACCCCCACGGCGGCGCCGATCTCCTCGTGGGTGCAGCGCAGGGCGCCGTTGGGCTCCGGGGGGATGGAGAGGAGGTACCGGGCCACCCGCTGGTCCGCCGGGCGGAAGGACATGCCGTCCACGTGGTCGGAGAGGAGGCGCACCGTCCGGGCCAGGTACTGGAGCATGGGGAGAGCCAGCTCCGGGTGGGCCCGGAGGACCCGGTCCAGCCGCTCCCGGTCGATGGAGACCGCCCGGCACTCGGTCACCGCCACGGCCGAGGATACCCGGGGACAGCCGTCAAAAAAGGCGGCCTCGCCCATCAGATCACCCGAGCGGTGGGTGGTGAGCACCCGCTCGTCCCCGGTCTCCGAGCTGATATAGCTCCGGGCGCTGCCGGAGAGAAGATAGAAAAAAGTGTCGGCCTCGGTGCCCTGGAGATAGATGAGTTGCCCGGGAGCGTAGGTCCTGGGAGATTGGTCCTGGGCCAGGAGGGCCCAGGGGGTGGTTTCCCGCCGCTCTGCCATGTCGTTCGCCTCCTGTTCGGTCTTTTGACAGCATTGTATCATGGTTTACATTCTTTCCGCAAGCCCTCTGCCATAATAAGGACAATCAAACAAACAGGAGGGACCAAGCATGGGTATGACCATGACCCAGAAGATCCTGGCCAAGCACGCGGGCCTTGCGTCCGTGGAGGCCGGCCAGCTCATTGAGGCCAAGCTGGACTTGGTGCTGGGCAACGACATCACCACTCCGGTGGCCATCACCGAATTTGACAAGGCGGGGCTCACCCAGGTCTTTGACAAGGACAAGATCGCCATCGTCCTGGACCACTCCGTCCCCTGCAAGGACATCAAGTCCGCCCAGCTCTGCGCCCAGGCCAGAGCTTTTGCCCAGCGGTTCGACATCACCCACTTCTATGACGTGGGACAGATGGGCGTGGAGCACGCCCTCATCCCGGAGAAGGGCCTGGCCTCCCCGGGCGAGGCCATCATCGGCGCCGATTCCCACACCTGCACCTACGGCGCCCTCGGCGCCTTCTCTACCGGCGTGGGCTCCACCGACATGGCCGCCGGCATGGCCACCGGCCTTGCCTGGTTCAAGGTGCCCTCCGCCATCAAGGTCACCCTCACCGGCAAGTTCGCCCCCTATGTGAGCGGCAAGGACGTGATCCTCCACCTCATCGGCCAGATCGGCGTGGACGGCGCCCTCTACAAGTCCCTGGAGTTTGCCGGGGACGGTGTGGCACAGCTCACCATGGACGACCGCTTCACCATCGCCAACATGGCCATCGAGGCCGGCGCCAAGAACGGCATCTTCCCCGTGGACGACCTGACCCGGGAGTACCTCCATGGCCGGGTAGACCGCCCCTGGGAGGCGGTGGAGCCCGACGCCGACGCCGTCTACGACCAGGAGGTGGTCATCGACCTGGACCAGCTGCGGCCCACTGTGGCCCTGCCGCACCTGCCCTCCAATACCCGGACGGTGGATGAGGTGGCCGGCATGCCCATCCAGCAGGTGGTTATCGGCTCCTGCACCAACGGCCGGCTCAAGGACCTCCAGGAGGCCGCCGACATCCTCAAGGGCCGGAAGGTGGCCAAGGGCGTGCGCTGCATCGTCCTGCCCGCCACCCAGCAGATCATGATGGACGCCATGGCCCAGGGCCTCATCCAGACCTTCATCGAGTCCGGCTGCGCCGTTTCCACCCCCACCTGCGGCCCCTGCCTGGGCGGCCACATGGGCGTCCTCTCCAACGGGGAGCGGGCGGTGTCCACCACCAACCGCAACTTCGTGGGCCGCATGGGCCCCACCGACTCCGAGATCATTTTGGCCAGCCCCGCCGTGGCGGCGGCCTCTGCCGTGGCCGGCTGCATCGCCGACCCGGCAAAGCTGTAAGGGAGGAGAACGGCAATGAAGATCTATAAATACGGCGACAACGTGGATACCGACGTCATCATCCCCGCCCGCCACCTCAATAACCCCGACCCCAAGGCCCTGGCCTCCCACTGCATGGAGGACATCGACGAGACCTTCGCCTCCACCGTGGAGACCGGCGACATCGTGGTCTCCGGCGCCAACTTCGGCTGCGGCTCCTCCCGGGAGCACGCCCCCCTGGCCCTGAAGTCCTGCGGCGTGAAGTGCGTCATCGCCAAGAGCTTTGCCCGCATCTTCTATCGCAACGCCATCAACATCGGCTTCCCCATCCTGGAGTGCCCCGAGGCCGCCGAGGCCATTCAGCCCGGCGACACCGTCACCGTGGACTTCAAGACCGGCGTCATCTCCGATGAGACCCAAGGCAAGACCTTCCAGGCTGCGCCCTTCCCGGCCTTCGTGGACGGCATCATCGAGGCCGGCGGCCTCCTCAATTCCCTGAAAGCGAGAGGTGTGGCGAAATGAATTACAAGATCGCGCTCATCAAGGGCGACGGCATCGGCCCAGAGGTCGTGAATGAGGCCGTGGGCGTCCTGGAGGCCGTGGGCAAGAAGTTCGGCCATACCTTCGAGTTTGTGGACGTGCTCCTGGGCGGCTGTGCCACCGACGCGGTGGGGAAGAGCTACCCCGACGGCACCGCCGAGAAGTGCAAGGCCTGCGATGCTGTGCTGCTGGGCGCCGTGGGCGGCCCCAAGTGGGGCAGCGACAAGCCCGCCGAGCAGCGGCCCGAGACCGCCCTGCTGGCCATCCGCAAGGACCTGGGCCTCTACGCCAATCTGCGTCCCGCCGCCCTCCGGCCCGCCATGGCCGACGCCTGCCCCCTGAAGAAGGAGACCGCCGAGAAGGGCATCGATCTCATGATGGTCCGGGAGCTCACCGGCGGCATCTACTTCGGCAAGCGGGACAAGTATCAGACCGAGGACCGCGGCCTGGAGGCAACCGATCTCATGGCCTACTCCGAGAAGGAGATCGAGCGCATCGGCCGCCGGGCCTTTGAGCTGGCCCGCCTGCGCCGGAAGAAGGTCTCCAGCGTGGACAAGGCCAATGTGCTGGAGACCTCCCGCCTGTGGCGGAGCGTCATGCACCGCCTGGCGGAGGAGTACTCCGACGTCCAGTATGAGGACGTGCTGGTGGACAACTGCGCCATGCAGCTGGTGAAGGACCCCGGCCAGTTCGACGTGGTGGTCACCGAGAACATGTTCGGCGACATTCTCTCTGACGAGGCTTCCATGGTCACCGGGTCCATCGGCCTGCTGCCCTCCGCCTCCGTCGGCGATGCCGCCCCCGGCCTCTATGAGCCCATCCACGGCTCCGCCCCCGACATCGCCGGTCAGGACAAGGCCAACCCCATCGCCACCATCCTGTCCGTGGCCATGATGTTCCGCTA
>CALWYC010000039.1 GCA_944385655.1 uncultured Intestinimonas sp. | reverse complement strand
CTGCCGCCCGGCGGCGGCGTTCTCCCCGGCGGGCGCCTGCTCGGCCTTGAGGGAGAGCTCCACGGGGGGCTGGCCGGGGAGGACCTGACCATGGGCCTGGGCCGCTGGGGTGGGGGTGATGGCCTCCATGGGGCCGGTCTCCCGGCCCATGCGGATGTCCCTGGCGGCGGTGCGGACCGCCTTGGGGGCGTGTTCCTGCTCCGTGACCGCCGGCTTTTGGACAGCCCGGGTCTCCCGGTGCTCAGGGGCGGCGGAGGCCTGCCCGGCCTTAGTGGGCGTACCGGCGGAGGGGGTGGCCTGCCGCCCGGCGGCGGCGTTCTCCCCGGCGGGCGCCTGCTCGGCCTTGAGGGAGAGCTCCACGGGGGGCTGGCCGGTCAGGGCCTGCCCCTGGGCCTGGGGCGCTGGTGCGGCGGCGGTGGGGGTGATGGCCGCCATGGGACCGGTCTCCCGGCCCATGCGGATGTCCCTGGCGGTGGTATGGACCGCCTGGGGGTTGTGTTCCCGCTCCGTGCCCGCCGGTTTTTGGGCGGTCCGGTCCTCCCGGTGCTCAGGGGCGGCGGATGCCTGCCCGGCCTTAGTGGGCGTACCGGCGGAGGGGGCGGCCTGCCGTGCAACGGTGGTTTTCTCTCCGCCGGGCTCCTGCTCGGCTTTGAGGGAGAGCTCCACGGGGGGCTGGCCGGGGAGGGCCTGCCCCTGGACTTGGGCTGCTGGGGGGGGGACGATGGCCTCCATGGGGCCGGACTCCCGGCCCATGCGGATATCCCTGGCGGCGGTGCGGACCGCCCGAGGGCTGTGTTCCTGTTCCGTGACCGCCGGTTCTTGAGCGGCCCGGGCCTCCCGGTGCTCAGGGGCGGCGGATGCCTGCCCGGCTTTGGCCGGCGTACCGGCGGAGGGGACGGCCTGCCGCCCGGCGGCGGCGTTCTCCCCAGCGGGCTCCTGCTCGGTCTTGAGGGAGAGCTCTACGGGGGGCTGACCGGTCAGGGCCTGCCCCTGGGCCTGGGCCGCTGGGGTGGGGGTGATGCTCTTCATGGGCCCGGTCTCCCGTCCCATGCGGATGTCCCTGGCGGCGGTGCGGACCGCCCGAGGGCTGTGTTCCTGTTCCGTGACCGCCGGTTCTTGAGCGGTCCGGTCCTCCCGGTGCTCAGGTGCGGCGGATGCCTGCCCTGCCTTGGCCGGCGTATCGGCGGAGGGGGCGGCCTGCCGCCCGGCGGCGGGGTTCTCTCCGGCGGGCGCCTGCTCGGCCTTGAGGGAGAGCTCCACGGGGGGCTGGCCGGTCAGGGCCTGCCCCTGGGCCTGGTGCGCTGGGGTGGGGGTGATGCTCTCCATGGGCCCGGTCTCCCGTCCCATGCGGATGTCCCTGGCGGCGGTTTGGATCGCCTGGTGTGGGTGTTCCTGTTCCGTGACCGCCGGCTTTTGAGCGGCTCCGGCCCCCCGGTGCTCAGGGGCGGCGGATGCCTGCCCGGCCTTGGCCGGCGTACCGGAGGCGGGGACGGCCTGCCACCCGGCGGCGGTTTTCTCTCCGCCGGGCTCCTGCTCGGCTTTGAGGGAGAGCTCCACGGGAGGCTGTGTGGGGAGGGCCTGCCCATGGGCCTGGGCCGCTGGGGTGGGGGTGATGGTCTCCGTGGGGCCGGTCTCCCGGCCCATGCGGATGTCCCTGGCGGCGGTGCGGACCGCCGGAGAGATGTGTTCCTGCTCCGTGACCGCCGGCTTTTGGGCGGCACGGGCCTCCCGATGCTCAGGGGCGGCGGATGCCTGCCCGGCCTTAGTGGGCGTATCGGCGGAGAGGGCGGGCTGCCGCCCGGCGGCGGTGCTCTCCCCGGCGGGTGCCTGCTCGGACTTGAGGGAGAGCTCCACGGGGGGCTGACCGGTCAGGGCCTGCCCCTGGGCCTGGGGCGCTGGGGTGGGGGTGATGGCCTCCATGGGGCCGGTCTCCCGGCCCATGCGGATGTCCCTGGCGGCGGTGCGGACCGCCGGCCTGGAGTTGTTTTCTGATTTTGTGTCCGCCGGCTGCGGGGCGGAAGAGGAAGAGACGGCCGGCTGCCCATCGGGGATCTGTGGGGCATTGGCCGGTGCGGCGCCGGGAATGCGCTCAGCTGCCTTCGGGAGCGGGCGCTGACGCCGCGCTCCGGGCTTCTCCCGCCGGGGTTCCGGAGCGGGCCGGTCGGTCTCCGGCCGGGTCCGGCGGGTCTCCTCCCGGGGGGAGGAACGTCCCTGCGCGGGGGCGGGTCGTTCCTGCTCCAGGGCGTCGGCCACCAGCTTTTGGAGGCGTTCGCCCGCCTGGCGCAGGGCGCTGGTCTGGGCGGCGGCCACGTTCCGGGCCGCCTCGTCCCCCTGCTCCTCCAGGAGGGTCAGGGCCTCCCGGGGGAGGGCCTGGACCGCCTGCCCATCGGTGGGGCGGACCCGGTCGGGAGCGGGGGTGGGGATGGGCTCCGCCCGGCCCGGGGCCGGAGCGGGGGCGGATGGGGTCGGGGATGGGGGAGGGAAGGCCTTGCCCTCCTCCCGCAGGGCCTGGAGCTGCCGGGAGAACTCGGCGGCCTGCCGGGCCAGGGTCCCGGGGGCCTGCCGCCCCTGGGGAGCGGCGCCCGGGGAGAGGGTGGGGGCGATGCGGATGTTCTGGGTGAGGTGCTGGTGGAACTCCTGGCGGAGGGTGCCCAGGACGGTCATGGAGGGACCGGCGGTCTGGGCGGCGGGAGGCTTGTCCCGGCGGGAACGGTCCCGGACCTCCTGGAGCCGGAGGACCCGTTCCACGATGCGCTCGGTGGCCCGGCGCTGCTCGGAAGGGGTCCCTTCACGGCGCAAAACCTCCAGCACCAGCTGGAGGTCCACCTGGAGCGCGGTCCTGGGGGACCCGGCGGCGGGAGCGGGGGGGTCCTCGCCCTCCTCCAGCAGGTCCAGAGGCACAAAAGGCCAACGTCCCTCCTCCTGCTCGGCCCGGGCCAGCAGGTCCTCGGCGAAGGCCTGGGCCAGGGCGCCGAAGGGGGAGAGGGGCAGCCGCTCCCGGGAGAGCACGCCCATATCCGGTTTTGTCACAGCGATGGAATCCATCAGCAGCACCCGTTGTGGATCAGCTCGATGCGGCTGACGGCCATGCTGGCCTGGTTGCTGTTGAGCTGGGGGCCCACGTACTTCACCAGGTGGGCGCCCACCACGCCCCAGGCCCGCTTGGGGCTGCCGAAGCTGTCCATGAGGACGATGGTGCCGGCCAGGGGGATGGACATGCCCTGGTTCACCATGGCCATGAGCAGGGAGACGCTGTCCACGGTAGTGACCACGCCCTGCTCCAGGATGAGCCGCTGGGGCTTGGAATTTTTGAAAAAGAAGCGGGGATAGTTGCTCCCCCCTTCGGTGTAGACTTCGTAATCCACCTCCATGTCCAGGCCGGACACGGAGGTAAAGCCGCCGGCCAGCACGGCGCCGGGACCGGCCAGGGCAACATGGAAATAGGCGCCGGAAATGGCCATGCTGGATACCTCCTTTTCTGGTGTGGGGAAGGGTCAGCTCTCTGTCGGGTCGGGGGTGGCCGATGCGGGCGGTGTGGGGGCCGGCATGCCCGGGATGAAAGTGGGGATAAGCGGGGGGGCGGTCGGGGCCTTGACGTCCCGTTTGATGCCGGTGATGGCGAAGGTGAGGCTCTCGGTGAGGACCTCGCTGCGGCTGCCGTCCATGGGGGAGAGCTCATAGCCGATGGGCAGGGCGTTCTGGAGGGTCCAGGTGGCTCTGGTCTCGCCGTCCTCGTCCAGGGCCACCACGTCGATGGTCCGGCGCAGGTTGTCGTCGGAGGGACCGGTGTGGGGGCCGGCGGAGGCGGAAAAGACCCAGTTGAGGAAGGCGTTGTCGCCGATCACTCCCTTGCTCAGGGTCACCGGGGCAAAGGAGGTGAAGACGGGGACATAGTCCTTGACGCCCCGGATGTCGCTCCCGTTCCGGGACTGGAAGGTCTCCATCTCCATCTTCACGCCGGAGAACCGGGTGAAGGCGGCGGAAATGTTGGAGTCGTCTCCCAGGCGGACCAGAAAGCGGAAGGACTGGATGGGGTCGGGCGGACGGATCGTGAGGGGTTTTGTCGTCGTCTCCATGGATGGGCTTCACCTGCCGTTCATTTCAGTTCAAAGGTCTTCTGGTCGCTGCCGCTGAGCTTTTTGTTGATCGCGGACACCTCGCGGCACCAGCGCCGCCGCTCCCAGTGGTCCAGGCCCATGAGGACCTCGTCGGACCAGTGCAGATAGTAGGCCAGAAACGCCATCTCCTGATAGAGGCGATCCTGGGGATAGAGCGACATCCCCCGGGCGGACTTCCGGGACAGGGGACTGTCCTGGCGACGGGGCAGCTCCCGCCAGGCGGCGGGGTCGTCCGCCGGCCGGTGGGGGGAGGCCAGGCGCCGGATGGGGAGTCCCTCATCCTCCTCGGAAACCCACTCTAGCCCAGCAAAAAATCCAGCGGCACCTCGAACTGCTGGTTGCAGTGGGGGCAGGTGAGCTGGTAGTGGGGCAGCTCCGACATGTTGATGCGCTGGTACATGTCCTGGAGGTAGGCCAGGTCCATGGTGAAGAGGCTCTCGATGACCCGGGTGTTGATGTTGCTCAGGGTGCCCAGCCGGGTGACCACCCGGGAGAGCAGGATGATGGTGAGGTAGCCGGAGTTCTGCTGGACCCGGGGGTCCCGCAGGGGCAGGATCTCGTCGGCGGCGGTGGCCAGGCGCATGGTCCCCCGCTTGTGGATCTCGCCGTTGGGGTCCACGTAGCCCTTGGGCAGTTCAAACTCGAATTCGGTCTGCATGACATGTCCTCCTAGACCGGGATTTCCCCGACGGCTCACAGGCGATGCGCCTGTGAGCCGTCAGAGCTTCCCTTTCAGAGATCAGATGGTGGAGGGAGCGCCGGCCACGGAGCCGGGGGTGTGCTGCAGGCCCTCGTGGCACAGCTCCAGGGACTGGATGGCCACTTCGCCGCCCATACCGTTGAGGTCGGGGACGGTGTAGCCCACGGGCCAGGCGTTGATGAGCTCCCAGGAGGGGCCGGGGTTGCCGGCGTCGTCGAAGAGGGTGATGGTCACGTTGTGGCGGACCATGCCGGTGGGCGGCGCGGTGTTGGTGGGGGCGACGGAGTTGAGCCAGTCCAGGAAGTCGGAGTCGTCGGAGACGCCCCAGCGGAGGGTGACGTTGCCGAACTTGGTGAGGCCGGCCAGCTTCCGGGGAGTGTTGCGGAGGTCGTCGCCCTCGCGGTACTCCACGGCGTCGGTGGAGGCGCTCATGCCGGACACTTCAGAGAAGCCGGCCCGGCTGATCCCGTCGATCTCCACCTGGTACCGAAATACTCTGTATGGATAATTGATGGCCATGGTTTATTTCGTCCTTTCTGTATCAGTGTTGGAGGGCGGGGATCACTCGGAAGCGGTCTTCTGGGTGATGCGGAAGATGACGAACTCGGCGGGCTTCACGGGGGCGATGCCGATCTGGCAGATCAGGCGGCCGTTGTCGATGTCGTCCTGGGTCATGGTGGTGGGGCCGCACTCCACGAAGAAGGCCTGGTCGGGGCTGGAGCCGGCCAGGGCGCCGTCCCGCCAGCAGGTGGCCAGGAAGGTCTCGATGGTGCGGGTCACGCGGCTCCACAGCACGGTGGAGTTGGGCTCGAAGACCACCCAGTTGGTGTTGGCCTTGATGGACTCCTCCACGTAGATGAAGAGGCGGCGGACGTTGAGGTACTTCCACAGGCCGTTGGAGCTGATGGTGCGGGCGCCCCAGACCCGGATGCCGCGGCCGGTGAAGGCCCGGATGAGGTTGACGCCGATGGGGTTGAGGATGTCCTGCTCGCCCTCGTTGTAGGCGCAGGAGAGGCCGGTGCAGCCCCGGACAACCTCATTGGCGGGGGCCTTGTGGACGCCCCGCTCCACGTCGGTGCGGGCGTAGATGCCGGCCATGGCGCCGGAGGGCGGGAAGTAGGCGGAGCGCTTGGCGCCGGCGTCGTACATCTCCAGCCAGGGGTGGTACATGGCGGCGTAGGTGGAGTCGTACATGTCGCGGAAGTTGGCCACGTCGTTGGTCTTCTTCAGCTCCATGGGCACGTCCAGGATGGCGAAGCAGCTCTTCTTGGCCTCGCAGAAGGCGATGAGGGCGGCCTGGACCTCGGGGGCGGTGACGCCGGGGATGGCCATGATGGAGACGTTGGCGTTCTCCTGGAAGGCCTGGAGGGCGGTGCGCTTGCCGGGGCCGTCGTCCTTGCCCAGGAAGGTGTCGGCGGAGGCGGTGAGCACGGAGCCGTTGCTGCCGCCGGCGGGGGTGAGGACCAGCTCGCTGCCGGTGCCGCCGCAGAGCTCATAGGGGACGATGGAGGCGGCCTTGGGGGCGGGGGCGGGCACGTCCTTGCCGTCCTTGTCCTTGGCGGGGGCGGGGGCGGGGGCGGCCTTGGGGGCGGTGACCTCCACGGTGATGAGGTCGGACTTGGCGGTCTTGACGCAGACGTTGTTCAGGGCGTCGGCCTTGAGAGAGAGGTTCTCGAAGGTCTCCACGCTCTCGCCCAGGCGGGCGGTGATGGTGATCTCGCAGGTCTTGATGTACTTGGCGGTGCCCACCTTGGTGTCGGCCACGTCCAGGGCGCAGGGGGCGTCCAGGGTGACGACCTTGTCCAGCACGCTCTTCACGGTGGCGTGGGCGGCGGTCTTGCCGTCAAAGAGCTCCACCACGTCGCCGGGGTTGAAGCCGTCGGCGTTCTTCAGGGTGAGGTCGGCGCCGCTGACGGCCAGGACCTGGGTCTTGGCCTTGGAGGCGGGGGAGACGGTGACCCGCATGTCCTCCGCCCAGGCGCCGGGGTTGGCGGCGGTGATCTTCAGGACGCCGGCGGTGACGGTGCCGGCCTTGGCGTCGGCGGGGACCGCCCGCATGATGTAGGCCCGGGAGCCGCCGTTGGTGAAGAACTGCTCCACCGCGTAGGGCAGGAAGCGGTTGCCGCCGTAGGAGGCCTCGCTGAGGTAGCCGCCGTACATGCGCTTGTAGTCGGCAAAGCTGGTGACCAACTGGGGCTGGCCCGCCACGGGACCACGCTCCGCCAGGCCGACGAAGCCGGCCGTGCTGGTGCTCACGCCCTGCATGGGTGTTGCGCCGGAATCATACTCCTCCACGTACACACCCGGGGATAAATACTCTGCCATGTCTTTGCTCCACGCCACTTCATGGCTGGGGACCGGACGTGGAGCGCCCCTCCTTTCTATGATCAAAATATCGCGCCTGCTGATGATATCTCCAAAACCCCAGCCAGCCGGGATCTGGATTCAGGGATCAAGGGTGAGGCCCTGGGCCTCGGCCGCCATGCGCTCCCACCAGCGGGAGAGGACGGCGGCGTTGTATTCCAGCGCGTGGGCGATGCGGGCCTGGGCCTCGAAGGCCTCAGTGAGATGCGCGCTGGTGCGGAACACGAAGCGCTCCTCCTGGAGGAAGAGGCTGCCCTCGGCGAGCCGGGCGTTGAGCCGGCCGCACAGGGCCAGGGCACGGGCGGGGTCGGTCACCGGGGCGGGGTGGACGCCGTAGACCAGCACCAGCTCGCCCTGACAGCGGCAGACCGTCTGCCAGGTGCAGCCGCCGCTGGAGAACCGGAACCGGAACCGGTCCTCCTCCCGGACAAAGTCCACGCCGCTGCGCTCCAAGAGGGCGGAGAGCTCCGTACCGCCGTCGGGCGGAAGGTCGAAGGTGAGTTCCATGGGCTCCGCCTCCTCAGTAGGAGAGTCCGGCCGGATCGAAGGCCCTGCCGGCGGGCGCGCCGCCCGTCAGGGCGGGGGGCTCCGCAGTGGGGACCGGGCCGGTGTCCGGCACGGGGAAGGGGGCCGTCTCCAGCGGAGGCGGCAGGGAGAAGGGAAGCTCCTCCGCGGGGAGGGACTGTCCCTCCAGCAGGGCGGCCATCCCCTGGTTGCCCACCAGGGCGGCCAGCTCCTCCAGCCGGACGGGGGGCATCTCCAGGAGGGAGGCCCCCTCCGATGCCGCCCGCAGGATGCGGCCGGCGTCGCTGAGGAGCCGTTCACGTTCCGGCGTCCGTCGGGCCTGTTCCTCCGGCTTCCGGGTCTCCTCCGCCGGTCGGACCCGCTCCTGGCTCTTCTGCTCCATCTCCCCCTCCTTTCTCGTCGTCGGGAGGCGGCTCCTCGGCCCCGGTGGCCTTCCGCAGCGCCTGGTCCAGGGCGGCGGAGAAGCCGGGCTGGGAAAAGACCTCCAGGGCCTCGGTGGCACGGTCGGAGAGGAAGCGGAGCTTGTTGATGAACTCCAGCTTCATCTGGGCCTTTTTCCCCACCAGGGCCTCCATCCGGGCGGCGGCGTTCTGGAGGGCGGCCTTCTCCTTGGGGTCGGCCGTCTCCTCCAGCCGGGACCGGTACTGCTCCAGCAGCTCCCGCTCCCGGCTGTCGTCCAGGAAGGGGTACATGGTGCGCAGGGTCTCGCCGCCGCGGAAGCCGGCCTCGGTCCGGTCCATCTTTCCCTGGGCCAGGCCCTGCATGTCCTCCACCGTGCGCCGGGCGTCCCGGAGGGTGTCCACCACCAGGCCCACGGCGCTGTCGGTGAAGCCGCGGTTGAAGACCACCCGGTCCGGGTTGTGACCGGGCACGTTGCGCATGGGGGAGGCCTTCTCGAAGAGCTTTTGCTGCTGCCAGCGGGTGGGCTGGGACTGGCCGATGGTCTTTTTGAGACAGGAGAAGAGCATCATCTGTCCCGTGCCCCGGAGCACCGCGCCGGAGAGGGTGCCGCGCTGGAAGGCGGTCTCGGAGAACCGGCGGATCATATCCTGATCGTCGGGCTGGGAGCGCTCGTAGAAGGAGCGGGCGGAGGTCTCGTCCGGCATGTCCCCGGTCTGGGGGGCCTGGCCGGGCCCTGTGCTCTGCTCCTGTTCCTGGCCCATCTGGGCGGCGTGTCGCCGCCCCATGGCGTCGAAGGTCTGCTGGAAATTCTCCGTGACGTGGTAGAGGGGGTCTCTGTGCTGGAACTGCTCGGTGCCGGCCGCCCAGGCCATCTGGCGGCGGAGGCCCTGCTCCAGGCTGGCGGGCTTGGGCTGCGCGGCCTCGGGCCGCCGGACGCGGATGCGGTCCATCACTGCCACCCCCGCAGGGCCAGGTCCATGCTCCGGACCACATGCCGGAACTCCACCGGGCGGAGGATGAAGTCGGTGCAGTGGAGGCGCATCCCCTGGACGGCGTAGGCCTGGGTGTCGTCCACCAGGATGATCTTGCACTCCGGGTCCCGCTCCCGCAGCTGCCGGGCCTGGTAGAACCCGGCGCTCCCGCCGAAACAGAGATAGGCGATGTGGAGGCGCTCCCTCCAGGCGGAGAAGGCGGCGGAGGAGGAGAAGCACCGCAGGATGGCGGGCACATGGTAGAGGCGGCAGTACTGCTCGATCCAGCCCCGCAGCTGCTCCGCGGCCGCCGCGCTGTTCTCACAAACGGCGATGTTCACCTGCCATCCCCACCTCCCATTCCAGCTTGGTGACATTGTACCGGAAAGGACCCGCTCCCTTCAACGATTCTGGCACGAATGCCCGTTTATGGGGGCGAAATGCAGCCTTGGCTGTGACCGCCGGTCGGGACGGAAGCGGGGGAGAGGAGCGGCTCAGGGACGAAATGTAGAGGAAAAGGAGGAAATAATGGATATATATGGGTAAAAAGGGCAAAAAAGTGCCCGCGGCGGATGCCGCGGGCAGCAGTGTGTCGCGGGGGCGGAAAACTGCGGTCCCGTCAGGGCCTGCCCACCACATGGGGCAGGAAGTAGCGCATCTGCTTTTTCCACCAGGGCCAGTCGTGGTCGCAGTCGGTGCCCCAGTAGTCCACCCAGGCGTGGATGCCCTTGGCGCGCAGCACCCCGTCCAGCCGGCGGGTGCCCTCCAGGAGCTGGTCCTCCCAGGCGCCCTGGCCCACGCAGACGATGATGGTCCGCTGGTTGAACAGGCCGATGTAGGGGTGGTCCTGGGGCATGCCGGAGAGGCTGGCGCAGGGGTCGTTGCGGTAGACCACTTCGTCCATGTACCCGCCGTACATGTCCCCGGTGTCGTAGACGCCGGACAGGGCGATGAGGCTGTCGAAGAGGTCGGGCCGGCGGAAGAAGAAGTTGCCGGCGTGATAGGCCCCCATGGAGAAGCCGGTGGAGAGGAGGCTCCGGCCGGTGCCGTTGATCTGCCGCACCCGGGGGAGGAGCTCCTCGATGACGTAGTCGTACCAGGCCTCGTGGCGGCGGACCCGGCGGTAGGGGTCGCCGGCCTGGTCGGAGACGGTCCCGGCGTCGATGGTGTCCACGGTGAAGAGCTGGAGGACGCCGTTTTCCAGGTAATCCCCCAGGGTCTCCAGCATGCCGAAGTTCTCCCAGTCATAAAAACGCCCGTTCTGGCAGGGGACCGCCAGGGCGGGCTTGCCCCCGTGGCCGTAGACCTTGAACTCCATGTCCCGGCCCAGGCGGCTGCTGTATTCCTTGTGATATTCGATGTGCATACCTGTCCTCCTTCGGGAGAATGCCCCGCTGGGGCTACCCCGCTATCCTACCATAATTTGTGACCCGTATCAAGTGCGCCCGTGGGAGATCCCGGAAAATTGCCTCTTGCAGACCGGGCCGACTTTGACTATAATAGACCATAACGATTTAATGAAATAAAGCGCTAAACAATCCGACCGCGTGAGAGAGAAGAGAGAAAGGATGAGCGCGTATGAACTTTGTCTTTATTTCCCCCAACTTTCCCGAGTCCTACCGGTGGTTCTGCATCCGGCTCCGGGAGAACGGGGTCAACGTGCTGGGGGTGGGGGACGCCCGGTATGAGGAGCTCCACCCAGACCTGCGGGCGGCCCTGACGGAGTATTATAAGGTGGACAGCCTGGCCGACTATGACCAGATGGTCCGGGCCCTGGGCCACTTCACCGGAGAGTACGGCAAGCTGGACTGGGTGGAGAGCAACAACGAGTTCTGGCTGGAGCTGGACGCCGCCCTGCGCACCGACTTCAACATCACCACCGGCCTGAAGTCCGACGAGATCGTCAAGTACAAGAGCAAGAGCCTCATGAAGGAGTATTTTAAGGCGGCGGGGGTGCCTGCCGCCCGGTTCCTGAAGCTCACCACCCTGGAGGCCGCCCTGGCCTTCACCGCCGAGACGGGCTACCCGGTGGTGGTGAAGCCGGACAGCGGCGTGGGGGCCACCGCCACCTACAAGCTCTCCAGCGACGACGAGGTCCGGGATTTCTTCCGGACGCTGCCGGCGGAGCCCTATCTGATGGAGGAGTTCGTCCCCGGGGTGGTGACCACCTACGACGGGGTGTGCAACTCCAGGGGGGAGGTCCTCTTCGCCGCCAGCCACATCTCTCCCGACTCCATCATGGACATGGTCAACGAGGGAGTGCCCTGCTGCTACTATGTGGACAGGCAGATCCCCCCGGAGGTGGAGAAGGCCGGCCGGGCGGTGCTCAAGGCCTTCGACGCCAAACGCCGGTTCTTCCACCTGGAGTTCTTCCGTCTCACGGCCGACAAGGCGGGGCTGGGCAGGGCGGGGGACATCGTGGCCCTGGAGGTGAACATGCGGCCTGCCGGCGGTTTCACCCCCGACATGCTCAACTATTCCCAGAGCGTGGACGTCTACCAGATCTGGGCCGATATGGTGGCCTTTGATGAGTGCCGGCATACCTACGAGGGGGAGCGGAGCTACTGCGTCTACACCGGCCGTCGGGACGGGGTGCACTACGCCATCTCCACCGACGAGCTGCTGGTGCGCTACCGGGAGCAGGTGCGCCTCTACACCCGCATGCCCGACGCCCTCTCCGGGGCCATGGGCAACCAGGTGGCCATCGCCTGCTTCGACACCGAGGAGGAGGTCAGGGACTTCGTCCGCACCGCCTTCGCCCAGGGCTGACGCCCCGGGCCCCACACACAGCAAAAGCCCCCGGCCACTGCCGGGGGCTTTTGCTGTGTGTGGGGGTTCAGCGGATGCGGCCGTTGCCCTCGGCGGAGAGGTAGGAGGTATCGTCCCGGACGCAGAGGACCACGTCGGGCCGGTGCTCCGCCACATAGTCCAGGAGGCTCACGTCGTTGTACCGCAGGTCCAGGGACCGGGTCTCGTCGAAGACGGTGTAGAAGAGGGTCTCCAGGGGGTTGGTGAAGGAGTCGCCGAAGATGAGGAGGTCGGGGAGCTCCGGCCGGTGGGTGGAGAGCACGGTCTCGGCCACGTCGCCCCCCATGTAGACGTTGTAGTCCACAGTCTCCGCCTCGGTGGCGGGGAGGCGGAAGACCTGGGCGGGGACGGGCGTCCCGTTGTCCGTCCGGTCAAAGGCCACTGGGTCCCGCTGGACGCCGATGGTCAGGGCCTCGGAGCCCGGCCACAGGCCGTAGAGCTTCCGGTCCCGGGAGCCCAGGAAGGGGTTGGGCAGGTCCTCAGAAGCCAGGTCGTCGGCGGTGAGGACCGGGAGATCCCGGCCCAGGTCGGCGGTGATGCGCTCCATGACCGTGCGGTAGGCGAGGTAGGCACCGTAGTAGTTGAAGTGGTGGTCGGAGGCGGCGTAGAGGGGGCGCTCCTCGGTCTGAGCGGCCCGGAGGACGGGCTCCAGGTCCAGAAAGGCCAGTCCCCGGTCGGCCATGGCCCCGGCGAAGGCCTCCGTCATGGCGGAGATATGCCAGTACCGGTTTTCCAGGTAGTCGGGGTAGCGGTCGTAGTAGAAGGCGTTCTGGAGGGGGAGACCCACGTAGTAGAAGCGGCCGCCATAGGAGGTCACCAGCTCGTCCAGCGCCGCCAGGTCGTCGCAGATGGCGGCGGCGTCCCCGGCCAGGTAGTCCAGGTCCCAGGTGCCGTAGGCCTGGAAGGGGAAGAGGACGCCCCCCGCTCCCTCCACGATGCCGTTGACCGCCGGCCGGTCCAGAAGGCGGTAGTCCAGCCAGGTGTTGAGCTTCAGCAGCCGCTCCCGGCCGGCCACGTGGTCGGTGAGCCAGCCGTCCCACCGGCTGAAGTAGTCCCCGCTGAGCAGAGCCTGCGTATTCAGCTCCGGCGGCGCGGAGAGGGCCCGGTTCTCATAGTAGAGGGCCTGGAGCTTGGAGCCGTGGAGGAGGATGAGCAGGGGCACGGCGCACAAAAAGCCCACGAACAGGAGGATGAAGCAGACCTCGGAAAAGCGTTTCAACAGCCGTACCTCCTCTCAGAACCGGAAATAGATGAAGGGATTGTAGCTGGAGCTCACCAGCCGCAGGAAGGAGAGGGCGAAGAGCCCCAGAGCCGCCGCCTTTGGCCCCCAGGTGAGGACCAGCCCACTGAGGGCGGTGTCCCTGGCCTCCAGCCGCCGGAGGGCCCAGTCCCGCAGGGGCAGGGAGGCGGGGATGGCCAGCAGCAGCTCCCAGCGGAACTGGAGCAGGTAGTAGAGGCTGCGCCCGTCGGTCCAGCCGCCGGCGGCGGCGCCGAACATGGCGGAGATGAACCGACCGGCGTAGGTGAGGCTCTCCGACCGGAAGAGCACCCAGCCCAGCAGGATGAGCACCAGGGCGTAGAGATGGCGCAGAAGGGCGGGGAGCCGCTCCAAGGCCCGGCCCCAGAGGTACTTTTCCCCCAGGAGCAGCAGCGCGTAGTAGAGACCCCAGGCCAGAAAGGTCCACGCCGCCCCATGCCAGAAGCCGGTGAGGGCCCACACCACCAGGATGTTCCGGATGTGCCGGGCGGCGGAGCAGCGGTTGCCGCCCAAGGGGATGTAGACGTAGTCCCGGAACCAGGTGGACAGGGAGATGTGCCACCGCCGCCAGAACTCGGTGACCGAGCGGGAGATATAGGGGTAATTGAAGTTTTCGAGGAAGTGAAATCCAAACATATGCCCCAGGCCGATGGCCATGTCGGAGTAGCCGGAGAAATCAAAGTAGATCTGGCCGGTGTAGGCGATAGCGCCCAGCCAGGTGAGGGAGACGGTGAAAAATTCCGGGCGGACGGCGAAGATCTCGTCGGCCATGAGGCCCAGCTGGTTGGCCAGCAGCATCTTCTTGGCCAGGCCGAAGAGGAACCGGACCGCCCCGGCAGAGAAGTCGGAGACCGTCTCCCGCCGGGTGAGGATCTCCTCGGCCACGGTGGTGTAGCGGACGATGGGGCCGGCCACCAGCTGGGGGAAGAGGGAGATGTAGAGGGCCACATGGAGGGGGTTGCGCTGGGCCCGGGCCTGGCCCCGGTACACGTCCAGCACGTAGGAGAGGCCCTGGAAGGTGAAGAAGGAGATGCCGATGGGGAGGGTGACCTCCGGCACCGGCAGGCCGGTCCATACCCTGGCCAGGTTGGAGAAGAAAAAGCCGGCGTACTTGAACCAGCCCAGCAGGGCCAGATCCGCCGCTGTGGTCAGCGCCATAGCGGCCCTGGGGTGCCGCCGCCCGGGGGCGGCCCACAGGGCGCCCGTGTAGTTGACGGCGATGGAGAGGAGCATGAGCAGCAGGAAGGGGGGACCGCCGTAGGCGTAGAAGAAGAGGCTGAAGGCCAGGAGCACCCCGTTCCGCCAGGCCCTTGCCCGGGCGGGGAGAAGATAGTAGGCCGCCAGCAACAGCGGCAGAAAGACGAAGAGGAAGGTCATACTGCTGAAGACCACGGGAGCTGCCCTCCATTTCTCTGTCCAAATCCTGAAAAAGGAAGAAAACAGGTGATATCTGATGCCATTCTAGCATAGACGGCCCATTCCGGCAACAGCGGCAAAAAAAGCAGGGGCGCTCCGGTGGAGCGCCCCTGCATGCAGGGCATGATATTGGCTTCAGTAGGCGGCCACGATACCGCCGTCGTTGGCGTAGACGGTGCTGATGCCGCCGGTCTCGCAGATGAAGACCTCGGAGAAGCGGCAGCTCTTCTGCACCATCTCCCGGAGCTGAAAGGCCCGCTCCAGGCAGTTGCAGTGGGAGAGGACCAGCAGCTTGCCCACGTGGTCGGGGTCCTTGGCCATGAGCTCCACCATCTTGCCCAGGGCCTGTTTCATGCTCATGGCCTGTCCCTTTTTGCAGATCTCGCCCTGGGGGGTGGAGCCCATGAGGAGCTTGATCCGCAGGGCGGCGGTGACCACCGACTGAAGGCCGGTGAGCCGGCCGTTCTTCCGCAGGTTCTCCAGGGACTCCAGCACGAAGAGGGTGTGCATGCCGCCGCAGAAGGCGGCGGCCTGGCTGACCACCTCATGGAAGGGGAGGCCGGCGGCGGCCAGCTCCCGCACCTTCAGGGCCAGCAGCACCTCGCCGGCGGAGGCGGAGCAGGAGTTGAAGATGTGGACGTGGGCGTCGGGGTGCTCCTCCAGCCAGATCTGCCGGGCCTGCTGGGCGCTGTTGTGGGAGCCGGAGAGGAGGGCCGAGAGGGTGATCACGTAGAGATCGTCAGCGCCGCAGCCGAAGGCGTCCAGGTACTGGGCGGGGGAGGGGCAGGCGGTCTGGGGGGCGCTCTCGCACTCCTTCATCCGCCACAGCAGCTCCGCCCGGTCCAGGCCGGCGTCGTCCACGAAGAGCTTGCTGCCCACGCGGATGGAGAGCGGCACACTGAGGAAGGCGTCCTCCCGCAGCAGGGAGGGGGTCAGGTCACAGCAGCTGTCGACAATGACTTTGAAACTCATGCTGACAATCTCCTAATCTCATTTTGT
>CALWYC010000038.1 GCA_944385655.1 uncultured Intestinimonas sp. | reverse complement strand
CCCGAATGCCATAATTTATGTTTCCAACACCTCATTTTTGTGGTATGATACGGGAAGAATTCTACCCCGGCGGTTCCTTCCGGCCGCGGGGTATCGGCACTGGAGGACTGCAATGAAAAAGCGTATCATCGCGTCGCTGCTGCTCTCCGCCCTGCTGGGCGGCGTGCTGACGGGCTGCAGCGAAAAAGAGAAAGCCTTCTACTCCCCCGGCTACTGGCGGGACACCACCTTCTACAGCGCCTTCGTGGACCTGCGCTTCACCCTGCCCGAGGGCTGGGAGGCCACCAGCCAGGAGGATCTGGACGCCATGAGCGCCGAGGCCGACCAGCTGCTGGACCAGCAGCGGGGCGGCGACGGCTCCTCCCCCGCCTCGGTCTACCACTACGAGCTCTCCGCCAAGGACCCGGAGACGGGCAACGGCGTGCTCATCCTGGTCCAGAGCTACAGCGGCACCGCCACCGACTACATCGACGGTCTGAAGGCGGGGGCCGAGCTGGAGGGAGCCACCTACTCCGTGGGCTCCACCGCCACCGTGCAGCTGGCCGGCCATCCCTACCTGATGGTCCCCCTGACCATGGAGGGGCAGGACGCCCCCTACCAGCGGCAGTACCTGCGGAAAAGTGAGGACTACCTCATCTACCTCATGATGTTCTCCACCCAGGCGGACGACGCGGTGTTCGCCGGCCTGGAGGCCACTTTCTCCGAGATGGAAGACCCGTCCTGAATCCCCAAAAGGCTCCGCCGGCCACGGCGGAGCCTTTTTCTCCCCTCTTGCCTCCCCGGAGCGGAGGTGGTATCATGTTGCCTGCTGAAACGAAGGGAGGGAACCAATATGGAACGACAGGCCGACGAGAACGAGCTGTTCCTCACCTGCCGCAGAGCGGAAGATGGCATCGCCATCCTGCGCTGCGCCGCCGACACCCCCCATGTGGTCCTGCCCGACCGGGTGCTGGGCCAGCCGGTGACCGCCCTGGGGCCCTATGCCCTCTCCCAGCGGGAGCCCGACCTCTCCGCCTGCACCGACGCCTTTCAGGTCCACGTCACCTGCGGCGGTATGTCCCCCCAACATGATGCCTCCGCCATCCGCAACCTGGTCCTCCCCGCCGGGCTCAAAACCGTGGGGGATTATGCCTTCTACAACTGCCGGAACCTGGCCCACCTCACCCTCACCGGGTCTGTGGAGCGGCTGGGCAGCGACTCCTTCATGAACTGTCCTCTCCGGAAGATCACCCTGACCCTGGGGGAGGACGGCAGGAGCTGCCTGCGCCCCCTGCTGGCCGACTGCGTGGCCGACCTGGAGGTGGTCCTCCGCTTTCCCTCCGGAGAGGAGGCCCGGCTTTTCTTTCCCGCCTGGCACGAGGAGCTGGAGCTACTGGCCGCCCCCCACATCTTCCAGACCCGCATCCAGGGGGGCGGCTACGCCTGCCGCCAGTGTGTCCAAAATGGTGTGGTGGACTTCGGCGCTTACGACGGCTGTCTGGACCGGCTCCTGGCCGAGCACGACTTTCCCTCTGCCTGCCGGATGGCCCTGGACCGGCTCCGCTGGCCCCTCCGGCTCTCCGCCGGGGCGGCGTCGGCCTACCGGGCGGTCCTCTCCGACCACGGAGCCGAGGCCGTCGCCCTCCTGCTGGACCACCGGGACACGGAGGGGCTCTCCTTCCTCCTGTCCCAAAGGCTCCTCTCCCCCGCCCAGCGCGCCGCCGCCTGCGACGCCGCCCGGCAGCGTGGAAACACCGAGGCACTGGCCCTCCTGCTGGAGGACCTGCGCCCCGCTCCGGGGCAGGGCCTGGACAAGTCCTTCGATCTGTGAGGTGGACCATGGCAGAACGCAGTGAATGGCAGGTTTTGGGCCAAAAGATCCTCTTTGCCGCCCGGAACGAGCTCTACCTCAACCTGCCCTTTCTGGATGCCGCCCTGGGCGCCCTCCGGCCGGAGACCGGCTTCGACACCCCCACCCTGGCCACCGATGGACAGGCTCTCTACTACTGCGGCACCTGGCTCTCCGCCCGGTATGAGCGCAGCCGGGCCCTGGTGTGCCGGGCCTACCTCCACACCGTCCTCCACTGTCTCCTCCGCCACCTTCCCAAGCGGAAGGGGCGGGACGGGGAACTGTGGGACCTGAGCTGCGACATCGCGGTGGAGTCCGTCCTGGACGGCCTGGACTACCCCTGCCTTACCGCGCCGGTGGCGTTGAGCCGGCGGCAGGCCCTCTACGCCCGGCTGGGGGGCGGGGACAAGGCCCTCACCGCCGAGGCCGTCTACCGCGCCTTCCGCCGGGAGCGCCCTTCCCCCTATGAGCGGGCCACCCTGGCCCGGGAATTCCTTCAGGACGACCACAGTCTCTGGGACCAGAAGGGGACCCAAGAGAACGAGGAACAGTGGCAGCGCGCCGCCCAGCGGGTGCAGACCGGCATGGAGACGGTGTTCAGCCAGAACGCCTCCGGCGGTGAGGCGGTGCTGGAGCAGCTGAAGGTGGAGGCCCGGGAAACGCACAACTACCGGGCCTTCCTCCAGCGCTTCGCCGTGCTGGGGGAGGAGCTGGGGGTGGACGCCGACGCCTTTGACTACGGCTACTACGCCTACGGCCTGCGCCGCTACGGCAACATGCCCCTCATCGAGCCTCTGGAGACCCGGGAGAAGCGCCGGGTCCGGGACCTGGTCATCGCCATCGACACCTCCATGTCCACCTCCGGGGCGCTGGTGCGGGAATTTCTCTCCTACACTTACACCATTCTCAAGGAGTCGGAGAGCTTTTTCCGCACCTTCCGCCTGCGGCTCCTCCAGTGTGACGACTGTCTCCGCGCCGACCAGCTCATCACCAATGAAGAGGAATTGAAGGCCGCCATGGAGCACTTCCAGCTCACCGGCCAGAGCGCCACCGACTTCCGTCCCGTTTTTGCCCACGTGGATAGCCTGATCCGGAAGGGCGAGCTCCGGGACCTGCGGGGGCTCCTCTACTTCACCGACGGCCTGGGGATCTACCCCGCCCGGCGCCCAGCCTACGACGCCGCCTTCGTCATGCTCGCCCAGCAGGGCTTCCCCGAGCGGGTGCCCCCCTGGGGCATCCGGGTGCTGCTGGACGAGGACGAGCTCATCCAGGCCGACGCCTGCCCTGACACCCTTTCCGAGGAGGAAGATTCATGAACATCAAACGCGCCAAAGAGGAGATCCAAAACACCGTCCGGGCCTACCTGTCCAAGGACGAGCTGGGGGCCTGGCGCATCCCGCCGGTGCGGCAGCGGCCCCTCCTCCTCATGGGCCCGCCGGGCATCGGCAAGACCCAGATCATGGAGCAGATCGCCGGCGAGTTGGGCATCGGCCTGGTGAGCTACACCATCACTCACCACACCCGCCAGTCCGCCCTGGGCCTCCCCTTCATTCGTGAGGAGACCTTCGGCGGCCGGGTCCACTCGGTCACCGAGTACACCATGAGCGAGATTTTGGCCTCTGTCTACCGGACCATGGAGGAGACCGGCGTCCGGGAGGGCATCCTCTTCCTGGATGAGATCAACTGCATCTCGGAGACCCTGGCCCCCATGATGCTCCAGTTCCTCCAGTGCAAGACCTTCGGCAACCAGCGCCTCCCCGAGGGCTGGATCATCGCCGCCGCCGGCAACCCGCCGGAGTACAACAAGTCGGTGCGGGAGTTCGACGTGGTCACCCTGGACCGGGTCAAGCGCATGGACATCACCGCCGACTACGGCGTGTGGAAGGAGTACGCCCAGGCCCGGGGCATCCACGGGGCCATCCTCTCCTACCTGGACCTGCGGAAAGAGAACTTCTACGCCGTGGAGCGCACCGCCGACGGCCTCCAGTTCGTCACCGCCCGGGGCTGGGAGGACCTCTCCGAGCTGCTCCTCTCCTACGAGGTCCTGGGCATCCCCGCCGACCGGGAGGTGGTGGGGGAATACCTCCAGCTCCCCCGCATCGCCCGGGACTTTGCCGAGTACCTGACCCTCTACGACCAGTACCGGAAGGTCTACCACGTGGACGAGATCCTCGCCGGGCAGTGGTCCCCCCTGATGGTCCGTGAGCTCTCCGCCGCCCCCTTCGACCAGCGGCTGAGCATTCTGGGGCTGCTCCTCGCCCGGCTCCGGGAGGAGTGCCGGAAGGTGTGGGAGCTGGACGCCCTGGCAGACGTTCTCCACGCCGACCTGGCCGCCCTGAAGGGGCAGCTCTCCGCCGTCCAGCCAGACGCTTTCCTGGATGAGAAGGCCGACGCCCTCCGGCAGGACCTGTCCCGCCGCCGGACCGCCGGCTCCGGCGATCGCCAGGGGGAACGGCTGGTCCTGGCCCATCTGGCACGGCTGGAGGAGCTGCTCCGCCACCTGAAGGAAGCCGCTCCCGCCGGCAGTGCCGCCGCCTTTGACCTTCTGAAGGCCGACTTCCAGTCCGACGTGGCCCTCCGGGCCAATGCCGCCGCTCAGGTAGGGGGCCACCTGGAGCAGGCCTTCGCCTTCCTGGAGGCTGCCCTGGGGGAGGGCCAGGAGCTGGTCATCTTCGCCACTGAGCTCACCGCCGGCACCCACACCTCCTGGTTCATCCAGCACTTCGGCTGCGAGGCCTACTTCCGCCACAACAAGTCCCTCCTCTTCAACGACACCCAGCAGGCCCTTCTCTCTGAGATCGCCCAGGTCCGCCGGGGCGACATCGGCGGGGCATAAACAAGATACGGCCCGGCTCTATGGAAGAGCCGGGCCGTATTTTGTTTCCAACTGATTTTACCAGATGCTGCGGAAGATAAAGGTGACGATCTGGCCCCGGGTGCAGGTGAGGTCGGGGGAGAAGTTCCCCTCGCCGGTGCCCTGGGTGACACCCCGGTCCACGGCCCAGGTCACCGCGTCGGCGTAGGAGGCCCCGGCGGGCACGTCGGCAAAGCCGGTATCCGCTTCCACCTGGGGACACTGGTTGGCGTGCCACAGGAACTCCACCGCCATGGCCCGGGTACAGGGGTCACCGGGGGCAAAGGCATCGCCGTCCGTCATGCCCTGCTCCGCGGCCCACTGGCAGGCCTTGTAGTAGTAGCTGTCGGGATCGGTGACGTCGGCAAAGGCGGAGTCGGCGGACTCTGGCTCAGGAGCGCCGTAAAACCGCCACAGGAGGGTGATGATCTCCCCCCGGGTGCAGGTCTGCTCCGGGGAGAAGGTGGTGGCGCTGGTGCCGGTGGTGACGCCGTTCTTGGCCGCCCAGAGGGCGGGGGCGTAGTAGTAGGCGTCCTCGGCCACATCGGTGAAGGGATTCACCGGCGGGACCCGGAAGTTGATGCAGGTGTCGGCGTCGGTTCTGAACTCGTAGATCTTGTCCTCCTCCACGGTGACGCTGCGGCGGTCGTCCTCACTCACCTCGCCACCGCCGCCGTTTCCGGTCAGGATGGAGTAGGAGAGGACCATGTAGAAGTCGATCCCCTCCGGGGCGGTGACGGTGGTGCCGGGCTGGAGCTCATACTCGGGGGTGCCGCTGAGCTCGTCTGCGGAAACCGCCGCATAGGGCTTGTCCAGAGTAAAGACATTGCCGGCGTCGTCGGTGACGGTATAGGCGTCCTCAGTGGTCTCTGGCACGTCGGTGGCTCCGGACGCCGTGTCGGCCCCCGCTACGACGATGCAGTCGGGGGTGGCATAGGCCACATCGCGGTAGCAGGTATACACCCCTTTATGGAGGACGTAGACGGAGCCCTGCATATGGGCGGAGGGGCCGTATTCTTCCACGTCGTAGAACTGCGCCTGGGACATGTCCACCTCCGTCCCGGCGTCATAGTCAATCCCGAACGTGGTCCAGAGGGCCTTGTCCGCCACGCGGAGATCATAGTAGTTGTCCTGAACGGCGGTCATCAGCGAATCCTCGCCGACGAAATAGACGGGCAGCTCCATGGTGCCTTCCAGATACGGGGCAAAGAGCTCCGTGGCGCCCGCCCAGTGGCCGACCTCGTGCAGCTCCTCCAGCTGCCAGCTCGACTCGAAGTCGCTCGCGGTCCCGTAGGAGCCCACGGCGTTGGCCGCCAGGGCCGGACCCGTGCACAGGGACAGGCACAAAACGGTTGTCAGGACCAGAATTGGGATACGTTTTTTCATGTTCATTCCTCCTCTTCTATCCGCAGAGGGCGTCAGCCCTCGATGCGACGGCGCAGGTCACAGATTCTGTGATAGAGCTCGATGCTGAATTTTTCATAGTTCTGCTCCTCCGCCCGGGCCAGCCAGGCCGAGGCGTCCAGCAGGCTGCGGTCCAGGGCCAGGAGGGCCAGCCGGTAGCTGGCCTGGGCGCTGCCCTGGGCGGAGGCCGTCTCCAGATTGGCCCGGTAGGCCTCCGGATCGGGGGTCAGGCCGTCGGGGGCGTAGAGCCGCAGGGCCAGGTTGAGCCGGGCGGTGGGGTAATTCCAGGCGGCGGCCCGCTCCCACAGGGCCCTGGCCCCCTCCAGGTCTCCTCCGTCGCACTTGAGCAGGGCCAGGCAGTTCATGGCCCACAGATTGCCCTGGTCGGCGGCCAGCTGCCACCGTCCGGCAGGGTCCATGGGACCCTCCAGCCTGAGCTCCGGCCCCAGCAGGGGGAGCACATGCCGCCGGTAGTCGGCCCGGGCCAGGAACTCCGCCACGTTGATGTGGCCGTAGGGCCAGCCGTCCTGCCCCGCCCTGTCCCAGAGCTCCAGGGCCCGGCGGTAGTGGGAGAGCATGGCCGTCCTCTCCTCCCCCGTCAGCCGGGGCAGCCGCTCCAGCAGCCGGTCCCCCCGCTTTTGTTCCAGGAGGCCCAGGCTGTTGTGGGCCGCCGTGAACTCCTGGTCGGCAGCGTACTGAAAATAGGTCTCGGCCAGCTGGTCGGCCTCCTCGCCGTCCAGGCCGGTGATCTTCCGGTTGAGGGCCATGTGACCCAGGGACCAGCAGGCGCTGGTCACCGGCGGGTCCCAGGCGGCGGCCAGCTTGAAGTACTTCGCCGCCAGCTCGTAGTCCCGCTCCACCCGGAACCAGCCGTCGTTGCCCTCGCCCTCGTCCACGCACAGGTACTCCGCCCCATAGTAGTAGACGCAGGCCAGCTCGTTGGCGGCCACGGCGTTGGTACCGGCCAGGCGCTGGAGGGCAAAAAAGCGGTCGATGTTCCGATTGCCGAAGCGGTCCACCTGTGCAAAGTACTCGGCGTTCTGCTGCTCCACCCGGCGCTCCGCACCCCGGACCCGGGCCAGGTCGGTGCGTACCCGGGTGAAGAAAGAGCAGAGGACCTCGTAGATCACATTGGCCAGAATGCCGGGAGTAAGGAGGTCGGTCTGGCGCAGGGTGTCCGACACCCCGCCCAGCTCCCCCTTCAGCTGCCCCAGGAGGGCGGCGAAGTCCCCCTCCTCCATGGCGTCCCGGGAGGAACGGCGCACCAGGCAGTACTGGATCACCACCCGCAGCCGCCGCAGGATCTCCCCCCGGTTCCGGTCGTTGAGGTAGTGGGCCCGGTGGGCCTTGGGCACCGGATTGTCGGGCAGGTCATTGATATGCTTGCCGATGTTGGCCGAGTTGCTGTCCAGGCAGTGGTGGAGGAGGTAGTCCATCTGCCGGCACAGGGGCTCGTCGGGCCGCTGACCGCTGCCCAGCCGGCCCAGCGCCTCCACCATGGGGCCGGGCAGCAGGGCCGGGTCGGTGAGACCCAGCACCCCGTTATAAAACACCACCTGGTTGGGAAAGACCTTCCGGCCCCGGCCGGACAGGTGCCGCTGCAGGATGCGCAGGTCCGTCTCTCTCCCCTTCATGGCCATCCCTCCCCCTTTGCTCCATTCTACCATGGCCCCCGTCCCCCGTACAGGCGGCGGAGGCTCTTTACAATAGTAAAGCGCCGTCCCGGAAGAGATTCCGGGACGGCGCAAAAATATGGTATGGCTCAGATCTGCTCCAGGAACCGCAGGAAGGCGGCCTTGCCCTCGGCGGTCCGCTTGTAGACACCGGCGTGCTCCAGCACCTGGGCAAAGACCAGGCCGGTCTCCTTCTCCACGATGTCCAGGGCGTTGTCCGCCGTGATGGTGTACTTGCCCTTGAAGCCCTCGGCCCAGTCGGCGTGCTTAGCGGTGCGCTCGTCGGCCCGGAGGTCGGCGCCGGCGGCCAGGGCGTCGGCCACGGCGGAGAGCTCCTCCTTCAGCCGGGCGGGCAGCACGGCCAGGCCCATGACCTCGATGAGTCCGATGTTCTCCTTCTTGATATGGTGGAGCTCGGCGTGGGGGTGGTAGACGCCCAGGGGGTGCTCGGCTGTGGTGATGTTGTTGCGGAGCACCAGGTCCAGCTCGTAGTCGCTCCCCCGACGGCGGGCGATGGGGGTGATGGTGTTGTGGGGCTCCCCGTCGGTCTCGGCGAAGAGGAAGGCGTCGGCATCGGTATAGCCCCGCCAGGACAGCAGGATCTTGTCGGCCAGATCGATGAGCCGCTCCGGGTCTGCGGCGGTGAGGCGGACCACCGACATGGGCCACTTCACGATGCCGGCCTTCACGTCCTCGTAGCCGGGGAAGGTGACCGGGGTCTCCACCGGCGCTTTTTCCATGGCGAAGGTGTAGTGGCCGCCCTGGAAGTGGTCGTGGGCCAGGATGGAGCCGCCCACGATGGGCAGGTCGGCGTTGGAGCCCACAAAGTAGTGGGGGAACTGGCCCACGAAGTCCAGGAGCTTTCCAAAGCAGGCCCGGTCGATCTTCATGGGCACGTGCTCGCTGTTGAGGCAGATGCAGTGCTCATTGTAGTAGACGTAGGGGGAGTACTGCAAAAACCAGGGGGAGCCGTTGATGGTGATGGGCACGATGCGGTGGTTCTCCCGGGCCGGGTGGTTGACCCGGCCGGCGTAGCCCTCGTTCTCGGCGCACAGCTGGCACCGGGGATAGGCGGAGGCGGGCAGGTTCCGGGCGGCGGCGATGGCCTTGGGGTCCTTCTCCGGCTTGGAGAGGTTGATGGTGATGTCCAGGTCGCCGTACTCCGTGGGGGCGATCCACTTCACGTCCTTGGCGATGCGGTCCCGGCGGATGTAGTTGGTGTCCTGGCTGAACTTATAGTACCAGTCGGTGGCCTGCTCCGGGCTCTCGGCGCAGAGGGCCCGGAACTTGCCGATGACCTGGGCGGGCCGGGGGGTGAGCACGCCCATCAGCTTGGTGTCGAAGAGGTCCCGGTAGACCACCGAGTCCTCCTTGAGCACGCCCCGGGCGTGAGCATCGTCCATGAGGGCAGTGAGCACGGCAGGCAGGTCTACGGGCCGCTCCGCCGGGGTCTCCGGCTCGGTATAGCTGTCCAGCTCCAGGGCCTCCAGCAGGGCGTTCACCGCCCACACCCGCTCACAGGGCTCGATGAGGCCGGTGTCCAGGGCATAGGCCACCAGGGCCTGGATCTCTCTGTCCACCATGTGCTCAGCCCTCCCCGTAGCCGTGGGGGTGGGCCTGATGCCACTTCCAGGCGGTGGAGATGATGGTGCTCAGGTCGTTGTATTTGGGCTTCCAGCCCAGGACCTCCACGGCCTTGGCGGAGGAGGCGATGAGCTGGGCGGGGTCGCCGGCCCGGCGGGGGGAGACCTCCGCGGGGATGGGGTGGCCGGTGACGCTCCGGGCCACGTCGATGACCTCCTTCACAGAGAAGCCCACGCCGTTGCCCAGATTGAAGACGTTGTTCTCGCCGCCCTTGATGAGGTAGTCCAGGGCCAGGATGTGGGCCTGGGCCAGGTCGCTCACATGGATGTAGTCCCGGATGCAGGTGCCGTCGGGGGTGGGGTAGTCGTCCCCGTAGATGCCCACATGGTCCCGCTGGCCGTTGGGCACCTGGAGGATGATGGGGATGAGATGGGTCTCGGGGGCGTGGGCCTCACCGATGGCGCCGGAGATATGGGCGCCGGCGGCGTTGAAGTACCGCAGGGCCACATACTTGAGGCCGTGGGCCTTGGACACCCAGCCCATCATCTGCTCCATGGACAGCTTGGTGTTGCCGTAGCAGTTGGTGGGCACGGTCTTGTCGCTCTCCAGGATGGGCACCCGCTCCGGCTCCCCGTAGGTGGCGGCGGTGGAGGAGAAGACGATCTTGTCCACCCCGTGCTCCACCATGGACTTCAGGAGCACCATGGTGCCGTAGAGGTTGTTGTCATAGTACTTCAGGGGGTCGGACATGCTCTCCCCCACCTGGGAGGAGGCGGCGAAGTGGATCACGCCCTCGATCTGCTCCGCCTGGAACAGGGTGTCCAGCGCCCCCTTGTCCCGGATGTCCAGCTGATAGAACCGGGCCTTGGGGTGGACCGCCTGCTTGAAGCCGGTGAGGAGGTTGTCCGCCACCACCACGTCCCGGCCCGCGTCGATGAGCTCGTACACCGTGTGGGAGCCAATGTAGCCGGCTCCGCCCAACACTAAAATTGCCATTCTGATGCGCCTTCCTTTCCACGTTTCCTCTGGTGCTTCCAGTATATCCGGCCAGGGAGAAAATAGCAAGACGAATTTTTACTAAAAATTCAACTTTGTCAGAGCGCACAGTTGGGGCCCGCCGCTTATGGGCAATCTGACGGAGGGGCGGCGCTCTCCCGGACCACCAGGGAGGGCGGGACCACCAGCTTCACCGGGAGGGTGCGGACCGGCGGCCGATTCGGGAGGTCGGCCCGCTCCGCCAGGAGGCGGACGGCGGCCTGGCCCATCTCCCGGGCGTGGGTGGACACCGAGGTGAGGGCGGGGGTGACCAGGGCGGAGAGAGGGGTGTCGTTGAAGGAGACCAGGGAGAGGTCCCCGGGGATGGAGAGCCCCGCCTCGGTGATGGCCCGGACGGCGCCCAGAGCGGTCTCCTCGCTGGCGGCCAGGAAGGCGGTGGGCCGGGGCGCGCCGGAGGCCAGATAGACCGCCATGGCGGCGGCGGTGGAGTGGGCGTCCATGGGCGCCTCCACCAGGAAGGCCGGGTCCAGCAGGCCGTGGGCGGCCATGTGGGCCATGAACCGCTCCCGGCGGACCTCCGGAGCGGGCTCTCCCCGGTAGTCGGGCCGCAGGGCGGGGCCAATGAAGCCCACCTTCCGGTGGCCCAGCCCCAGCAGGTGGTCCACCGCCAGGCGGATGCCCAGATCGTAGTTGAGGACCACCGAGTCGAACCGGGACTCGTCCGGGGAGGCGTTGAGGAAAACCACATTGGGACTCATGGCCGCCAGGGACTCCGCCTCCCGGAGGGAGAAGCGGCCGATGGCCACCACCCCGTCCACCGCCCCCTCCGGCGGGGCGAAGCCCTCCCCCCGCCGGGCCAGGGTCTGGAAGGCGATGCGCTGGTCCAGACAGGCCTGCTCCACATGGCCCCGGAGGTAGAGGTAAAAGGGGTCCTCCAGCTGCTGCTCCGGGGTCAGCCGCTCCGCCGCCGCCGCCCGCATCAGGGTCTTGGGCGCCCGGCCCCGGCGGGATTTGGTGGCGGCGTAGTTGAGCCTGCCCGCCTCCTCCAGCACCTTTTTCCGGGCCTCCGGGCTCACCGCCAGGCTGGGGTCCCCGGTGAGGATGCGGGAGATGGTGGCCGGGGCGTAGCCCGTCCGCTCCGAGAGCTCCTTCAGGGTGGCCATGGGCCTCCCTCCTTTCCAATGTGACACCTAATTTTACTAAAAATATTGTAGCTCCGGCGATGCGCATTTGCAAGAAGAAAAGCACCGGCGCACAGACAAAGTCTGTGCGCCGGTGCTTTTTACAGGCTGGGGACAGCCCTTATTCCACGGTGATGGTCTCGTCCTCGGCGGGGACCTCCCGGTCCTCCATGAGCGGGAGGTCGGCCTGGGCGGCCTGCCCGGCGGGGGCGTCGTCGGGGCTCATGGTATCCCAGTCGAACTGGCGGTACCGGGCCAGGCCGGAGCCGGCAGGGATGAGCTTGCCGATGATGACGTTCTCCTTCAGGCCCAGCAGGTGGTCCACCTTGCCCTTGATGGCGGCCTCGGTGAGGACCTTGGTGGTCTCCTGGAAGGAGGCGGCGGACAGGAAGGACTCGGTGGCCAGAGAGGCCTTGGTGATGCCCATGATGATCCGGGTGCCCACGGGGAGCTTGAGCTCCAGGCCGTCGTTGGTCTCGCCGGCGTCGATGCGGGCCTGGACGGCACGCTCGGCGTCCTTGAACTCGATGAGATCCACGGTGGAGCCGCTGAGGAGCTCGGAGTCGCCGGCGTCCTCCACACGGACCTTCCGCATCATCTGGCGGGCGATGACCTCGATGTGCTTGTCGTTGATGTCCACGCCCTGCTGACGGTAGGGCTTCTGGACCTCCTGGATCAGGTAGTCGTACACGGCGTGGATGCCGCGGATGCGCAGCACGTCGGCGGGGTACAGGGCGCCATCGGTGAGCATGGCGCCCTTCTCCACCCGGTCGCCCTCCTTCACCCGGATGCCCGCATTGTGGGCCAGGGTGTAGGTGACCACCTCGCCGTCGTCGGCGGTGATGGTGACGTTGACCATGCCGCCCTTCTTGGCGTCCTCCATGGTGACCCGGCCGCTGATCTCGGCCAGCTGGGCCATCTTCTTGGGACGGCGGGCCTCGAAGAGCTCCTCAACACGGGGAAGACCCTGGGTGATGTCGCCGCCGGCCACGCCGCCGGTGTGGAAGGTACGCATGGTGAGCTGGGTGCCGGGCTCGCCGATGGACTGGGCGGCGATGATGCCCACGGCCTCGCCCTCGCCCACGGCCTCGCCGATGGCCAGGTTGATGCCGTAGCACTTGGAGCACACGCCGCTGCGGGACTCACAGGTGAGCACGGAGCGGATCATGACCTCGTGGATGCCGTGGGCCTCCAGCAGCTTGGCGTCGTCGGCGGTCATCATGGTGTCCCGGCTGATGAGGACCTCGCCGGTCTGGGGATCGCAGATGTCCTCCACAGGATATCGGCCCTTCAGGCGCTCGCCGAAGGTCTCGATGACCTGGCCGTTCTCCACGATCTCGCTGGCCAGGATGCCGTCGTGGGTGCCGCAGTCGTGCTCCCGGATGATGACCTCCTGGGACACGTCCACCAGACGGCGGGTCAGGTAACCGGAGTCGGCGGTACGCAGGGCGGTGTCGGCCATGCCCTTACGGGCGCCTCTGGAGGAGATGAAGTACTCCAGAACGGACAGGCCCTCACGGAAGTTGGACTTGATGGGGATCTCGATGGTACGTCCGGAGGTATCGGCCATCAGACCGCGCATGGCGGCCAGCTGGCGGATCTGGGCGGTGGAACCACGGGCGCCGGAGTCGGCCATCATCCAGATGGGGTTGTACCGGTCCAGCACGTTCATCAGGGCGTCGGTCACGTCCTTGGTGGTCTTCTCCCAGGCCTGGACCACCAGGCGGTACCGCTCGTCGTTGGTCAGGAAGCCGCGCTTGTACTGCCGGTCGATCTTGACGATCTCCTTCTCGGTGGCGGCGATGAGCTCGGGCTTCTGGGGGGGCACGGTCATGTCGTGGATGGAGACGGTCAGGGCGCCCCGGGTGGAGAACTTGTAGCCCTTGGCCTTGATGGTGTCCAGCACGCCGGCGGACACGGTGAAGCCGTGCTTGGTGATACACTTGTCGATGATCTTGCCCAGCTGCTTCTTGCCGGTGATGAAGTTGATCTCGGGCTCGAACATCTGCTCGGGGTCGGTGCGGTCCACAAAGCCCAGGTCCTGGGGGATGCCCTCGTTGAAGATCAGGCGGCCCACGGTGGTGCGGACCAGCTTGCGGCGGACCTCGCCGTCCACCTCCATGGAGCGGCGGACCAGGATGGGCATGTGCAGGTCCAGCTCGCCCTCGTCGTAGGCCAGCCGGGCCTCCCCGTCGTCGGAGTACACCCGGTAGATCTCCTGGGGCAGCTCCCCGTCGGGGGTGTCGGCGCAGATGCCGGCGTAGGTGGGGATGTCGTCCAGGGAGCCGGGATGCTTCACCCACACCTTGTCGTCGGGCTGGACGGTGCCCTCGGCCAGAGCGGCCTTTACGGCGGCCACGTCCTCGTAGGCGAAGTCGTGGTCGGCGTACTTCTCATAGGTGAGGTAGTAGGAGCCCAGCACCATGTCCTGGGTGGGCACGGTGACGGGGCCGCCGTCCTGGGGACGCAGGAGGTTGTTGGCAGAGAGCATCAGGATGCGGGCCTCGGCCTGGGCCTCGGCGGACAGGGGCACGTGGACGGCCATCTGGTCGCCGTCGAAGTCGGCGTTGAAGGCGGTACACACCAGGGGGTGGAGCTTGATGGCGCGGCCCTCCACCAGGACGGGCTCGAAGGCCTGGATGCCCAGACGGTGCAGCGTCGGCGCACGGTTGAGCATGACAGGGTGCTCCTTGATGACGAAGTCCAGGGCGTCCCACACCTCGGGACGGCCCTTGTCCACCATCTTCTTGGCGGACTTGATGTTGTTGGCCAGGCCGTCCTCCACCAGCTTCTTCATAACGAAGGGGCGGAAGAGCTCGATGGCCATCTCCTTGGGCAGACCGCACTGGTAGATCTTCATCTCAGGGCCGACCACGATAACGGAGCGGCCGGAGTAGTCCACCCGCTTGCCCAGCAGGTTCTGACGGAAGCGGCCCTGCTTGCCCTTCAGCATGTCGGAGAGGGACTTGAGGGCGCGGTTGTTGGCGCCGGTGACGGCACGGCCGCGGCGGCCGTTGTCGATGAGGGCGTCCACCGCCTCCTGGAGCATCCGCTTCTCGTTCCGGACGATGATGTCGGGGGCGTTGAGCTGGATGAGGCGCTTGAGGCGGTTGTTGCGGTTGATGACCCGGCGGTAGAGGTCGTTGAGGTCAGAGGTGGCGAAGCGGCCGCCGTCCAGCTGCACCATGGGGCGCAGCTCGGGGGGGATGACGGGCAGCACGTCGATGATCATCCACTCGGGCTTGTTGCCGGAGATGCGGAAGGCGTCCACCACCTCCAGGCGCTTGACGATGCGGGCCTTCTTCTGGCCGGAGGCGTCCTTCAGCTCGGCACGGAGCTGCTCGGAGAGCTCCTCCAGGTTGATGTCCTGCAAGAGCTTCTTCACGGCCTCGGCGCCCATGGCGGCCTCAAAGTCGTCCTCGTACTTCTCCCGCATGTCCCGGTATTCCTTCTCAGTGAGGATCTGGTTCTTGGCCAGGGGGGAGAAGCCGGGGTCGGTGACGATATAGGCGGCGAAGTAGAGGACCTTTTCCAGGATGCGGGGGCTGATGTCCAGCAGCAGGCCCATCCGGGAGGGGATGCCCTTGAAGTACCAGATGTGGGACACGGGGGCGGCCAGCTGGATGTGGCCCATGCGCTCCCGGCGGACCTTGGCCCGGGTGACCTCCACGCCGCAGCGGTCGCAGATCTTGCCCTTGTAGCGGATCTTCTTATACTTGCCGCAGTGGCACTCCCAGTCCTTGGTGGGCCCGAAGATCTTCTCGCAGAACAGGCCGTCCCGCTCGGGCTTCAGGGTGCGGTAGTTGATGGTCTCCGGCTTGAGGACCTCGCCGTAGGACCACTCCAGGATCTGCTCCGGGGAGGCGATGCCAATGCGGATGGCGTCAAACTCAGCGTAGCTCATATATCAGTCGTCCTCCCTTACTTATTCCATATCGTCCTGGTCGCCGTCGAGGGAGAGCTCCCCCTCTTCGAACTCCAGGCCGTCGTCGCCGTCGGAGGCGGCCAGGTCGTCGTCGTCGCTCTCGGCCTTCAGGGTGAAGCCGGC
Source organism: uncultured Intestinimonas sp. (assembly GCA_944385655.1). Lineage (GTDB taxonomy): Bacteria > Bacillota > Clostridia > Oscillospirales > Oscillospiraceae > Intestinimonas. The sequence goes on along the minus strand of CALWYC010000038.1, from coordinate 162 downwards.
GGCGGCGAAGTCGGACTCCCCGCCGGCGTTGTAGCCGTAGAAGTCGTCGTCGTCCCGGATGCGGTCGGGCTGGTAGGTGTCCTCGTCGTCGTCCTTGAGCTCGATCTCGTTGCCGTCGTGGTCCAGGACCTGGATGTCCAGGCACAGGGCCTGGAGCTCCTT
>CALWYC010000037.1 GCA_944385655.1 uncultured Intestinimonas sp. | reverse complement strand
GGAATTTGACGCCGTGACGGCCTCGGCGGCGGGGAAGCAGACCTTCCGCCTCACCGACCCCGCCAAGCTCACCGCCGTCCGGGAGGCCTTCGGCTATGAGCCGGAGGCCTTCCTGGCCCATCACATCAATTTTGCCGTGGTGGAGGAGGACCACTGCCGGTCCGCCTTCCTGCGGGGGGCCTTCCTGGCGGGGGGCTCGGTGAGCGACCCGGCCAAGAGCTACCACCTGGAGCTGTGCACCACCCACTTCAACGTGAGCCGAGAGCTCTCCGCCCTGCTGCGGGAGGCGGGCTTCGAGCCCAAGCAGACCACCCGGAAGTCCAACTACATCACCTATTTCAAGCCCAGCGAGACCATCGCCGACTTCCTCACCGCCCTGGGGGCGCCGGTGTCGGCCATGGAGCTCATGAACGCCAAGCTGGAAAAGCACCTGCGGGGGAGCGTCAACCGCCGGGTGAACTGCGACTCGGCCAACCTGGACAAGGCGGTGGACGCCGCCCTGGAGCAGGTGGAGGCCATCGGGCGGTACGCCCGGACCCGTGGGCTGGACGCCCTGCCGGACAAGCTCCGGGCCACGGCGGAGCTGCGCCTCAGCCACCCGGAGCTCACCCTCTCCCAGCTGGCCGCCCTCAGCGATCCCCCGGTGACCAAGTCCTGCCTCAACCACCGGCTCCGCAAGCTGATGGAGCTGGCGGGGGAGGGGTGAGCATGGCCCGGCGGTGCGTGTGGGAGACGGCGCTCACGCCCCGGGATGCGTCGGAGGCCCTGTGCCGGGGCGCCCGGCCCTGGTCCCGTCTGGACCGGTGGACCGCCCGGAACACCTGGTTTGCCCGGGCGGACCCGGGCGGACTGCGCCTGGCCCGGACCGGCCCCATCGGCGGCTATATCCGGGCCGACGTGGTCCTCACGGCGGCAGAGGGCGGCGGCACCCGGGTCGAGATGACTGCGAGGCTGCCCGGCGGCTTCTTCCTTCTCCACGGCGTATTCTGGCTTCTGCTGGCCTTTCTGCTTTGGGCCGACGGCGTTGCGCCCCGCACCCTGTGCTATGCCTGGCTGCCCCTCTTTTCCCTCTGGCAGGGGCGGACCCTGACGGCCCTGCTGCCGGAGGTGGAGCGGGAGCTCCGGGCGCGGGTCCGGGACCGCCCATCCCTTTGACACCATTGAACCAAGGAGGTCCCCCATGTCCTTTGTCCATCTCCATGTCCATACCGAGTTCAGCCTTCTGGACGGCTGCTGCCGCATCCCCGGCCTGGTGAAGCGGGTGAAGGAGCTGGGGCAGAACGCCGTGGCCATCACCGACCACGGCGTCATGTACGGGGCGGTGGACTTCTACAAGGCCTGCAAGGCCGAGGGGATCAAGCCCATCATCGGCTGCGAGGTCTATGTGGCGCCCCGGACCCGGTTCCAGAAGGAGCACGAGTTCGACGCCTCCCCCCGCCATCTGATCCTCCTGTGCCGGAACGAGGAGGGCTACCGCAACCTGTGCCACATGGTCTCCCGCAGCTTCACCGAGGGCTTTTACACCAAGCCCCGCATCGACAAGGAGCTGCTGCGGCAGCACGCCGGCGGGCTCATCGCCCTCTCCGCCTGCCTGGCGGGCGAGCTGCCCCGGCTCCTCCGCAACGGCCAGTATGAGGACGCCAAGAAGGAGGCCCTGGCCATGCGTGACCTCTTCGGGGAGGACGGCTACTACCTGGAGCTCCAGGACCACAGCCTCCCCGAGGACCCGGAGATCCTCCAGGGCCTGCTGCGCCTCCACGAGGAGACGGGCATCCCCCTGGTGTGTACCAACGACGCCCACTACCTCACCCGGGAGGACGCCCGGACCCAGGATGTGCTCATGTGCATCCAGATGGGCAAGACGGTGGACGAGCCGGGCCGGATGAAGTTCGAGACCGAGGAGTTCTATGTGAAGAGCGAGGCCGAGATGGCCGCCCTCTTCCCCAACTGCCCGGAGGCCCTGGAGAACACCCGGAAGATCGCCGACCTCTGCAACGTGGAGTTCCAGTTCGGCACCTACCACCTGCCCGAGTTCAAGCTGCCCGAGGGCTGGACCGACGGGGACGCCTATTTCGAAAAGCTGTGCCTGGACGGTTTCGCCCAGCGCTATCCCGACGCCCCGGAGGACTACCGGAAGCAGCTCTCCTACGAGATGGACATGATCCGGAAGATGGGGTTCGTGGACTACTTCCTCATCGTCTCCGACTTCATCGGCTACGCCAAGCGGCACGACATCCCGGTGGGCCCGGGCCGAGGCTCCGCCGCCGGCAGCATGGTGTCCTACTGCCTTCACATCACCGATGTGGACCCCACCAAATACGGCCTCTTCTTCGAGCGCTTCCTCAACCCGGAGCGGGTCACCATGCCCGATATCGACATCGACTTCTGCATCCGCCGCCGGCAGGAGGTCATCGACTACGTCGGCCGCAAGTACGGCGCCGACCACGTGGCCCAGATCGTCACCTTCGGCACCATGGCGGCCCGGGGCGCCATCCGGGATGTGGGCCGGGCCCTGGACTTCCCCTACGCCGAGGTGGACACCATCGCCAAGCAGGTGCCCAGCGGTCCCGGTGCCCTCCACATCACCCTGGAGGAGGCCCTGAAGGTATCCAAGCCCCTGCGGGACCTGTATGAGGGCGACGAGCGGGTCAAGACTCTGATCGACACCGCCAAGAGCATTGAGGGCATGCCCCGCCACGCCTCCACCCACGCCGCCGGCGTGGTCATCACCCGGCGCCCCGTGGACGACTATGTCCCCCTGGCCAAGAACGACGAGTCGGTGGTCACTCAGTACACCATGACCACCCTGGAGGAGCTGGGCCTCCTGAAGATGGACTTTCTGGGCCTCCGGAACCTGACGGTGCTGGACGACGCCGTCCGGCTGGTCCGCCGGAAGGAGCCTGATTTCGATCTCCATACCATCCCGGACAACGACCCGGGGGTCTTTCAGATGCTCTCCGAGGGTAAGACCTCCGGCGTCTTCCAGATGGAGTCCCCGGGCATGACGGGGGTGTGCGTGGGCCTCAAGCCCAAGGACATCGAGGACATCACCGCCATCATCGCCCTCTACCGCCCCGGCCCCATGGAGTCCATCCCCCGGTTCATCGCCTGTAAGCACGACCCCAAGCTCATCCGGTACAAGCACCCGGCCCTGGAGCCCATATTGTCGGTGACCTACGGCTGCATCGTCTACCAGGAGCAGGTCATCGAGATCTTCCGCCGCCTGGCCGGCTACACCATGGGCCAGGCCGACATGGTCCGCCGGGCCATGAGCAAGAAGAAGCGCAAGGAGATCGAGCGGGAGCGGCAGTTCTTCATCTACGGCGACCCCGACCGGGGCATCACGGGCTGCGTGGCCAACGGCATCCCGGAGGAGGCGGCCCAGGCCATCTACGAGGAGATCGACGCCTTTGCCGAGTACGCCTTCAACAAGGCCCACGCCGTAAGCTACGCCATCGTCTGCTACCAGACGGCCTGGTTCAAATACCACTATCCCCGGGAGTACATGGCGGCCCTCCTGACCTCGGTGCTGGACTCCCAGGCCAAGGTGGCCGAGTACATCGGGGAGTGCCGGGAGAGCGGCATCGACCTGCTGCCCCCCGACGTCAACGCCTCCGGCGCCGACTTCACCGTGGAGGGGGACAACCTCCGCTTCGGCCTGGTGGCGGTGAAGGGGGTGGGCCGGGGCGTCATCCTGGATCTGCTGGACCAGCGGGAGCATGGCGGGCCCTTCACCACCTTCGCCGACTTCTGTCAGCGGATGGGGGGCGCCGACCTCAACCGCCGCGTGGCCGAGAGCCTCATCAAATGCGGCGCCTTCGACAGCCTGGGCTACCGCCGCTCCCAGCTGCTGGCCGTCTGCGGCCAGGTGCTGGACAGCGTGGCCCAGCAGCGGAAGAAGAACCTGGAGGGGCAGTTCGACCTCTTCGGCGGCGGCGGGGAGGAGCCCGCCTCCGTCACCGACCCGCCCCTGCCCAACCTGCCCGAGTTCACCCGCCAGGAGCGGATGGCCATGGAGAAGGAGACCACCGGCCTCTACCTCACCGGCCACCCTATGGACGAGTACCGGCAGGCCGCCAGGGCGGTGCGCGCCGCCCCCATGGGCGCCATCCTGGCCGACTTTGCCAAGGAGAGCGGCCCCGAGACCTACCGGGACGAGCAGAAGGTCGTCCTGGCCGGCGTGGTGGCCGCCGCCAAGACCAAGACCACCCGGAACAACAGCCTTATGTGCTATGTCACCCTGGAGGACGACACCGGCTCCATGGAGCTGCTGGTCTTTGCCCGCACCCTCAGTGTCAGCGGCGCCCTCCTCCAGGAGAACGCCCCGGTCTGGGTCACCGGCCGGCTCTCCGTCCGGGACGAGAAGGCCCCCCAGCTGCTGGTGGACGAGGTCCATCCCCTGGGAGAGGGCGGCGCTGAGGCGGCCTCGGTCCCGAAAAGCACGAAAGGAGATACCCTTTACATCAAGCTGGAGGAAGAGGAGGGGCCGGTCTGGACCCGCATCCAGAAGATCTTCCTCATGTTCCCCGGCACCGAGAAGGTCGTGGTCTATTTTGCCGGAAGCGGCAGGAAGCACCGGGAGGCCTGTGTCCTCCACCCTGCCATGATCCGGGAGCTGGAGGACCTGCTGGGGGAGGAAAACGTGGTCCTGAAGCACCCCCGGCCGGCGGACTGACATCGGAAAAACCTGCAAAGGAAAAACACTTGTCACTGTGAGGCGTATATGAAGAAACTGGTCTCTCTGCTCTTTCACCGGGCGGTGGTGATGGGGATCTTCCTCCTCATCCAGATCGCCGTGCTGGTGGTCATGCTGCTGCGGTTCAACGAGTTTTTCCTGCCCTTTTACGGGGTATGTGTGGCCTTGAGTGTCGTGGCGGTCTTTTGGATCGTGAACCGGAGCAGCGAGCCGGCCTATAAGATCGCCTGGATCGTGCCCATCCTGACCTTCCCCATCTTCGGCGGGCTTTTCTACCTCCTGTTCGGCGGCAACAAGCTGAGCAAGCGGACCCGGCGGAAGATGGAGGGCATGGACCGGAAGATGGTGGAGGTCCTGGGGCCCGATTTCAAGGCGGAGAGCCTCATCCACTTCGGGGAGGACGCCGTCCACCAGGCCCGGTATCTGGAGCACATGGCCCACTGCCCGGTGTACGGCGGCACCCAGACGGAGTATTTCCCCCTGGGGGAGGACTGCTTCGCCCGGATGGTGGAGGAGCTCAAAAAGGCGGAGCGGTATATATTCCTGGAGTATTTCATCATTGAGGACGGCGTCATGTGGGACACCATCCTGGACATCCTCACCGAAAAGGTGAGGGAGGGGGTGGACGTGCGCCTGATGTATGACGACATCGGCTGCATGTTCACCCTGCCCCGGGAGTACGCCGCCGAGCTGGAGAAGCGCACCGGCATCCAGTGCTGTGTCTTCAATCCCTTCGTGCCCATCCTGTCTCTGCGGCTCAACAACCGGGACCACCGGAAGATCCTGGTGGTGGACGGGAAGACGGCCTTCACCGGCGGCATCAACCTGGCTGACGAGTATATCAACCAGAAGGTCCGCTTCGGCCACTGGAAGGACAGCGCCATCCTGGTCCGGGGGGAGGCGGCCTGGAGCATGACGGTGATGTTCCTCACCCTATGGGACTACGCCCGGGACACCGACAGCGGGGACTACAACGCATTCCGGCCGGTGTGGGAGACGCCGGTGAAGGGGGAGGGCTACGTCCAGCCCTACACCGACAGCCCTCTGGACGGGGAGGCGGTGGGCCAGTCGGTCTACCTCAACCTCATCAACCGTGCCCGGCGGTATGTCTACCTTACCACGCCCTACCTCATCGTGGACGACAGCATGAACACAGCTCTGTGCATCGCCGCCAAGTCGGGGGTGGATGTGCGCATCATGACCCCCCACATCCCGGACAAGAGGATCGTCTTTGAGGTCACCCGGGCCCACTACGACGCCCTGCTGGAGGCGGGGGTGAAGATCTACGAGTACACGCCCGGCTTCGTCCACGCCAAGAACTTCGCCGTGGACGACAAGTTCGGCACCGTGGGCACGGTGAACATGGACTACCGCAGCCTGTTCCTGCACTTTGAAAACGGCGTGTGGCTGTGCGGCGATCCCACTGTTCGGGACATCAAGGCCGATTTCCTGGCCACTCTGGAGCAATGCCAGCCCGTCACCCTGGAGCAGAGCCGTGCCCTCCCCTGGTGGCGGAAGGCCTACCGGGCCGTCCTCCGGGTGTTCGCACCGCTGATGTAAGACAAAAAATTCCGTTCCCCGGTTTCGGGGAACGGAATTTATACTTTGGTCAGGTCTTGCCGGCCTTCTTTTCCGCCTTGCGCTGGGCCTTGGCGGCCTGGAGGGCGGCCCGCAGCTGGCGGCCGTAGGCCCGGACGTCGGCCAGGGCGTAGCGCCGGGAGGTGGCGTGGCGGTAGCGGTTGCGGAACCGGCGGCTCATGCGCTCAGCCCGCTCCAGCAGCTCGTCGTAGTCGGCCATGAGCCGGTCCAGGCGCTGGGCGGCAGCGGGGGAGAGGTTGCCGCGGACGTCATCCAGCCTGGCACGGAGCTCCTCGCCCACCACCTCCAGGTTGTCGCCCAGGTCGGCCCGGGCCAGGGCCAGCTGGAGCCGCAGCTCGTCGCCGGCGGTCTGGAGACGGTCCATGGCCTTGGTGACCAGGGCCAGCTTCCGGATGGTGGTGACAGTATCGGTCACCAGCAGGGCCAGGCAGGCGCCGCAGGCGGTGTACTGGAGCCAGTCAGGCATCCGGGCGAAGAGCCGGGCCACCGGCGGGTGGATGAAGAAGACGGCCACATAGGACATGACGCCCCAGAAGAGGCTCACCTCCAGACAGACCCGGCCCTTGATGTTGAAGGGGCGATCGCTGTAATCCCAGTACTTGATGTGGGTGGTGGTCTCCAGGAACCAGCCCACCAGGTACTCCCAGGCCGTCATGACGATGGCGGCCACGAAGTAAAAGACCACCAGATTGTCCTTGAAGGGGGCGAAAAAGAGGATCATCAGCAAAAAGCCGACGCCGTAGATGGGGCAGATGGGCCCGTAGAGAAAGCCCCGGGGGACATAGTGCCGCTCCTTGACGGAGCAGTAGCAGGTCTCCCAGAGCCAGCCGCAGAAGGAATAAAAGACAAAATAGAGGAACAGCAGCGTGACGGGCTGTCCCATGAGGGTGGGCACGTCCACTCAGCTCTGCTCCTTTCCGTCAAAATCGGTGAGCAGCACATCCAGCACGCCGTTGTAGATCTGCTCCGGATGGGCCTTGAACTGCTCGGAGAGGCGGTCGCACTGCTGCTCGGTGGCGGCCAGCATCTCGATGGTGAGCAGGTTCCCGTGCTCGTCGTCCAGGGCCATCACCAGGGTGAAGGTGCCATCTCCCCGGGGGACGCGCTCGGAGCGGACCTGAGCGTCCCGGCGCAGGCGGCTGTTGAGCTTGGCCACGTTCTTGTCGCACTTGACCCGGATGGAGTAGGGGAGGCTGCTCTCACAGATGGCGCCGTTCTTCCGGCCCTTGTCGGTGATGGCGTAGCGGTCCTCCTCCAGCACCAGGTGCTCGGTGTCTACCAGTTCGTGGACGGCCTCGGCGAAGGCGAAGTAGTCCACGCCCTCGTCGCACATGGTGAGGTCGGCCAAGGTGGGCATGTCGATGGGGGCCACCACACGGGACATGATATAGAGCACCAGAAATTTGATGTCCAGCTTGTCATGGATGAAGCCAACACGAGCCATGGTGTACCTCCTTGCCTGCGGAGCGGCGCTCCGGGTCGATGCAGGTCCTTTTGACCCACCCTAAACATATATTATACCGAAAAAAACGGGTGGGAACAAGAGTGAATTTTGACCGAAGACGGTCGAACCGGCGGTTGACAGGGGGAAACGGCGGGGGTAAGATGGAGGTACCTTTTTTGGATGGAGGCGACGAAATGAGAGCTCCTTTCCTCCCCGCCCTGTGTCTGGCGGGCCTGCTGTGTCTCACCGCCTGCGGCGCCGGCGGCGGGGCGGAGACCACCCCCACCCCCACACCGCCGGCCACCACGCCGCCTCCGGCCGCCACCGCCACCCCGGAGCCGACGCCCTACAACGGCCCTGTGAACCCCCTTACCGGGGAGCCCGCCGACGCCGATACCGCCGCCCTCCGCCCCGTGGCCGTCATGCTCAACAACCTGAAGGAAGCCCTGCCCCAGCTGGGCCAGTCCCAGGCCGACATCATCTACGAGGTGGTGGCCGAGGGGGGCATCACCCGGATGCTGGGGGTCTACCAGTCGGTGGAGGAGGTGGGGATGATCGGCTCCATCCGCTCCGCCCGGCCCTATTACATCGAGCTGGCCCTGGGCCACGACGCCCTCTTCGTCCACGCCGGGGGCAGCGACCCGGCCTACAGCGACCTGCGGAGCTGGGGCGTGGACAACTTCGACGCCGTCCGGGGTCCCTACCTGGGCAGCAGCCCGGAGAGCAATATGATGTGGCGGGACGCCGACCGCCGGAAGGAGAACGGCTACGAGCACAGCGTGGTGGCCACCGGGGACTCCATCCTGACCTATCTGCCCGAAGGCTTGCGGCGGGAGCACGAGGAGGGGTATGAGACCGGCCTCGTCTTCGCCGACGACGGTACCCCGGCCGGGGGCAGCCCGGCGTCGGTGGTGACGGTGCCCTTCTCCAACTACAAGACAGGGGTCTTTGTCTATGACGAGGAGCGGGGCGCCTACCTGGTGGAGGAGTACGGAGCGCCTTACGTGGACGGCAACACCGGGGAGCAGGTGGCGGTGACCAACGTCATCGTGGTCCAGACCCGCTGCCGGTACACCGGGGACAGCCTGGGCCACATGGACGTGGACGTGGTGGGCGAGGGAGAGGGCTGGTTCGCCTGCGGCGGAGCGGCCATCCCCATCCGCTGGAGCAAGCCCGACCGGGAGAGTCCCATGACCTATACCACCCAGGACGGAGCGCCCCTGACCCTGGGCCGGGGCAAGACTTACGTGAACATCGTCCCCCTGGACGCCGCCGTCACCATGGAGTGATGTCAACGGAAAAAACAGCCACCGTTTTCTCAAAACGGCGGCTGTTTTGCGCTATTTCTGCCCCAGAAGGCGGCGGGCCAGGCCGGAGAGGAGGCCCCTCCGGGCAGCGGGCGCCGGGGCGGCGGCGGTCTCCGGCGGCTCCTGGACGGCGGCCTCGTTCATGAAGACGGCCTGGGCATCCACCGGCGGCTCCCCGTGGTCGGGGACGTGGAAGTAGTGGCCGTCGGCGCCCATGATCCGGGCCTTCACGTTATCGGCGCAGAGGACCTCCACATAGTGGCGGATCTGGGTCCGGACGGCCTGGTCCAGGATGGGGCAGGCGATCTCCACCCGGTGCTCGGTGTTCCGGGTCATGAGGTCGGCGGAGCCGATATAGACCTTGGCGTCCGCCCCGGTGCCGAAGACGAAGATCCGGGGGTGCTCCAGGAACCGGCCCACGATGGAAAAGACCTTGATGCGGTCGGTCTTGCCGGGGACGCCGGGCCGGAGGCAGCAGATGCCCCGGACGTTCATGACAATGTCCACGCCCGCCTGGCTGGCCTCTGAGAGCTTGTCGATGAGCGCCCGGTCGGTGACCGAGTTGCACTTGAGGAAGATGCGGGCGCTCTGTCCGGCCCTGGCTTTGGCGATCTCCCCGTCGATGAGGGACATGAGCCGGGGCTTGAGGCTGTGGGGCGCCACCAGCAGGTGGCGGTACTCCCCATCCAGGTTGGCGGTGGAGATGTTTTGGAAGAAGGCGGCGGCGTCGGCGCCGATGGCGGGGTTGGCCGTCATGAGGGAGAGGTCGGTGTAGAGCTTGGCCGTCTTTTCGTTGTAGTTGCCGGTGCCCACCTGGGTGATCTGCTGGATGTGTCCCCGCTCCCGCCGGGTGATGAGGCAGATCTTGGAGTGGACCTTGAAGCCCTCGAAGCCGTAGATGACGGTGCAGCCCGCCTCCTCCAGCCGCTCCGCCCACTGGATGTTGTTCTGCTCGTCGAACCGGGCCCGCAGCTCCATGAGCACCGTCACGTCCTTGCCGTTCTCGGCGGCGGCGGCCAGGTACTCGATGAGCTTGGCCTTGGAGGCCAGGCGGTAGATGGTGATCTTGATGGAGAGGACGGCGGGGTCGTTGGCGGCCTCCTTCACCAGGCGGAGGAAGGGGTCCATGCTGTGGAAGGGGTAGAAGAGGAGGACGTCCCGGCGGAGGATCTGGGGGATGAGCTTTTCGCCCCGGACCAGGCCGGCGGGGGCCTTGGGGACGAAGGGCGGGTAGCAGAGGGCCCTCCGGCTCTCCTCGGGGAGGAGGCCCTCCAGGGCGTAGACGTAGCTGAGCACCAGGGGGGACTTGGACCGGAAGACCTGGGCGGGCGTCAGGCCCAGCCGCTGGCAGAGGCAGGTCACCAGGGCGTCGCTGGCCGCCCCCTGGATCTCCAGCCGCACCGGGGCCAGCCGGGAGCGCTTCTTGAGCACCTTGCGCATGTGCTGGCGGTAGTCGTCGTTGACGTCGTAGTCCTCGTCCTCGGGGGAGATGTCGGCGTTCCGGGTCACGGAGATCACCGCCCGGCTCACCACCTGGTACTGGTCGAAGAGCTCGGCCACGTGCTCCTGGACGATCTGCTCGGTGAGGACGTAGCGCACCCCGGTCTCGCTCAGCCGCAGGTAGGGGGGGAGGCTCCGGGGGATGGGCACCACGCCGAAGGAGGTCTCCCCGCCCCGGCGCAGCTCCACGGCGATGTTCAGGGACTTGCTGGGCAGGTGGGGAAAGGGGTGGAGGGTATCCACCACCTGGGGGGAGAGGATGGGCAGGATGTAGTCCCGGAAATAGCGGTCGCACTGCTTGCGCTCCTTGGTGTCCAGCTCGGAGAGAGAGAGAGAGCAGATGTTGCAGGTCCGCAGCCGGGTCTCCAGCTGGGCCATCAGCTTGTCCCGCTGCTTATAGAGGGGACCCACCGCCTCGAAGATGGCGGCGAGCTGCTGGGCGGGGGTGAGGCCGCTCTTGGAGTCCACGTGAGTCTTTTTCACCAGGGTGAGGTCGTAGATGGAGCCCACCCGGATCATGAAGAACTCGTCCAGGTTGCTGGTAAAGATGGCGGCGAACTTGAGCCGCTCGAAGAGGGGGACGGACTCGTCCCGGGCCTCCTCCATGACCCGCTCGTTGAAGCGGAGCCAGGAGAGCTCCCGCTCCTGGGTATAGCTGTAATCGTAATGTTGGTCAGACATGGTTCCATTCCTCTCAGATTTTTAGGACGCGGTCGGTGAGGTAGCCCTCCCGGACGCCGGTGGAGGAGGCCTCCACCGTCTCCACACCGCAGGTCTTGACCACGGCGTTGAGGATGATGAGGCCGGGGAGCAGGGTGTGGACCCGGTCGGGGGCGGAGCGGAGGAGCTGGCGCAGGGTGTCCTTCCCGCCCTTCTTCAGCAGCTTGTAGAGGTCCTTGAGCTCCCGGGCCGACATGGTCCGCAGCTCCGGGTCCCGGCCGTAGACGTCGTTGCACAGCTTGGCCACGGCCCGGACGGTGCCGCCCACGCCGCACAGGTGCTTGCGCCGGAGCTGGGCGGCGCCGGCCTTCTCCAGCTCCTCGGTGACGAAGCCTCGCATGGACCGGCACTCGTCGGCGGTGGGGAAGAGGCCGTCCGTGAACCGGGTGTAGAGGGACAGGGACCCCACCGGCAGGGAGCAGGCCGAGGTGATGGCCATGTCCTCATAGCCCACCAGCTCGAAGGAGCCGCCGCCGATGTCGGCCAGCACGCCGGTGCTCACCCCGCCGGGGAGGACGGCGCCCCGGAAGGAGAGGGCGGCCTCCTCCTCGCCGGAGAGGACCTCCACCTGGATGCCGGTGACGTCCCGGATGGTCTCCACCGCCTCGGCGGTGTTGAAGATGTTTCGGAGGGAGGCGGTGGCGAAGACGTGCATGTGGGTGACGTTGAAGTTGTCCAGCAGGGCCCGGTAGGCGGCCAGGGTCCGGCAGGCCACCAGGATGCCGCTGTCGGAGAGGATGCCCTCCCGCACGTAGCCAGCCAGCCCCGCCATGGTCTTTTTGTGGAGGAGGAGGCGGAACTGGCCCTGGTCGCAGTGGTAGATGGACAGACGGATGGTGTTGGAGCCCAGGTCGACGATGCCGCAGAGCATGGAAGATCCCCGCTTTCTTGAGATTCTTACCGCATATTGTACTCGCTTTCTCCCCGTGGCGCAACGTGATTACGAAGATTTTACATCGGTTCCGCCGGACTCTCCGCTGCACAGGGCCAAAAGGGCCAGCTGATCCCCCAAAAGGGTGAAAAACGCCGCCAGCAGCCCCACCTCGTCGGCGCTCTTGCCCTGTGCGAGCCCCATGGCCGCCGCCGCGGCCAGCAGGAGCAGGCCCTCCCCACTGTTCTGACAGCCGTCCATGGCGCACCCCCCCTTTCTGCTTAGCACCCCCCCTTTCTGCTTAGCCTATGTAGACGGGGTCTCCGGCATGTGGTAAAATGGGTCCATCCGGAAAAAACAGGGGAGAAACTCCACCGTTTACAGGAGGCGCGACAGATGGAGCACAGAGCACAGAAAAAGCTGGGCGTGGAGCCGTCCCTGCTGGGATTCGGCTGCATGCGGTTCCCCACCCTGGAGGGGGGCGCCATCGACGAGGAACAGGCTACGGCCATGCTGGACCGGGCCCGCGAGGGCGGCGTCAACTATTTTGATACCGCCTATTTCTACCATAACGGGAAAAGTGAAAATTTTGTGGGCCGGGCCCTGGCGCGCTGGCCCAGGGAGAGCTATTACCTCACCTCCAAGCTGCCCACCACCCTCATCCACTCCCTGGACGACGCCAAGCGGATCTACGCCGAACAGCGGGAGCGGCTCCGGAAGGACTATCTGGACTTCTACCTCCTCCACAACCTCAACGGTCCCCGGTGGCGCGAGATGGTGGACACCGGTGTGGTGGACTGGTGCCTGGAGCGGCAGGCGGCGGGGGAGTTCCGGCACTTCGGCTTCTCCTTCCATGGAAGCTATGAGGAGTTCCGCGAGATCCTCACCGCCCGGAGCTGGGACTGCTGCCAGATCCAGCTCAACTATATGGACACCGAGGAGCAGGCCGGCCTGAAGGGCTACCGCCTCACCGAGGAGCTGGGCGTCCCCCTCATCATCATGGAGCCCGTGAAGGGCGGCGCCTTGTCAGCCCCTCCGGCAGATGTGATGGAGGTCTTTACCGCCCTCCGCCCCCAGGCGTCGGCGGCCTCCTGGGCCCTCCGGTGGGTGGCCAGCCTGCCCAACGTGATGACCGTCCTCTCCGGCATGTCCACCATGGACCAGGTGGAGGACAACCTGGCCACTTTCCACGCCTTCCAGCCCCTGAGCGAGGAAGAGGGGGCGGCGGTGGACCGGGCGGCGGCCCTCTTCCGTCAAAAGGTCCGCAACGGCTGCACCGGCTGCCGGTACTGCATGCCCTGTCCGGCGGGGGTGGACATCCCCGGTACCTTCCGGGTGTGGAACGAATACGCCATGTACCAGAACCGGGACCGGGCACGGGCCAAGTGGAAGGATATGGACGAGGAGGAGCGGCCCCACAACTGTGTGGGCTGCGGGGCCTGCGAGGAGAAGTGTCCCCAGAGCCTGCCCATCCGGGCCGACCTGGTCCGGGCGAAAGAGGAGCTGGAGGGGCTGTGAGCGCGGAGCAGAGGGAGCGCCTGGCGCTGGTCCCGCCGGACGAGAGCTGGGCGGCGGCGGTCTGGGACTACAGGGCCGAATTCGAGGCAGTCGGAGATGCATTGGCGGGCACTGCCGATTTGGGAGCGGCGGCCGACTTCACCGGCTGGCTGGCCGGTCTCCGGGCCGACGCACGTCCCGATACGGTGCGGCCCGGGCGGGTGAGCGCCGATACCTTCCTGGCCGTCCGCCGGTCCGACCGGCGGCTGGTAGGTATGGTCAACATCCGCCATGCCCTCAACGACTACCTCTTTCGGTTCGGCGGCCATATCGGATACAGCGTCCGGCCAACCGAGCGCCGGAAGGGATATGCCAAGGAGATGCTGAGGCTGGCGCTGAATAAATGTAAAGGGTTAAAACTTGACCGTGTTCTGGTGACCTGCGACAGTAAAAACGAGGCCTCCGTCCGGACCATCCGGGCCAATGGCGGCGCGCTGGAAAATCGGGTCCCCGAGGAGGATGGTTTTACAGACCGGTATTGGATCGAGGTGGGCAGATGAAAGAACTGCTGGCACAGCTGGAGGGCTATACGCCCTGGAACGAACAGGAGGAGCGGGACCGGGCGGTGCTGCTGAGCATGCTCAGGTCCGGCCAGGACCTGTGGACCCGGGAGAACGAGACGGCCCACTTCACCGCCTCGGCCTGGGTCACCGACCCCACCCGGACCAAGGTCCTCATGTGCTATCACAACATCTACCGCTCCTGGTCCTGGCTGGGGGGACACGCCGACGGCGACCGGGATCTCCTGGCGGTGGCCCTCCGGGAGGTGGGGGAGGAGAGCGGCCTTACATCGGTGCGCCCGGTGTCGGAGGATCTCTTTTCCCTGGAGATCCTGACGGTGGACGGCCATGAGAAGCGAGGGCGGTATGTGCCCTCCCACCTCCATCTCAACGTCACCTACCTGCTGGAGGTCGATGACGCCGAGCCGCTGGCGGTGAAGCCGGATGAGAACAGCGCCGTGGGCTGGTTCGGGCTGGCTGAGGCGGTAGCGGCCTCTTCGGAGCCCTGGTTCCGGGAGCGGATCTATACCAAGCTCAACGCCAAGCTGCGTGCCCGCGCCAACTGAACAAATCTGATCGAAGCCCCCTCCGTCTCAGCAAGAGACGGAGGGGGCTTCTGCCGCATAGGATAGGACGGCGGGGACCGTCCGGTCCCTGGCCGATCATCTTTGTGGAATGGAGCTGTGAACATGGGAAAACAGCTTTCGATGGATCATCTGCCCGAGGGCATCCGGGCCCAGGTGGTGGAGGTGGGCGGAGAGGGTGCCATGCGGCGGCGTCTCCTGGACCTAGGACTCATCCCCGGCACCTGGGTGACCTGCCGGGGCCGGGCGCCCGCCGGTGACCCCGGTGCCTACGCCTTCCGGGGTTGTGTAGTGGCCCTGCGTGCCAAGGACGCCTCCGCCGTGGCCCTGGAGCCGGAGGGCGTGTCGTGACCGGCGGGGCATTCTGGCTGGAGCGGCGGATGGGGGAGCGGGTGGTGGCGCTCACCGGCAGTCCCAACGTGGGCAAATCCACCCTCTTCAACGCCCTCACCGGCCTCCGGCAGCACACCGGCAACTGGCCGGGCAAGACCGTGACGGGGGCCACCGGCCGCCATGTCCGCCACGGTCAGGACTATTTGCTGGCCGATCTGCCCGGTACTTACTCCCTCCTGGCCAAATCCCCGGAGGAGGCTGCCGCCCGGGACCTGCTGTGCTTCGGCGGGGCGGACGCCGCAGTGGTGGTGTGCGACGCCGGAGCCCTGGAGCGGAGCCTGGGCCTGGTGCTCCAGGTGCTGGAGGTCCAGCCCAAAACCGTGGTGTGCGTCAACCTCATGGACGAGGCCCGGAAAAACGGTCTGGAGGTGGACCTGGACGGTCTCTCAGCCCGGCTGGGGGTGCCGGTGGTGGGCACCTCCGCCGGGCGGCGGGAGGGCCTGGAGCCTCTCATGGCGGCGGTGGAGGCCGTCATCGATGGCCGGGCGGACCTCCATCCGGCATCGGCACAGTATCCGGCGGCGGTGGAGAACGCCGCCGCCCAGGTGGAGCGGGCGGTGGGGGAGACGGGCCTACCCGGCAAATGGGTGGCTCTCTCCCTGCTGGAGGGGGACCCCGGTCTCATGGACAGCCTGAAGGCCGCCCTGGGCCG
>CALWYC010000036.1 GCA_944385655.1 uncultured Intestinimonas sp. | reverse complement strand
CCGCCCCGGCGGAGACCGCGCCCGTAGAGACCGCCCCGGCGGAGACCGCGCCCGTGGAGACCACGCCCGTGGAGACCACGCCGGCGTCTGCCCAGCCCGTGGAGAGCGCCATCCCCTCGGCCACCCCCGTCCCCAGTGAGACGGTGACAGTGCCCGATATCGGTATCCCCCTGGCGTCCACGCCCCCCGCGGCGGAGGAGGGCCAGGCATGACAGAGCATACCCAACAGCGCAGAGCGCTGAAGTTCCGGGCCAGGCGGACCTTCTTCCGCTTCCTGCGGCCCTTCCTGGCGTGCACCTTCCTCCTCATCGCCCTGTCCCTGCTGGCCCGGGTCTTTTCCGTGGTCAGCGGCGGTACCCTCTTTTACACCTTCCTGCCCCAGTGGCAGTTCCCGGTGGACACCGGCATCTGGCGGGCCGACCCCACCGCCATGACTAACCTGCTGGACCTGCTGGGTCTCGGTGAGCTGGGCAGCCTGGGCGGCATCGTCTTCTCCCTCCGGCTGGACGGCCTGGAGCAGGTGCTGGTGCTGCCGGTGGCCTGGCGGCAGGTGATCACCCTGGTGGTGGTCCAGGTCATTGTGCTGCTGGTGACCAGCCCCCTGTTGTACGGGGTGCTGGCCCAGTACCGGGGCATGCTGGAGGGCCGGCCCAGGCCGGTCCGGGGCGTCTTCCGGTGGTACAGCGACCTGCGGCTCACCGCCAAGGCCCTGGCCGTCCAGGTCATCCTGAACCTGTGGCGGCTCCTCACCATGCTGCTGTGCGTCCTGCCCGGCATCGTGTGCTCCGTGCTGGGCAACGAGAGCGGCAGCATGGCCCTGCTCCTGCTGGCCCTGCCCCTGACCATTGCGGGCCTGGTGGTGAGCTACTGCCTCTATCTGCTGCTCCTGCCGGCTTCCTACGTGCTGGCCCGGTCCCCGGAGGTCTCCGTGGGACAGGCCTTCTCCCGGGGCCTGGCCCTGCTGGGCGGACGGCAGGGAGCGTACTGCAAGCTCAACCTCTCCTTCCTGCCCTGGCATATCCTGGGCATGCTCTTCTACGGCATCCCGAATCTCTTCGTTATCCCCTATGTTCAGATGAGCAACTTCCTCTTCCTGGACCCGCCCCCGGCGCCTGAGGACCTTGGGCCGGGCGGTTCGAGGACCCTGTGAGACACGCAAGACGGCGCACCGCATCTGCGGTGCGCCGTCTGTTCCGCCTCAGAGGCGGCAGGTGATCTCCCGCTCCTGGCCGGCGAAGGTATAGCGGCCCCGCAGAAGAATGGTCCCGGCAGTGTCCCCGGCGGGCTCCCGCCAGGTGAACAGAGCCTGACCGCCGGCGGCCAGACCGGCCAGCTCCGGCGTCTCCGCCGGGGCGCCCTCCACCCGGAGGCTGCCCGGCTCTATGGCGCCGTCGGGGACCACCTCCACCCGATCCAGGGGCAGGGAGGAGCGGTTGCAGACCGTCACCGCCCGGACGAGGCCGTCCCCGTCGGGCCAGGTCCGGGTCTCCCCGGCCAGCTCCACGAAGTGGAGGAGGGCCTCCCCGCCGGGGGAGAAGACCCCCAGCAGACGGCGGGGGCCGTCGGCGGCCTCCAGCCGCAGTTCCCCCTCCCACCGGCAGAGCAGGGGCTCCGGCCGGTGGAGACAAAAGACACAATGATCCATGCAGTATCCCTCCGCCCCATCTTATGCCGGCGGCGGTCCGCCGTGCGGCGGGAGCGGGGGAGAGAGGAGAACAAAAGACATGTTTCAGGGCTTTTCCGACCGGACCGTGGACTTTCTGTGGGGCATCCGGTTCAACAACGAAAAAAGCTGGTTCGAGCAGCACAAGGAGGACTACCTCCGGGACCTCTACCGCCCCATGGTGGAGCTCAACCGGGAGGTGTGGCAGCGGCTGAGCGCTGCCGCCCCCGACCTGGCCCTGGTGGGGAAGGTGAGCCGCATCTACCGGGACGCCCGGCGGCTCCACGGCCGGGGCCCCTATAAGGACCACCTGTGGTGGAGCATCCAGCGGCCCAGCGAGGAGGACTTCCCCCACCGGCCGGTGTTCTGGTTCGAGGTGGAGCCGGAGGGCTGGTCCTACGGCATGGGCTACTACCAGGCCCCGCCGGCCACCATGGCCAAGCTCCGCCGCCGGCTGGACCACGACCCCGCCCCCTTTGAGAAGCTGGCCCGGCAGCTCAGGAGGCAGGACCGCTTCACCCTGGAGACCCAGGCCTACAAGCGGCCCAAGGGCAGCCTGAGCACCCTGCTGGACCCCTGGTACAACGCCCGCAGCTTCGCCCTGAGCCGGGACCACAAGGGCCATCAGGCCGTCCTCTATTCCCACGGCCTGGCCGACCTGGTGGGGGAGGACCTGGAGGGGCTGCTGCCCGTCTACCGCTATATCCTGTCGGTGGAGACTGACCCCGACCCGAGAGACTAAAAATTACCAGAAAAACAAGGCCGCCCGCCGGACATACTGTTTGGGAACGAACAGGAGATGGGGGCGGTCATGTTGTCGAGAGGAAGGAAGCGCCGCGCGGCAGCGGCCTTGTTTTTCCTGCTGCTCATTGCCTGGGCGGCGGCCCCCTGGGTGGCCGGGGCGTCGGTGCCGGCGGCGGCCTGGACGGCGGCGGAGACCCCCAAGTTCATCGCCCTCACCTTTGACGACGGCCCCCGCCGCTCCACCACCACCGCCCTGCTGGACGGCCTGGAGGCGCGGGGGGTGAGGGCCACCTTCTTTCTCATCGGCAAGCAGCTGGACCACAACGAGGACCTCATCCGGCGCATGGACGCCCAGGGACACCAGATCGGCATCCACACCTACGACCACGTCTCCCTCACCGGCCTCTCCCGGGCCGACTTCGACGCCCAGGTGGCCCTCACCCGGCAGAAGCTCATGGCCATCCTGGGCCACGACGGCTTCCTCCTCCGGCCGCCCTACGGGGCGGTGGACGAGGCCGTGCGCAAAAACGCCGGCTGTCCCATCATCCTCTGGTCCATCGACCCGGAGGACTGGGGGGACCAGAACGCCGCCCGGGAGGTGGAGCACGTGGTGGCCAACGCCAGAGACGGCGCCATCATCCTCCTCCACGACATCTTCCCCGCCAGCGTGGAGGCCGCCCTGACCATCGTGGACCGGCTCCATGCCCAGGGCTATCTCTTCGTCACGGTGGAGGAGCTCTTCGCCGCCCGGCACATCCCCCTGGAGGCGGGGGAGGTCTACCGGGAGGCCTGCCCATAGAAAAGCGGCCGGCGCGCTCCATTCCTGGAGCGCGCCGGCCGCTTTTTCTGCCCGTATCAGAAGAAGATGTACTTGAGGAGAAAGAGAACGGCCAGCACACACAGCGCCGGGGAGAGGGAGCGGCGCTTCTCCCCGCCGGCGCAGAGGTGGATGACCACGTAGGAGATGACCCCCAGGGCGATGCCCTCGGAGATGGAGTAGAGGAAGGGCATGCCGGCCATGCAGAGGAAGGCGGGGATGCCCTGGGCGGGGTCGGAGAAGTTGATCTTCCGCACGGCCCCCATCATGAGGAAGCCCACCACCACCAGGGCGGGGGCGGTGGCGAAGGAGGGGATGGACAGGAAGATGGGGGAGAGGAAGAGGGAAAGACCGAAAAACAGAGCGGCGAAGAGGGAGGTGAGGCCGGTGCGGCCCCCCTCGGCCATGCCGGCGGCGCTCTCGGCGAAGGTGGTAACGGTGGAGGTGCCCAGCACGGCGCCGGCGGCGGTGCCAACGGCGTCGGAGAGGAGGGCGCCCTTCAGCTGGGGGAGCCTGCCTTTCTGGTCCAACAGGCCGTACTGGGTGGACATACCCATGACGCCGCCCAGGGTGTCAAAGAGATCCACAAAGAGGAGAGCGAAGGTCACCAGAAGGAAGTCGGGGGTGAAAAGCCGGGAAAAATCCATCTGCCCCAGGGTGGGCAGGACGCTGGGCACGCCGAAGCCGCCGGAGAAGTCGGGGAGGAGGCTCCCCTTGACGGCGGGATCATAGAGCCCGGTGAGCTGGCAGAGGATACCAAGTCCCCAGGTGGCCAGCATGCCCCACAGAATGTGTCCCTTCACCTTCCGCACCATGAGTGCGGCGGTGAGAAGGATGCCCACCAGGGCCAGGGCCACGGTGATGCCCACGGTGGAGAACTCCCCGGCGTTGGCGGAGAAGCTGTAGATGCCCACCAGGGTGGAGGAGTCCACCACCAGCCCGCAGTTCTGGAGGCCGATGAAGGCAATGAAAAGGCCGATGCCCGCCGACACGGCGTGCTTGAGACTCATGGGGATGGCGTTGAAGATGGACTCCCGAACCGGGGTGAGGGAGAGGAGAATGAAGATGACGCCCTCGACAAAGACGGCGGCCAGGGCCATCTGCCAGGAGTAGCCCATCTTCAGGACCACGGTGTAGGCAAAATAGGCGTTGAGACCCATGCCCGCCGAGAGGACGAAGGGGTAGTTGGACAAGAAGGCCATGAGGACCGTGGCCACGATGGAGGCCAGACAGGTGGCAGTGAAGACCGCCCCCCGGTCCATGCCGGCGTCGCTGAGGATGAGGGGGTTGACGGCCAGGATATAGGCCATGGTGAGGAACGTGGTGATGCCGGCGGCCGCCTCGGTGCGGACGGTGGTGTGCCGCTCCCGGAGGCGGAAGGTCCGCTCCAGGAGCCCGCTGTGGGGGGAGGACATGGTCATGCGCTTCCTTTCCGATGCCCCGGTGGGGCGGATGATGGGCTCAGCCCAGGGCCAGCCAGAGGAGGAGGGCGAGCTGGAGTGCGGTGAGCAGGGGGAAGCCGAAGCGGAAGTACCAGTGGCGGGTCTTGTGGCGGAAGACCTGCATGCCCAGGGTGCCGCCCAGGGCGCCGCCCAGCAGGGCGAAGAGCCACAGGGTGGACTCGGGGATGCGCCAGGCGTCCCGCCGGGCCTTCCACTTGTCCACCCCCATGAGGGCGAAGTCGATGGCGCCGGCAAAGCCGTACCACAGGGCGAGCACCGTCCAGTGGTCGGCCAGGAAGGCCCTCATACCCCCGCCCCCGGGGCGGCCAGGCCGCCGCCCAGCCTGGTGGTCTGGAACCACAGCCGCAGGTCGGCGGTGTACTCCTTCCCGCCGTCCAGGACGGTGCACAGCTCGGTGCCGTCCCGGCGCTCCTCCAGGGCCACGATGGTGACCCAGTGCCAGTCGTCCAGGGCCTCCACCTCGCCGCTGTGGAGGTTGAGCCAGGCCACCGGCTGGTCGGCGGAGAGGGCCGAGCGGACGAAGGCGGCGCACTGGTCCATGGTGGGCCGGGCCAGGCGGAGCCGGGGGATGTCCAGCTCCCGCATGGGCAGGGTGAGGCCCTTGTGGGCGGCAAAGGCGGCGAAGCCCTTGGTGAAGAGATGGGTGGTGTTCAGCCCGTGCTTGCCCGGGGTGAGAAAGCCCCACAGCTCCTCCATGAGGGCCAGCACGTCCCGCCGCTCCCAGCTCCCCGAGGGGTAGAGGGGGGCGCAGGAATGCCGGGTCTGGGCCAGGTAGCTGGCCATGACGGCGGCGGCGGTGGGGCCGCAGCCCGCCTTCTGCTGCCACTCGTCGGCGTACCAGAGCTGGTCGGCCCCCTGCCAGGACCGCTCCCCCTGGGTGACGGTGAGCAGCTCGGGCCGGGTGATGGAATAGATCCCGTCCATAGTGTCTCCCTTCCGGCGCCCGTGAGCGCCGCGTCGGATATAATGCTTCATTTTACACCAGCCGCCGGAGAAACGCAAGGGAGGGCCGGGGAGGGTGGAAAAATGGAGAAAAAAGGGGAAAATTCCTTTTGCATTTTGGGGGGCGTTCGGTTATAATAAATGCTGTATACATACGCGCAGAGAGAGACACGTGTGTGGATCGAGTACCGAATGTTAGGTGGTGTGGGCCTTGAAACAGTCTCCAGTGTCGGAGAGCGCGAAGACCGTCTCGGTATCCCTGTTGGGCGGCTTTGCCCTGGAGGTGGACGGGACCTCTCTGACGGATGACATCAACCGCTCCCTGAAGCTGTGGAGCGTGCTGGCCTATCTGACCCTGCACCGGGACCGGGCCGTGCCCCAGTCGGAGTTCATCGAGCTCTTCTGGCCGGACGACCACAGCTCCAACCCGGTCAACGCCCTGAAGACCCTCCTGTACCGCATCCGGGCCATGCTGGAGCCCCTCTTCGGGCCGGACATCCAGCCCATCCTGGCCCAGCGGGGGGCCTACATATGGAATCCGGCGGTGGAGTGCGTCCTGGACATCGACCGCTTTGAGGAGCTGTGCCGGCTGGGGGGCGACGCCCAGCGGACCGGGGAGGAGCGCATCGACTCCTACCGGGAGGCGGTGGCCCTCTACAAGGGGGATCTGCTGCCCAAGCTGAGCCACCAGATGTGGCTGGTGCCCCTGACGGTGCGGTATCACACGGCCTATATCGCCGCGGTGAAGGACTTCGCCGGACTGCTGGAGGAGCGGGCCCTCTACGAGGAGATGCACCAGGTCTGCGCCCGGGCCAGCGACCTGGACAACCTGGACGAGGGGCTCCACACCCTCATCGTCCGCGCCCTCCTGCGCCAGGGCAAGGACGCCGCCGCCCTGGAGCACTACGAGAAGGCCACCGACCTCCTCTACCGGAACCTGGGGGTGCGCCCCTCCGAGGAGCTGCGGGCCCTCTACAAGGAGATCATGGCCACCGAGAAGACCCTGGAGACCGACCTGGGGGTCATCATGAGCGACCTGCGGGAGGCCGCCGCCCGGCCGGGGGCCTTCGTGTGCGAGTACGGCTTCTTCAAGGAGGCCTACCGGCTGGAGGTCCGCCGGGCCATCCGCAGCGGCACCTGCGTCCACCTGTGCCTCATCACCGTCTCCCTGCCCGACGGCGGCATGCCCCCCCTGAAGGTGCTCTCCACCACCATGGACCAGCTCCTGGAGGTGCTGGTGGGCAACCTGCGCCGGGGCGACGTGGTGTCCAAATTCAGCGGCGCCCAGTATGTCATCATGCTGCCCGCCGCCAACTTTGAAGACAGCAACATGGTCATGGACCGGGTGGTCCGGGCCTTCTATCAGCAGCACCGGAGGAGCTTTCTGAAGCTCACCGTCCGGGTGCGGGAACTGGAGTTAAACTGAGCCTATGAACGCAAAGACGAGACGGACCCTCACCTGGGTCCTGGCGGCGGTGGCCCTGCTCTGCCTGGCCGTCGCCCTCTGGTCCTTCACCGGCGGGGAGGGGGAGCCGGCGCCCACCCCCACCCCCAGCCCCACGCCGGCGGTCACCCCCAGCCCCACCCCCGAGCCGGAGCCCACCGAGACGGGCGATCCCGACCTGGTGGACGGCCTGCCCGTGGGGGCCTGGCCCATCACCCAGGAGCGCAAGGACTACGTGGAGGACAGCCTCACCCTCTACATCCCCTGCATCGGCATCACCCGGGCCGTCCACGACGGCACCGACGCGGCCACCCTCAACCGGGGCGTGGGCCTCTATGAGTACGCCCAGCTGCCCGGCGAGGGCAACCGGAACGTGTCCATGGCCGGCCACCGCAACGGCATCGACAAAAACGGCAACATCACCCCCTACGCCCCCTTCTACTACATCGACCAGGTGGGGGAGGGGGACTACCTCTACCTCTATGACAGCGAGCACATCTACCGCTACATCCACGACAGCACCTGGGTGGTGGAGCCCGACGACTGGAGCCCCATCGCCACCACGGGCTACTCCTGCATCACCATCACCTCCTGCGAGCCCATCGGCATCTCCGACCACCGGATCGTCTGCCGGGGGGTCCTGGACCAGATCTTTGACTACAGCGACGACTTTGATTTCATCGCCAACGCGTCTGAGGAGGACGAGACCACATGAAAAGCTCCATTTTGAAGCGGGTGGGGACCCTGGTCCTGGCCCTGGCCCTGCTGTGCGCCGCCGCCCTGGTGGTGGGGGCCGCCGGCCAGGACGCCAAGGCCACCAAGGCCGCCACCCTGCCCCAGAAGGCGGCGCCCAAGACCGGCGTCACCGTCTACGCCAACCAGAAGGCCAGCGTGGACGCCTCCAACCTCTCCGAGGGGTACATCATGGTGAAGTACACCGGCGGCAAGAGCGTCCGCATCAAGGTGCAGATCACCAAGAGCGGCGGCACCACCTACACCTATGACCTCAACAACGCCGGCACCGTGGAGACCTTCCCCCTCACCGAGGGCGACGGCACCTACACCGTGAAGGTCTTTGAGAACACCTCGGGCACCAAGTATGCCCAGGCCTTCTCCACCTCGGTGACCATGACCCTCCGCAACGACTTCCTGCCCTTCCTCTACCCCAACCAGTACGTGAACTACACCATGGACTCCCAGACCGTGGCGGTGGGCGCCCAGCTGTGCACCAACAAGACCGACGATCTGGCCAAGGTCACCGCCGTCTTCGACTGGGTGGTGGACAACTTCACCTACGACTACGACAAGGCCGCCACCGTCCAGTCCGGCTACCTGCCGGTGGTGGACACCGTCCTGGCCGCCAGAAAGGGCATCTGCTTCGACTACGCCGCCGTGATGAGCGCCATGCTCCGCAGCCAGAACATCCCCTGCAAGCTGGTGGTGGGCTACGCCGGCGACATCTACCACGCCTGGATCAACGTGTATGTGGAGGGCGTGGGCTGGATCGACAAGGCCATCTACTTCGACGGCCAGAACTGGACCCTGATGGACCCCACCTTCACCTCCACCGGCAACCGCAGCCAGTCCATCATGCAGTACGTCACCGACAAGACCAACTACACCCAGAAGTACGCCTACTGACGGCCTTCCGCCGGCATATATCCGCATCGCCGCATCTCGCGGGCGGCCCCTCCGGGCCGCCCGCGGGCTTTTCCACCACTTTGAAAGAGGGGAACGCCATGAATCAGACCAATGCCAAGACCCTCACCGCCGACGAGCTCTCCGCCCTGTGCTGGCAGATGGACCAGCTGGGCAAGGCCGGTGTGCCCTGGAGCGAGTGCGCCGCCCTTTTGCTGGAGGACAGCCAGCCGCCCCGGCTCCGGGCCGCCCTGGAGCGCCTCCGGGAGCCCCTGAGCATGGGAGAGCCCCTGTCGGCCGCCATGGAGCAGGCCGGGGACTACCCCCCCTACCTGCTGCGCATGGTGGCCATCGGCCAGGCCGCCGGCCGGCTGGACCGGGTCCTCGCCGCCCTGTCCGACTACTACCGCCGGGAGGCCGCCACCCTGTCCGCCATCCGCCGGGCGGTCACCTATCCCGCCGTCATGGCCGCCCTCATCGCCCTGGTCTTCCTGGTGCTGGTGGCCCGGGTCCTCCCCGTCTTCTCCCGGGTCTTCGCCCAGATGGGGGCCGGTCTCTCCCCCGCCGCCGCCGCGCTGCTGGGCTCCGGCTCCGGGGTGAAGTACGCCGCCTACGCCCTTGCCGCCCTGCTGCTGCTGGCCGCCGCCGCCCTCATCCTCCTCTTCCGGGGGGAGCGGGGCCTCCGGCTGCTGGGCCGGGGGAAGGCGGCCGAGGCCATCGCCCGGGGGCGCTTCACCTCCGCCATGGCCCTCATGCTCCAGAGCGGCCTGCCCATGGACGAGGCCCTGGACCGCACCGGGCAGCTCCTCTCCGACTCCCCCCTGGCCCCGGCCTTCGCCGACTGCTGCCGCCGCACCGAGGAGGGGACCTCCTTCCCCCGGGCCGTGGAGGAGTCGGGGATGCTGGGCGGCCTGCTGGCCGGGCTCCTCTCCGCCGGCTTCCGCACCGGCGCTCCCGAGGAGGCCATGGCCGAGATCGCCCGCCGCTGCCAGAATGAGGCCGATGAGCGCCTGAGCCGCCTCCTCTCCCGGTTCGAGTACGGCCTGGTCATCGCCCTGTGTGCCGCCGTGGGCCTGGTCCTCCTCTCCGTGATGCTCCCCCTGCTGGGGGTGCTCTCCTCCATCGGAGGGTGAGGCCATGAGGAACGTGCTGCGCTTCCTGCTGCCCGCCGCGGTGCTGCTGGCGGGGCTGCCCCTGTGCCTGGGGTGGTTCAGCCAGCGCCTGGGGGACCGGGCGGCGGAGGAGTCCTTCGCCCTGGTGGAGGAGAACGTCCGCCGGGCCGCCGTGGAGTGCTACGCCCTGGAGGGGGCCTACCCCCAGGACTTCGGCTACCTGGCAGAGCGCTACGGCGCGGCGGTGGACGAGAGCCGCTGCCGGGTGGACTACATCTACATCGGCTCCAACCTGATGCCGGACATCACCGTGGTTCCCCTGGAGGGGGACTCGTAAAGGAAAGGGGGCGTGCCCCGGATGGAACATGAACACAGCCCGCTGCGCTCCGCCGCCGTGCTGGCCCTGTGCGGCCTCTTCGCCGTGCTGGCGGTGGGCCTGGCCATCCTGTCCAGCGGCGTCTACCGCTCCGCCGCCGCCGCCTCCGACGGGAACAGCGCCCGCCGCACCGCCCTCTCCTACGTGGTCAACCAGGTCCGCCGGGCCGACCGGGTCGGCGGCGTGGCGGTGGGCGCCTTCGGGGACGGCGACGCCGTGGCCCTCACCGAGACGGTGGAGGGCACCGACTACGTGACCATCCTCTACTGCCTGGACGGCCAGCTCATGGAGCTCTATGCCGAGGCGGGGAGCGGTCTGACCCCCGCCGACGGCCTGGCCGTGCTGGCGCTTTCGGACCTGTCGGTGGAGACCGACGGGGCGCGCATCACCTTCACCGTCACCGCCCCCGACGGCACCGTGTCCGCCGCCTCGGTATCCCCCCGGTGCGGCTTTGAGGAGGTGGGTGAGCTGTGAGGACCGTGCCAAAGTCCCGCCTGCTCCTGCTGGAGCTGGTGGCCGACCTCTTCATCTTCGCCCTGTGCGCCGCCGTGTGCGCGGCCCTGCTGCTCCAGGCCCGGTCCATGAGCGACGAGAGCACCAAGCTCACCCAGGCGGTCTACATCGCCCAGGACGCCGCCGAGCGGCTCCGGGCGGGGGAGACCACCTATGACGGCTATTTCGCCGACGGCCGGCCGGATACCTCCGACCTGGACCCCCTGCTGAAGTCCACCCTGCCCGACTACCGGGTGACCTATCGGGAGGAGGGGGACAGGGTAGAGATCAGCGTCTGTCCGTATGCTGACCCGGAGGGGACGCCCGTCTACACCCTCACCGTCTGGAAGGAGGCCGCGCCGTGAGCGAAAAAGGAAATTCCCCCGTGGGCGTGGGGGTGCTGACGGTGCTCACCGTGCTGCTGGTGCTGGTGCTGGCCGTCTTCTCCGCCCTCACCTACGCCACCGCCAGGGCCGACCTGAGCCTCTCCCGGATCAACGCCGACACCGTGACGGCCTGGTACGCCGCCGACGCCCAGGCCGCCGCCCTGCTGGAGGAATTTGAGGCGGGGAGCGGGGAGACCCTGGAGGCCACCCTCCCCATGACGGAGCGGCAGAGCCTCTACGTCCGTTTCCAGCGGGAGGCCGACGGCACCGTCACCGTGCTGGACTGGCGGACCGTCCTCACCGAGGAGGACGGTGAGGGCTCCAGCCTGCCTGTCTACGGCTCAGAGGGCTGAGCCGTCCAACTTTTCAGCAAAGGAGCTGCGTGCGCCATGGCGCTCATCGACATTTTGCAGGAGGCCGTGTCCCGGGAGGCCTCCGATGTGCTCATCATCGCCGGCCTGCCCGTGTCCTATAAGGTGAGCGGCCGCATCGACCGGGTGGGGGAGCGCATCTTCCCCGACCAGACCCAGGCTCTGGCCGAGGAGCTCTACGCCCTGGCCAAGCGGCCCATGGACCGCTTTCTGGAGACGGGGGACGACGACTTCTCCTTCGCCGTCCCCGGCCTGAGCCGCTTCCGGGTCAACGCCCTGCGGCAGCGCGGCTCCCTGGGCCTGGTCATCCGGGTGGTGTCCTTCGTCCTGCCCGACCGGAACGCCCTGGGCATCCCGGACAACGTGATGGCCTTTGCCGACGCTCCCCACGGCCTGGTCCTCTTCACCGGCCCGGCGGGCAGCGGCAAGACCACCACCCTGGCCTGTCTGGTGGACGCGGTCAACACCACCCGGGAGGCCCACGTCATCACCATCGAGGACCCCCTGGAGTACCTCCACCAGCACAAGAAGAGCGTGGTCACCCAGCGGGAGCTCTACACCGACACCCAGTCCTACGAGGCCGCCCTCCGGGCCGCCCTGCGGGAGGCGCCGGACATCATCCTGCTGGGGGAGATGCGGGACGCCGAGACCATCAAGGCCGCCGTCACCGCCGCCGAGACCGGCCATCTGGTCATCTCCACCCTCCACACCATCGGGGCGGCCAACACCGTGGACCGCATCGTGGACTCCTTCCCGCCCACCCAGCAGCAGCAGATCCGCACCCAGCTCTCCCAGGCCCTGGAGGGGGTGGTGTCCCAGCAGCTGCTGCCCACCGTGGACGGGGAGCTGGTCCCCGCCTTTGAGGTGATGTCGGCCACACCGGCGGTGCGGAACATGATCCGGGAGTCCAAGGCCTTCCAGCTGGAGAGCGTCATCTCCACCTCGGCGGCCCTGGGCATGGTCACCATGGACCAGAGCATCCTGGCCCTGCTGAAGGCGGGGCGGATCACCCGGGAGACGGCCCTCAGCCACGCCTCCAACCCCGACTGGATGGAAAAGCGCTTCGCCACCCTTTGAGTGAGAAAGGACGGGACCATGTTATGGCCACCACAAAGATCGACCATCAAAACGGCGCCATCCGCATCTGTGTGGACCGTCTGGAGGGGAACCGGGCCGGCGGCCGGGTCCTGAGCCAGCGGCTCACCGCCCCCATGGCCTTCTCCGACCTGGGGAGCCTCCTCCTCCAGCTGGAGAGCCTGCTGGAGCGGCAGAACTTCCCCCAGGCCTTCCAGCGCATGCGCTCCTTCACCAAGGAGGCGCCGGAGTATCCGGCGGGCCTGCTGCCGGAGGGCGCCATGGCGCCGGAGGCGGTGGCGGCGGCCAGGGGAGAGACGGCCACCTTCGTGCTGCGGGTCCTCACCCGGCAGAACGCCACCTGGCAGGGCATCCTGGAGTGGCTGGAGGGGGAGCGCCGGGACCGCTTCTCCAGCGATCTGGAGTTCCTCAAGCTGGTGGAGGTCCACCTGGGCCTGCCCGCCCAGGAGGCGGCCGCGGCCCAATAGGAAAAAGAGCGGGCGGACCCGTCGGTCCGCCCGCTTCAGCTTGTCGAAAAAGCCGTTTTGGCTTTTTCGACAAGCTGCTGACTTTTTCGATTCCATCGAAAAAGTTCTTGACTGCACGCGAAAGTGGGGGCTCACCGCCCCCCTTTCACACTTTTCCCCCGCGGCTTATTTTGCGTGGTGCCACTTCTTCGACAGACTCAAGCGGGCGGACCGGAGGTCCGCCCGCTTTCTGTCATTCTTCCGCCCGCTTCAGGAGCCCGCCCTTCCGGCAGGCGGTGAGGTCCAGCCGACGGACGCCCCTGTTCTCAAAGTCGATGACGGCGATGCTGCCGGTGCGGCTCTCGATGACCCCGGGCCCGAACTGCCGGTGGACCACCGCCGTGCCGGGGGCGAAGTCCAGCTCCCACCGGGCGGCGGCGTCCTGGTCCGGCCGGTCCGGCTCCCCCAGCAGCGCCGAGACGAAGGGGAACCGGACCTGGGCCGGCGCCCCGAATTTCTCCTCATAGGTGAGCAGCTCCAGGGACGCCCTGGCCCGGGTGACCCCCACGTAGAAGAGCCGCCGCTCCTCCTCCAGGGCCTGCCGGGCCTCGGCGGGGGAGGTCCCCTCCTGCCGCCGGGCGGGGAAAATGCCCTCGGCGGCGTCGATGAGGAGGACCCGGTCGTACTCCAGGCCCTTGCTGGCGTGGATGGTGGAGAGGACGAAGGGGCAGGCGGGGTCGCTGACGCCGCCGGTGGCGAGGAGCCCCTGGAGCTCCTCCAGCCGCCGGAGGAGCCCCGCCGGGTCCGGGTTCTGGAGGGCCAGGGCCAGCAGCACGTCCAGCCGGCCGGTGTCCATCCGCTCCTCCCCCAGGTAGTCGCCGTAGCCCATGTACTTCACGATGCGGCGGAGGGCGGCGAAGCTGCTCAGCTGGGGCAGTTTGGAGAGGTGGGTGCCGAAGGCCTTCACCCGGCCCACCTGCCAGGGGGCCAGGCCGTCGCCGGCGAGGAGGCAGTCCACCACCGTCTGCCCCGGCCTCCGGCGGCTCAGGAGATGGGTGAGGAGGGCCTTTTTGATCTTCAGGTCCAGCTTCCAGCACACCCGCAAGAACCGCTCCCCGTCGTCGGGCCGGTAGGCCAGGGCGAGGACGTCGGTGAGGTCCCGGACGATGGGGCTGGTGAAGAAGAAGCCCTCCCGCTGCCGGCAGGCGTAGGGCACCCCCTCCCGCTCCAGGAGATCGATGAGGGGGAGGGCGCTGTCGTTGTTGCGGTAGAGGACGGCGGTGGAGGTCCGGCAGTTTTTGGCCGCCTGGAGGAGGTACCGGGCCTGGCGGCCGTAGTCGGACAGCACCACCCGGCGGATGGGCTCCCCCTCCCGGTTGTCGGTGCGCATGTGCTTGTCCCGGCGGTCCCGGTTGCCCCGGATGAAGGCGTCCGCCCGGGTGACGATGGCGCCGGTGGAGCGGTAGTTGGTCTCCATCAGCAGCACCTTTGCCCCGGGCCAGTTCTGTTCAAACTCCAGCAGGGCCTGGGGCCAGGCCGCCCGGAAGCCGTAGATGCTCTGGTCCTCGTCCCCCACCAGGAAGAGGTTCCGGTGCTCCCCCGCCAGCAGGGCCAGGATCACGTGCTGGATCCTGGAGGTGTCCTGGGCCTCGTCCAGGCAGAGCCAGCGGTAGCGGCTGCGGTAGTGGGCCAGGATCTCCGGCTCCCGGCGGAGGATGCGCAGGGCAAAGACCATCTGGTCGTCAAAGTCCATGAGGCGGCTGCGGCGCAGATAGTCCTGGTACTCGAAATAGACGGCGGGGAAGTCCATCCCCTCCACCGTGCGGCGGTGGATGTCGGCTTCCGAGAGCATCATGTTCTTGCAGTAGGTGATGTGGGTCCGGGCCTCCTTGATCTGCTGCTCGGTGGGGAAGTCGCTGCCCGTGCGCTGAAGGAGATCCCGGAGGACGGCGTTCAGGCGGGCGTCGCTGTCGGCCAGGGCAAATGGCTCAGAGCCCTTCCACCGGGCGTAGGTGCGGATGATGGAGGCGCACAGGCCGTTGATGGTGCGGAAGGAGAGCTGCCGGGCCAGGTCCTCCCCGAAGAGGGCGGCAAACCGCCGGGCCATGTCTCCGGCGGCGGAGACGGTGTAGGTGACGGTGAGGATCTCCTTTGGGGAGACGCCCCGGCAGCGGATGAGGCAGCCCAGCCGGGCCACCAGCACGGTGGTCTTGCCGCTGCCCGGCACCGCCAGCAGCAGGGTGGGTCCCGCTCCGGCCAGCACCGCCGCCTTTTGCTGCTCGCTCAGGTCTAGGGGCAGTGAGGCCAGAAACTCCTCCTCGGTCATGGGCGCACCTCCTCTCGTCGCAAAATATCATTATATCGGCCCGGCGGGAAAAACACAAGCGGGACGGGCACCGGCGGACCGGGCGGCGCATAGACTGGTCCAGATCGACCGTTTGGAGAGAGGGGGCGTGGCCCGTGGAAGAGCGGCAGCCGGAGAGCGGCCGGGAGCGGCGGACGGAGGATGTGGACGACCTCATTTTCCGGGAGGAGCCGGCGTCCGGCAGCAGCCAGAGATGAGCCCGCCCGCCTTTCGGGCGGGCTGAGGCTGTCAACAAAGTCGACAGCCTCTCTCAAAAATGCAAGCATTTTTTCGAAGAGATGCAGCCTGCTGCGTCGCACTCGCTGCGCTCGCACGCTTGCAGGCCGAGCAGTGTTTTTTCCGACGCACATGTCGCCGGAAAAAACAGCCACTTCATTTGATTCCGTCGTCTGCGGACGACGGAACTCTGCGAGGCTCCTGTGTAAAATCCGGTGTGGTTACATCTTTTTGATAAGCTGTTGTTTTACGCGGTTTGGGCCGGGTTTATCTTTACAATATAGGAAGATTCGGATATAATA
>CALWYC010000035.1 GCA_944385655.1 uncultured Intestinimonas sp. | reverse complement strand
GCCAAACGGCGCGGCGCGCTGCCGCGCGTGTGGTCCAGGCCGGCCAGGCCTTACACGTTGAACCGGAACAGGATGATATCGCCGTCCTGGACCACGTACTCCTTGCCCTCAGAGCGCACCAGGCCCTTTTTCCCATGGACACCAGTGTCCATGGGGACCCTTTTTCTCACTTCCTCGGCGGGAATGAATCCCGCCTGCGGTAAGGCCCGGCCATATTGGCCGGGCCTTGTACGGCGCATATGCGCCGCCCCGCTCTGCGGGGCCCCGGAAAAGGGCCCTTACACGTTGAACCGGAACAGGATGATATCGCCGTCCTGGACCACATACTCCTTGCCCTCAGAGCGGACAAGCCCCTTTTCCTTGGCGGCGTTCATGGAGCCGTTGGCCTTCAGGTCCTCGAAGGAGACCACCTCGGCCCGGATGAAGCCCCGCTCGAAGTCGGAGTGGATCTTGCCGGCGGCCTGGGGGGCCTTGGTGCCCTTCCTGATGGTCCAGGCCCGGCACTCGTCCTCGCCGGAGGTGAGGTAGGAGATGAGGCCCAGCAGGGCGTAGCTGGCCTTGATGAGCCGGTCCAGGCCGGACTCGGCGATGCCCAGGTCCTCCAGGAACATGGCCTTCTCGTCCGGCTCCAGCTGGGCGATCTCGGCCTCCAGCTGGGCGCAGACGGGGATCACCTGGGCCCCCTCGTCGGCGGCCACCTTGGCCACCCGCTGGTAGTACTCGTTGTTCTGGTAATCGGAGAATCCGGCCTCGTCCAGGTTGGCGGCGTAGATCACCGGCTTGAGGGAGAGGAGCTCCGACTGGGCGATGAGGGCGGCGTCGTCCTCGTCGCACTGGTAGGAGCGGGCCGACTTGCCCTCGTTGAGCCAGTCCATGAGCCCCTGGAGCACCTGGGCCTCATGGGCGGCCTTCTTGTCGCCGGTCTTGCCCAGCTTGGCGCACTTGTCCATGCGCCGCTGGACCATCTCCATGTCGGCCATGATGAGCTCGATGTCGATGATCTCGATGTCACGGAGGGGATCGGTGGAGCCCTCCACGTGGATGACGTTGGGGTCGTCGAAGCAGCGGACCACGTGGACGATGGCGTCGGTGGCCCGGATGTTGGACAGGAACTTGTTGCCCAGGCCCTCGCCCTTGGAGGCGCCCTTCACCAGTCCGGCGATATCCACGAACTCGATGACGGCGGGGGTGGTCTTCTTGGGGTGATAGAGCTCGGAGAGCCAATCCAGGCGGCTGTCCGGCACGGCCACCATACCCACGTTGGGGTCGATGGTGCAGAAGGGGTAGTTTGCCGACTCGGCCCCCGCATTGGTGATGGCGTTGAACAGGGTGGACTTGCCCACGTTGGGCAGACCCACGATTCCTAATTTCATCGAAAAACCTTCTTTCGGTATTCTAGCCCGACCATTATACCGTAAGGGCAGGGAAAACACAAGTCCGCAGGACCAGATCCGCGCCTTCTCAGGCGTAGGCCCGGTGGAGGAAGGTGACGATCTGTCCCCGGGTGCACGCCAGGTCGGGAGAGAAGGTGTTCTCGTCGGTGCCGGAGGTGATGCCTTCGATCACCGCCCAGTCCACGGCGATGCTGTAGGAGGCGTCCATGGGCACATCGGTGAAGCCGGTGTCCATGGTGATGGCCTGGGCCCCGGCGGCCTTCCACATAAACTCCACCGCCATGGCCCGGGTGCAGGGGGCGTCGGGGTCGAAGTTTCCGAAGTGCTCGATGATGTCCTGCTCCGCCGCCCATTGGACCGCGTCGAAGTAGTACTTGTCGGCGGTGACGTCCCACACGCCGTAGAGGTGCTCCGCCTCCGGGGAGCCGTTGGCCCGCCAGAGGAAGGTGAGGATCTCCGCCCGGGTGCAGTCCCGGTCGGGGGAGAAGGTGGTCTCCCCGGTGCCGGAGGTGATCCCCTGGTCCACCGCCCACTCCACCGCGTCCCGGTACCAGGCGTTGGCGGCCACGTCAGAGAAGCCGGCCACCAACTCCACCTCTTCCCGCACCGGGCCGAACATGCCGGCGAAGGAGCCGTAGGACAGGCCGCAGAGGGTGGGCCGCCAGCAGCAGACGCTGCGGCCGCCGGGCTCACCCTGGATATAGATGAACTCGCCATACTCATCACCCCGGCCCAGGGTGCGCACGTTTTGCCTCTCCCGGCCGCAGCCCCACATGGTGCCGTCCTCTTTCAGGTAGACCACATGGGCGGTCCCGGCAGAGACGGAGCAGACGTTGGTGTCCACCTGCTCCGGGTAGTAGCGGTACTTCTTCGTGGTGTTGGACACGGTGTCGTAATAGGCCATCTCGTTGCCCTGTCCCCGCTGTCCCCGCTGGCCGTCGCCCACCACCCAGAGGGAGCCGTCGAACTTGATGAAATAGGAGTCGTAGTTGCCGGAATCCACGCTCTTCACCCCGGTGGCCACCACGGTGGGGGTGGCGGTGTACTCCGCCAGATTCCAGTGGATGCCCAGGGCAGCGTTGGCGTTGTCCCCCCAGCCGTAGAGGGTGCCGTCGGTCTTCAGGGCCATGGCGAAGCCGCAGCCGGCGGAGATGTCCACGCAGCCGTCCATGATCTGGGTCATCTCATTGACCAGGCTGCCCACCTTGCCCTCGTCCCGGGCCAGGGCCCCCTTATGGGTGCCGCCCATCATCCAGACCGTGCCGTCGTTTTTCAGGGCCACCACGTTGTGGTCACTCAGCTCCACGTCCTTCACCCCGGTGAGGATCACCGTGGGCTCGGCGTAGAGCTCCTTGGCGTTGTTGCCGATGCCGTAGACCAGGTTATAGCCCCAGAAATAGAGGTCCCCGTCCTCGGTCACCGCCGCGCAGGAGTGATCGTTGGTGGCCGCCTTCACCACATCGCCCATGACGAAATAGGGCTCGTAGGTCTCCTGCTCCGCCTCGTAGTAGCCCTTGCCCAGCTGGTAGCAGGTGTTGTCCCCCCAGGTGTAGAGGTCGCCGTTTTCTTTGATAATGGCCAGCACCGTGCCAGGCGCCGCGCCGTAGGAGATGTAGCCGTAGTCGTCGTACTTCCGCACCTCGAAAACGGGCTGGTTCTCCACCGAGCTGGCGGACACCGACTTGACCCCGGACATGACCTTCACCGGGACGTCGGAGCTGATCTCACCGTTGAGCAGCTTGGCCGTTTCGGAGAGTCCCCAGCCGTAGAGGTCGCCGTCGCTGGTCACCGCCCAGGAATTCCACGTGCCTGCCTCCACCTGCCGGATGAAGGGCTTGCTCCCCGCCGCCGAGGCGGGGACGGCCAGCAGTCCGGCCAGCAGGGCCGTGGAGAGCAGCAGGGAAGCCGCTTTTCTCATCTTGCGCATAACATATCCTCCTCTTTTGATTCCAGAGGAGGATGTACGTTTCTTTTTCTCCCCTGAACACCGGAATCTCTCCAGAGAATGAACCTCCGGAAGATGAACCTACATAATATGGTATGCACTGTTTTCCATTTTTGCAAGCACTTTTTTCACTTTTTTCCTCTTTTTAGGGGAGACGGGCCGGATATTTCCCCCCTCACAGCTCCTCCAGCAGCCGTCGGAGGACCTGGGCGTTCTCCCGGCTCTCCGCCGCCAGGTCCAGCCACAGGGCGGCCAGCTCCCCGTCCTCCGCCCGGGCGGCGGCGGACCGGCAGCCCTCCTCACTGCGCCGCTCGGCCAGATACCGCTCCCGAAGCCCTCCCATCACCGTGGTCTCCCGGCGCGTCTCCCCGGCGTTCTGAGGCAGATACCAAACCCCATCCAGCAGAAAACAGGCCACAGCCAAGCGCCTGCTTCGCCTCCGGGCGGCGGCGGCCATATCCCGGAGCCTGCGGCCGGCCGGCCGGTTCCCAAGCCGCCTGGACAGGTCGCCGCAGGCCGAGGCCGACGCCAGAGCCTCTCCCAGTGCCGCCCGAAGCTCACTGCACCGGTGCTCCAGCTCCGCTCCGTGGTCCCGCGCGGCCAAAGCCCGCTCCGGTACCGCCGCCGGCAGCACCTCGATGGGGTTTTCCCCACCGCCGGTCTCGGTCACCCTCTGCCATACCTGCCGAAATAGCTCCCGTTCCTCCTCCGCTGTTCCCTCCCGGGGCTTCTGCATCTCCTCCATGTCCCTCGCCTCCTAAATTCCCGTGTTTCGGTCCATACTATGCCCGTGGGCGGCGGGGGTTTCCCCATGTTCAACGGGTCAAAAGAAATACTTGTAAATCAATCGGAATTATGGTAAAATGTTGCCGAATCGGCGGCGGTCCCCACGGTGCCGCCGGCGTCCACAGAGAAACACAAAGGAGTCCTTACCATGCTGGAGATCAGGCATTTATCCTATCAGGTGTCCGACGAGTCCGGCGAGGAGCTGGGCATCCTCAACGATGTCTCCCTCACCATCGGCGCGCACAAGTTCGTGGTCATCACCGGCCCCAACGGCGGCGGCAAGACCACCCTGGCCAAGGCCATCATGGGCCTGGTCACTCCCACCGGCGGTCAGATCCTCTGGAACGGGGAGGACATCACCGCCCTCAACATCACCCAGCGGGCCCGGAAGGGCATCAGCTACGGCTTTCAGCAGCCGCCCCGGTTCAAGGGTCTGAAGGTCCGGGACCTGCTGGAGCTCGCCTCCGGCCGGGAGGGGCTCTCCCACGAGGAGGAGTGCCAGTACCTCACCCGGGTGGGCCTGTGCGCCAACGACTATATCGACCGGGAGGTGGACGCCTCCCTCTCCGGCGGCGAGGTCAAGCGCATCGAGATCGCCACCATCCTGGCCCGGGACTCCGGCCTCATGATCTTTGACGAGCCCGAGGCCGGCATCGACCTGTGGTCCTTCGCCCGGCTCACCGACACCTTCCGCCAGCTCCACGACGAGCAGAAGGCCACTCTGGTGGTCATCTCTCACCAGGAGCGCATCATCGACCTGGCCGACGAGATCGTCATGGTGGACCACGGCGTCATCACCCAGCACGGCGCCAAGGACGAGATCTTCCCCAAGATCCTGGCCAACACCGTGTCGGGCTGCAGCTATATGCACGGGGCCTGAGCCTCAGGCCCGTTTTCAGAGACGGCCGCGCCGCAGCCGCGGCCGGGAAAGGAAGCATTTGAGCCATGGACAAACTGGAAGCCAAGCTCCTCAAGGAGATCGCCGATCTGGACGGTCTTCCGGTGGGGGCCTACAATATCCGCAAGAACGGCAAATCGGACGGCCGCGTCAGCACCGCCCACATCGTCATCGACACCAAGACCGACAAGTCGGGCATCGACATCCACATCGCTCCCGGCACCAAGAAGGAGTCGGTCCACATTCCCGTGGTCCTCACCGAGACCGGCCTCACCGAGACGGTCTACAACGACTTCTACATCGGCGAGGACTGCGACGTGGACATCATCGCCGGCTGCGGCATCCACAACTCCGGCTGTGACACCACCCAGCACGACGGCATCCACACCTTCCATGTGGGCAAAAACTCCAAGGTCCGCTACTACGAGAAGCACTACGGCGAGGGTGAGGGCACCGGCGAGCGCATCTTCAACCCCCAGACCATCGTCTACCTGGAGGAGGGCGCCTCCATCCACATGGAGACCACCCAGATCCGGGGCGTGGACTCCACCAAGCGCTACACCAAGATCGTGGTGGGGGCCGGCGGCGAGGCCGTCATCACCGAAAAGCTCCTCACTCACGGCAGGCAGACCGCCGAGTCGGAGATGGACATCGTCCTGGCCGGCGAGGACGCCACCGGCCGGGTCATCTCCCGTTCCGTGGCCCAGGACCAGTCCCAGCAGGTCTTCTACCCCCGTATGACCGGCGAGGCCAAGTGCTTCGGCCACGTCCAGTGCGACTCCATCCTCATGGGGGAGGCCAAGATCAAGTCCATCCCCGCCATCGCCGCCGAGCACCCCGACGCCCAGCTCATCCACGAGGCCGCCATCGGGCGCATCGCCGGCGATCAGATCCTGAAGCTCATGACCCTCGGCCTCACCGAGGAGGAAGCGGAGGAGCGTATCTTAAATGGATTCCTGCAGTAAGCCCATCCGGCTCCCGGAGGAACACCCCCTGACCAACGATCCCTTCTCCCTCTACAACCATGTGAAGGTCACCGGCGTCTTTGACGACGGCAGCGCCGAGGGAGAGCTCACCATCCACCCGGATACCCTCAACATCCACGGCATCGTCCACGGCGGCGCCCTGGCCACCCTGGCCGACACGGTGGGGGGCTGGGCGGTCTACTTCGCCACCGGGAAGCCCTGCGTCACGGTGAACTACGCCTTCAGCTTCCTCCGCCCCGCCCTGGGCACCAACAAGAAGCTCTGCTGCCGGGCGGTGCCCGAGAAGCTGGGCGGCAGGCTGTGCGTCTACCGCCAGACCATCACCGACGACAACGGCGTGGAGGTGGCCAACGGCAACTTCACCTTCTACCTCACCGACTACTCCGGGGAGAAGAAGTCCGCCCCGCCGGCGGACGCCTGAAGACACAAAAAATGGCCGCCCGTGAGGGCGGCCATTTTCCTTGTGTGTATGCCTTATTCGTCCCAGTCGGCGTAGTCGTCGAATTCGGAGGGGTGGCAGCAGCAGGCTCCCCTCTCCGAAACCTTGTCCTTCAGGCAGCAAACGGCGCTGGTGATCTTGTCCCAGTAGGCCACGATGCAGCAAATGGCGGCAGCCAGGGCCAGGGACCAGCCGACGATCTTCAGTACAAAACGGGCAACTTTCATCCCATCACACCTCCATGTCTGAGCGTTACCCTTAGTCTACACGATTTTCGTGGAAATTACAATCATTCACTGCAACTTTTTCCCTTGTATTTACGGGGAAAATAGAATACAATAAATAGACCATAATTGGTTTATTCTGTCCTGTGCTCCAAAGGAGGTACCATATGAGACTGGAAACAGAGAGGGGCGTCATCACCATCAGCCCCGATGTCTTCACCAACATCACCGGCGCTGCCGCCACCAACTGCTACGGCGTCAAGGGCATGGCGGTGCGCTCCAAGACCGACGGCCTGGTCCATCTTCTGCGCCGGGAGTCCATGGCCAAGGGGGTCAAGGTCCGGTTCAATGACGATGATACCGTCTCCATCGAGCTCCACATCATCGTGGACAACGGCGTCAACCTCACCGCCGTCAGCCGCTCCATCATGAGCGAGGTCCGCTATATCGTGGAAAAGGTGACCGGCGTCAAGGTCAAAAGCGTGGATGTCTGCGTGGATTCCATGGTCATCGGCTGAGCGCCGGCGGCCCATTCCGTCATAGAAAGGAACATTCGACATGAGAGGAACCATTGACGGGGCGCTGCTGGCACGGATGGTCATCCACGCAGCGGCCTCCATCAATTCCCAGAAGCAGCAGATCAACGAGCTCAACGTCTTCCCCGTGCCCGACGGCGACACCGGCACCAACATGGGCATGACCATCACCACCGCCGCCGCCGAGCTGAAGAAGAAGGCCCCCGGCACCGTGGGCGCCGTGGCCCAGGTCAACGCCAACGCCCTGCTCCGGGGCGCCCGGGGCAACTCCGGCGTCATTCTCTCCCTCCTCTTCCGGGGCTTTGCCAAGGCCCTGAAGGAGAAGGAGTCCGCCGACGGCGCCGACTTCGCCATCGCCCTGGATTACGGCGTGGCCACCGCCTATAAGGCGGTCATGAAGCCCGCCGAGGGCACCATCCTCACCGTCTCCCGGCTGTGCGCCCGCCGGGCCGCCGAGGCCGCCCGGGAGGACCGCTCGGTGGAGTTCGTCCTGGACGAGGCCATCAAGGAGGGCCACATCGCCCTGGCCGACACGGTGAATCAGAACCCGGTCCTCAAGAAGGCCGGCGTGGTGGACGCCGGCGGCAAGGGCTTCCTGGTCATCCTCCAGGGCATGCTGGACGAGCTCCGGGGGGAGCCCATGCCCGAGGATACCGAGGAGAGCTCTGCCGGCGAGCAGAAGACCGACTACGCCGCCATCGCCGCCGAGGAGATCACCTTCACCTTCGACACCGTGTTCATCGTCCGCAAGGACGAGCGCTACAGCGGGCTGGAGGCCTTCCAGGCCTACCTCAACAGCGTGGGCGACAGCCTGGTCATCGGCGAGAGCGACGACTCCTTCAAGGTCCACGTCCATACCGACATCCCCGGCGCCGTGCTCAGCGAGGCCCAGAAGTACGGCACCCTGGAGCTGGCCAAGATCGAGAACATGCGCACCCAGGCCGAGGACCTGGCCGCCGGCCGCCACATCCAGAGCACCGACGACCTGGAGGAGGACGACCACGACCACTGCGCCGCCCCCGCCTCCGCCGCCCCGGAGAAAAAGTACGGCTTCGTCTCCGTCTGCGCCGGCGACGGCATCGCCGACGTGTTCCGGGACCTGGGCGTGGACCGGGTGGTCTCCGGAGGCCAGACCATGAACCCCTCCACCCAGGACATCCTCAAGGAGATCGAGGCCACCCCCGCCGAGGTGGTCTACGTCCTGCCCAACAACAAGAACATCATCATGGCCGCCGAGCAGTGCATCCCCCTGGCCCAGGGCAAGACGGTGGTGGTCCTGCCCACCAAGACCATCCCCCAGGGCGTCTCCGCCCTCCTCAGCTTCGACCCCAACGCCATCCAGGAGGACAACACCGACGCCATGACCCAGGCCCTCCAGAACGTCCACACCGCCCAGATCACCTACGCCGCCCGGAACTCCGACTTCGACGGCTTCGACATCAAGGAGGGGGACTATCTGGCCCTGGCCGAGAACCAGCTCTTCGGCACCGACCGGGATCTGGACGCCCTGCTCCGCCGCCTAGCCCAGGCCGAGCCCCAGCAGAATGCCGAGTTCATCACCATCTACTACGGCGAGGACGTGGACGACACCCAGGCCCAGGCCGCCCTGGACATCTTCACCGCCGCCTGTCCCAACGCCGAGATCACCCTCCTCTCCGGCGGGCAGCCCGTCTACTACTACCTCATCTCCGCCGAGTGATCCCCCTTCCATAACGACGCGCCAAGGGCGGCCATCCGGCCGCCCTTGGTTTTTCCCCAAAGAGAGAACAGGAGGTCTGTTTCCCATGTCCACCTATGACTTTACCACCCTGCGCCCCCGGCTCCATATGGGGGCCTCCAAATGGGTCCCCATGGAGAGGGCCGGGGTCACCGACCCCGACGTGATCCCCTTTTCCGTGGCCGACATGGACCTGCTGGTGGCCCCTGAGATCATCGCCGCCGTCCGGGAGGCCGCTGACTTCGGCGTCTACGGCTACACCGGCATGGACGATGCCTTCCGCTCCGCCCTCATGGGCTGGATGGAGCGCCGCCACGGCTGGACCGTGGACCCCAGCTGGCTGGTGAGCAGCTTCGGCGTGGTCCACGCTGCCGGGCAGGCCATCCACGCCTTCACCAGGCCCGGGGACGCTGTCGTCACCCAGACTCCCGCCTACCCCCCCTTCAAGCGCATCACGGAAAACACCGGGCGGACCTTCCTGGCCGATCCCCTCCGCCGCACGGACCACGGCTACGAGCTGGACCTGGATCACCTGGAGGATCTGTGCCGCCGCCCCGAGACCAAACTGCTCCTCCTCTGCTCCCCACACAACCCCACCGGCCGTGTCTGGACCCGGGCGGAGCTGACCGCCATCGCCCACATCTGCCGCCGCCACGACGTGCTCATCTTCTCCGACGAGATCCACTGCGACTTCATCGCCCCGGGCCACGTCCACACCGTCCTGGCCACCCTGGACGAGGAGACCGCCCACCGCTGCGTCATGGGCACCTCCGCCAGCAAGACCTTCAACCTGGCCGGTCTGGCCACCGCCACCACCATCATCCCCGACCGGGAGCTGCGCCGGCGGTTCCGCTCCAAGACCGACGGCTACACCGGCGGCTTCAGCGGCTACTTCGGCCTGGCCGCCGCCCGGGCGGCCTACGAGCAGGGGGAGCCCTGGCTGAGCGCCTTCCTGGAGCACCTGAAGGGCAATTTTGAGCTGTGCAAGGCCTTCCTGGCCGACCGCTTCCCCTCGGTGTGGACGGCCCCCTGGGAGGGCACCTACCTGCTGTGGGCCGATTTCTCCTCTCTGGGTCTGGACCCGGAGGCCCAGACGCGCTTTATGCGGGACGAGGCCGGGCTGTGGCTGGACGAGGGCACCATGTTCGGGCCCGAGGGGACCGGCTTTGAGCGTTTCGTCCTGGCCTGTCCCCGCCATCACCTGGAGAAGGCCCTGGAGCGCCTGGACGACGCCGCCCGGCGGCGGGGGCTCCCCCGGTGAGGCGGCTCACCGCCGACCCCCGGCTGGTCCTCTTCCTGGGGGTGCTGGGGGCCTCCTTCTCCTCCATCTTCGTCCGCTGGTCGGCCGCCCCCTCCCTGGTGACGGCCACCGGCCGTCTGGGCTGGACGGTCCTGCTCCTCCTGCCCGGAGTGCTGAGGCGGCACCGGGCGGAGCTCCTGGCCGCCACCCGCCGGGACCTCCTGCTGTGCGCCCTCAGCGGGGCCTGCCTGGCCGCCCACTTCTCCACCTGGTTCGAGTCCCTGAAGTGGACCTCCATTGCCTCCTCCACGGTGCTGGTGTCCACCGAGGTCATCTTCTCCGCCCTGGGCTTCGCCCTTTTCCTCCATGGCCGCATCCCCAGATTGGGGGTGGCCGCCATCGCCCTGGCCTTCGCCGGCAGCGCGGTGCTGGCCCTCTCCGACGCCGGGGGCGGCGGCGCCCTGGCGGGGGACCTGCTGGCGGTGCTGGCCGCCGTGGCCGTGGCCGTCTACACCCTCATCGGCCAGGTCCAGCGCTCCCGGCAGTCCACCACCGTCTACACCTTCCTCACCTATCTCTCCTGCCTCCTCGTCCTGCTGGTGCTGGACGCCGCCACCGGCACCCCGGTGCTGGGCTGGGGCCTCCGGGAGGCGGCGGTGGGCCTGCTGCTGGCCGTGTTCTGCACCCTGCTGGGCCACTCCCTCTTCTCCTGGAGCCTGAAGTGGCTCTCCCCCGCCTACGTCTCCGCCGTCAAGCTGTGTGAGCCCATCTTCGCCTCCCTCCTGGGCCTTCTCCTCTTCGGCGA
Source organism: uncultured Intestinimonas sp. (assembly GCA_944385655.1). Lineage (GTDB taxonomy): Bacteria > Bacillota > Clostridia > Oscillospirales > Oscillospiraceae > Intestinimonas. The sequence goes on along the minus strand of CALWYC010000035.1, from coordinate 5,041 downwards.
GGGCATCGCCCCCCTCCAGGGCGTGGGCGCCGTGGCCATTCTGGCCGGCGTCCTCCTCTACACCAAGGCCGAGGGCCGGCATACATAGAAAAACGGCCCCCGTGTCCGGCTTTCACGCCGGGCACGGGGCATGTTTTCGGGGGTGCTTCGGACCGTTTTCCACATTTTTTACTTTACCGTGCCAAATCACTCTTGCATTTTTCCCACAGCGGGTGTAAAATACCTCCAACCATTTCAAGTGAGGTACTGTTTCATGGACCACCGCCGCCTCACAACTGCATCCCGCTCCTTTACCTATTTTGGCTGGGCTCGATTTACGGGCGCCGGCTTTTTTGGCATGGGTAAAAATAGCGGGATAAAGTGAATGGGCCGGCCCTTTTCATAGGGTCATTGTATCGTCGAACCGTGCGCTCATTGATTTTATCGTCAATGGGCGCATTTTCTTTTGCGCCCATGGCGGGAGAAGGAGAAGATCACTATGGTAATCATCATGAAGCCCGGCACCAAGAAAGAGGACATCGAGGCCCTGGCCGACACCTTCCGTGCCCAGGGGCTGGACGTGGGCATCACCCACGGCATCGGCTGCACCATCCTGGGCCTGGTGGGCGACACCACCGAGCTGGACATGGACAAGATCTCCATGGAGGACCACGTAGAGCGTGTCATGCGGGTCCAGGAGCCCTACAAGAAGGCCAACCGGAAGTTCCACCCCGAGGACACCGTGGTCACCGTGGGGGGCGCCCGGATCGGCGGGGGCAACTTCTCCGTCATCGCCGGGCCCTGCTCGGTGGAGAGCGAGGAGCAGATCTGCGCCGTGGCTCAGGACGTGAAGCTCTCCGGGGCGGCCCTCCTCCGGGGCGGCGCCTTCAAGCCCCGCACCTCCCCCTATTCCTTCCAGGGCATGGGCTCCCACGGCCTGGACCTGCTGGTGGAGGCCCGGGAGCAGACCGGCCTGCCCATCGTCAGTGAGATCATGGACCCCCGGATGGCCCAGCTCTTCGAGGACGAGGTGGACCTGGTCCAGGTGGGCGCCCGGAACATGCAGAACTTTGAGCTTCTGAAGGAAGTGGGCAAGATGAGCAAGCCCATCCTCCTCAAGCGGGGCCTCTCCAACACCTACGAGGAGTGGATCATGTCCGCCGAGTACATCATGGCCGCCGGCAACGAGAACGTGATCCTCTGCGAGCGGGGCATCCGCACCTTCGAGACCTACACCCGGAACACCCTGGACGTGTCCGCCATCCCCGCCATCAAGCAGATGAGCCACCTGCCCGTCATCGTGGACCCCTCCCACGCCGCCGGCATGTACTGGATGGTGGAGCCCCTGGCTCTGGCCGCCATCGCCGCCGGGGCCGACGGCCTCATCATCGAGGTCCACAACGATCCCCCCCACGCCAAGTGCGACGGCCAGCAGTCCCTCACCCCCAAGAAGTTCGACGAGCTCATGAAGAAGGTGAGGGTCCTGGCCCCCATGATGGGCAAGACCCTCACCCCCTGACACGGAAGGAAGTGGACACATGAGGACCCTCACCGTATCCCTCCCCGGCCGCAGCTACGACATCCTCATCGGCTCCGGCCTCCTCCACCAGGCCGGGCAGCACCTGCGCCCGGTGCTCCCCCGGGCCAAAAAGCTCTTCGTGGTCACCGACTCCAACGTGGCCCCCATCTACCTCTCCGCCCTCATCCCCGGGCTGGAGCGCGCCGGCTTCGAGACCGCCTGCCGGGAGATCCCCGCCGGGGAGGCCTCCAAGTCCGCCACCATGCTCAGCGCCCTCTGGGAGGATATGATGGACTTTGGGCTCACCCGCACCGACGCCGTGGTGGCCCTGGGCGGCGGCGTGGTGGGGGACCTGGCCGGCTTCGCCGCCGCCACCATCCTCCGGGGGGTGGACTTCGTCCAGATCCCCACCACCCTCCTCGCCCAGGTGGACTCCTCCGTGGGGGGCAAGGTGGCCGTTGACCTCCAGCACGGCAAAAACCTGGCCGGGGCCTTCTGGCAGCCCAAGGCGGTCCTCATGGACCCGGACACTCTGGACACCCTGGACGACCTCACCTTCGCCGACGGCATGGCCGAGGTCATCAAGTACGGCTGTATCCTGGACAAGTCCTTCTTCGACTTCCTCGCCCTCCGGCCCGGCCGGGGGGAGATCATGGAGGAGATCGAACACGTCCTGTATACCTGCTGCGACTTAAAACGGATGGTAGTGGAGGAGGACGAGCGGGACACCGGCCGCCGGATGCTCCTCAACTTCGGCCATACCGTGGGCCACGCCTTTGAGAAGATGGGGAACTATGAGACCTGGACCCACGGCCAGGCGGTGGCCGCCGGCATGTGCGTGGCCGCCCAGCTGGGCCTCCGCCTGGGCGTGGGCGGCACGGAGGACGACCTTCAGGCCCTCACCAAGCTGCTCCAGGCCTTCGACCTGCCCGTCCACATCCCCTGCTCCGACAACCACTGGCCCGTCATGGCGGAGACCATCGGCCTGGACAAGAAGGGTGCCGGGGACAGCGTCAGCCTGATCCTCCTGGAGGAGATGGGCAGGGCCAAGGCCGTGAAGATGAAAAAGGCGGAGGTGCTCGCCCAGCTCTCCGCCCTCTACGGGAGGGCCTGACCATGAACGTCACCATCACTCCGGGTGTGCTCAGCGGGTCCATCACGCCTCCCCCCTCCACCGGGGGTCTTCGGCCCACGGACGGCATGTTCGGCGGGAGCCGAACCGCCATCCTCTGGCTTTTGGAGGCCGAAAGGAGACACACCCTATGAATGTCACCATCACTCCGGGTCTGCTCAGCGGTTCTATTACTCCCCCGCCCTCCAAAAGCCAGTCCCACCGGGTCCTCATTGCCGCCGCCCTGGCGGAGGGCGTGAGCATGCTCAAAAAAGTGGCCCTCTCCCAGGACATCGAGGCCACCCTCCGCTGTCTGGAGGCCCTGGGGGCCTCCTTCCGGTGGGAGGGCGACACATTGGCGGTCACCGGGCTGGCCGGAAAACCGGCGTCCGGCGGGGAGCTTCCCCTGCTGGACTGCGGGGAGTCGGGCTCCACCCTGCGCTTCCTCATCCCCATCGCCCTGGTCCTCCGGGGCGGCGGCCGCTTCACCGGCCAGGGCCGGCTCATGGAGCGGCCCCAGGGTCCCTATTTCGAGCTCTTTCGGGAAAAAGGCATCTCCTTTGAGCAGAAGGACGGCGTGCTCACCGTCCGGGGCCGGCTGGAGCCGGGGACCTTCTCCCTCCCCGGCAACGTGTCCAGCCAGTTCATCACCGGCCTGCTCTACGCCCTTCCCCTGCTGCCCGGGGACAGCGAGATCCTCCTCACCACCTCCCTGGAGAGCCGGGGCTATGTGGACATGACCCTGGACGGGCTGGAGCGGTTCGGCGTCCGGGTTGAAAATCAGGATTACGCCCGGTTCCTGGTCCCCGGCAGCCAGTCCTTCCGGGCCCGGGACCTGACGGTGGAGGCCGACTGGTCCAACGCCGCCTTCTGGTACGCCGCCGCCCTGCTGGAGAGCGACGTGGACATCCGGGGCCTGGATGCCCGCTCCACCCAGGGTGACGCCGCCATCGCCGGCCACTACTGGACCCTGGCCCGGCCGGCCGACGCCGAGATCGACGTGTCCGGCTGTCCCGACCTGGTGCCCCCCCTGGCCGCCATGGCCGCCCTCCGGGGGGAGGGGCTCACCACCCGGCTGGTGAACGCCGCCCGGCTGCGGCTCAAGGAGAGCGACCGTCTGGCCACGGTGACCGAGGTGCTCAACGCCCTGGGGGCGGAGGTAGAGGAGCACGACGACCATCTGGTCATCCGCGGGAAGGACACCCTCCCCGGCGGCGTCACCGTCTCCGGCCACAACGACCACCGCATCGCCATGATGGCCGCCATCGCCGCCACCAACTGCCTTTCCCCCGTCACCATCACCGGGGCGGAGTGCGTCAAAAAGTCCTATCCCGACTTCTGGGCGGACTACGAGGCCCTGGGCGGCGTCATCGCCCGGACAGAGGAGGCACAGCCATGAGATACACCATATTCGGCGAGTCCCACGGCCCCGCCATCGGGGTGACACTGGAGGGGGTCCCCGCCGGTCTGGAGCTGGACATGGACTTCATCCGCTCTGAGCTGGCCCGCCGGGCGCCCGGCCAGAACGCCATGACCACCGCCCGGAAGGAGGCCGACGAACCGGAGATTCTCTCCGGCGTCTTCGAGGGCAAAACCACCGGCACCCCCCTGTGCGCCGTCATCTTCAACACCGACACCCGCTCCAGGGACTACGCCCAGCTCAAAAACCTGCCCCGGCCCGGCCACGCCGACTATGCCGGCTTCGTCCGCTATCACGGCTGCAACGACTACCGGGGCGGCGGCCACTTCTCCGGCCGTCTCACCGCCCCCCTGGTCTTTGCCGGGGCGGTGGCCAAGCTCATCCTGAAGGAGCAGGGCGTGGAAGTCACCTCCCGCATCTCCAACGTGGCCGGCATCGCCGACTCCACCCCGGAGGAGATGGAGGCGGCCATCCTGGCCGCCAAGGCCGATCTGGACTCGGTGGGCGGGCGCATCGCCTGCGCCGTCACCGGCCTCCCCGCCGGGCTGGGGTCCCCCGACTTCGGCTGCAACGTGGAGGGCATCTTCTCCCAGTATCTCTTTGCTGTCCCCGCCGTGAAGGCGGTGGGCTTCGGCCTGGGGACCGGCTTCGCCGACCTCCGGGGCAGCCAGGCCAACGACCCCTTCTATATGGACGGGGATACCGTCAGGACCCGCACCAACCACGCCGGCGGGGTCAACGGCGGCATCACCAACGGCATGCCGGTGACCTTTGAGGTCACCATCCGGCCCACCCCCTCCATCGCCAAGGAGCAGGACACGGTGGATCTCTCCAGCCACGCCGACGCCAGGCTGGCCGTCACCGGCCGCCACGACCCCTGCATCGTCCCCCGGGCGGTGCCGGTCATCGAGTCCGCCGCCGCCCTGGCCGCCTGCGAGGTGCTGGGCATCTGAGTCTGCACAAAGAGGTGAATCCCTATGAGTCAACTGGATGCGCTCCGGGCGGAGATCGA
>CALWYC010000034.1 GCA_944385655.1 uncultured Intestinimonas sp. | reverse complement strand
GGACTCCACCAGGGCGTTGTAGAGCTCGTCCAGCACCTCCTGCTTGTTCTCGGGCACGGGGATCTCGTGGCGCTTGCTGTTCTCGATGTCGTAGGCCCGCTTGTTGAGCACGTCGATGATGCCGATGACCTTCTTGTTCTCATCCCAGATGGGGGCCACCACGGGGGCCACGTTCTTGCCGAAGCGTTCCCGGAGGGTGTCAAAGGCGGCGTTGTAGTCGGCGTTGTCCTCGTCGGTCTTGGAGATGTAGAGGATGCGGGGCAGCTTACGCTCCTCGCAGTACTTCCAGGCCTTCTCGGCGCCCACGCTCATGCCGCTCTTGGCGGAGCAGACGATGACGGCGGCGTCGGCCACCCGGAGGGCCTCCATGACCTCGCCGGAGAAGTCGAAGTAGCCGGGGGTGTCCAGAATGTTGATCTTGCAGCCCTTATATTCCACGGGCGCCACGGCGGTGGAGATGGAAAACTGACGGCGGACCTCCTCGGCGTCGTAGTCGCAGGTGGTATTTCCGTCGGTCACCTTGCCGAGACGGTCAATGGCGCCGGTCTGAAACAGCATGCTCTCGGCCAGGGAAGTCTTTCCGTTTCCACCGTGGCCCAGCAGGCATACGTTACGAATATTTTGTACGGAATAGCTCATATCTTGTTTCCTCTCCTTACATTTGGGATCTCTCGAAAGCGCCGCCCGTTTCCATGCGTCACTGTCTTAGTCATTATATCTCAATGGCCGCCGCTTGACAACTCATTTTTTATAAAAAATGTCGTCTCCATGCAAATTCCTTCCAATGCGCCCCGGCTTTTCTTTGACAACGGTCCCGGAAACCGGTATGATGGCGGAAGAACATACGTGTTGTCCCCCGGGAAAGGAGTTTTTTCCATGACGCCGAACCGTCCGAGCATGGTGCTCTTCGACTACGGCCAGACCCTCATCGACGAGCCCTATTTCGACAAGGAGCTGGGCATGGCGGCGGTGCTCTCCCACGCCGACGCCAACCCCCTGGGCCGCACCGCCCGGGAGCTGGCCGACTACGTGGACGCCCTGGAGGCCGAGATGGAGCGCTTCCGCGCCGCCGACGGCCACATCCCCCTCTATGAGACCCACAACCTGCCCTTCCAGCGGTACGTCTTCGCCTCCCAGGGCCTCTCCTTCTCCCTGCCGGGGGAGGAGCTGGAGACCCTCTACTGGGACGCCGCCGCCCCGGGCCGGCCCACCGAGGGCATCGCGGAACTTTTGGACCTCCTGGCGGCGGGGGGCATCCGCACCGGCGTCATCAGCAACCTCTCCTTCTCCGGCGCCGCCCTCCGCGCCCGGCTGGACCGGCTGCTGCCCGGCCACCGCTTCGAGTTCGTCCTGGCCACCAGCGAATACGTCTTCCGCAAGCCCAGCCCCCGGATCTTCCGGCTGGCCCTCACCATGGCGGGACTGGAGCCCCATGAGGTCTGGTACTGCGGCGACAACCCCGCCTGCGACATCGAAGGCGCCGCCGCCTGCGGCATCCAGCCGGTGTGGTACACCGGCGCCCGCTCCCCCCTCTGGTCCTCCGACCGGACCCCGGAGGTCCCCCACCTCACCCTGGCACGCTGGGCCGACTTTCCCTCTCTGCTGGACGGCGCGGCAGGGCCGTGCTCGGTCTAAAGGCAAGAAAAGAGCGCGTGCTCACGGATATATCCGTGAGCACGCGCTCTTTTCTTATCACGCAATGGGCACATAGCCCAGCACCGCCAGGGTCTCGCTGTCGCACAGGAGGACCGCGTAGTCGTGGCCGATGGTGTCCCCCAGGGTCACGGCCCAGTCGGTGCCGTCCAGCAGGGCGGCGCTCTCGCCGTCACAGACCGCCGCCGCCAGGTCGCCCTCTGTGACCGGGGCGACGAACACCAGGGTGGTATCCACCCGGTCCTTCTGGTCAAAGGCGGAATCCGCCAGCCAGGCGGCGCAGTTGGCCCGCAGGGTCTCGGTGGTCTCCGCGTCGGGCTGGACGGCCCCCTCCGGGGCGGCCTCCGCCGGCAGGATGCCGAAGGTGACGGCCTGCTGGCCGCCGGTCTGCCCGCTCTCGCCCGCCTCCTCCGGCGCCGGTGTGGGCTGGGCCGACGCGGGCGGGACCATCCGCAGAGCGGCGCCCTCTCCCTCCCCGTCCTGGGGTGCGGCGCTCTCCTGGGCGGGCTGGGACACGTCGTTGGAGACGTCGCCCTGCCCGCTCACCATCTTGGGCTGCTCCTCGGTCTGGCCGGTACTCTCCGCGCCGCTGCTGGCCGTATCCCGGGCCGCTGCCGCGGCTTCGGGGGCCGCGTTGGCCGCCGCCGGGGCGGCGGTGCCGCCGGAAAGGCCGCTGCCCGCGAAGAGCCGCCAGGTGCCCGCCCCCAGCAGGATGACGGCAAAGACCGCCGCCAGGGAGGCCCACCGGCGGAGCTGGGAGGGTCTCCGGGCTCTGGAGAGGGGGACCACCTTTTCCGCCCCGATCCTGTCCATGATGGCCTGGTGGAGGCCGTCGGGCACCTCCTCCTCCAGCTCGGGCAGGATGGTGTGGAGCTGCCGCAGCTCCTCCGCCGCCCGGCGGCATTCGCCGCAGCCGGCCAGATGGGCCTCCAGCTCCCCCTTCTCCTCCGGGGTCAGCTGGCCGTCCAGCTCCAGGCTCAAGAGCTCCAGAGCCCGCTCGCAGTCACACATGGCAGGTCACCTCCTCTCCTCGTTTCGTTCTCATGTCACTTTCTAGACGAGCGCTCGCTGAAAAAGTTCCCCTGTTCCGTCAAAACTTTTCGCAGGGCGTTCCGGGCCCGGGCGATCCGGGACTTCACCGTCCCCTCCTCCAGCCCCAGGACCGCGCCGATCTCGGCGTAGCTCAAGCCGTTCAGCTCCCGCATGACCAGCACCTGCCGGTGCTCGGCGGTGAGTTTTTCCAGCCCCTCCGCCACCGCCCGCCGGGCCTCGGAGCGCTCCAGCTCCCCCTCGGGGGCGTACCGCTCGTCGGGGAGCTCCACCTGCCGCTCCTCCTCGTCGTCGTCCAGGGAGACCGTCATGGAGAGGCTCTGCCGCCGCTTCTCCTTCCGGAGGAAGTCGATGCAGGCGTTGGAGGCCAGCCGATAGAGCCAGGTGGAGAAGCTGCTCTCCCCCTGGAACCGGCCCAGGCCCCGCCAGGCGTTGAGAAATGCCTCCTGGGTCAGTTCGGCGGCGTCCTCCGGGTTGCCCACCAGCCGCCGGCAGAGATTGTAGATGCGCTTTTCATTGTCGGTGACCAGGGCTTCAAAGGCGGTCTCGTCTCCCCTTTTGGCCCGTTCCACCAGCTCCTGTTCCGTCAAGGCGACCCTTCACCCGCCTTTCCTTCCTCATCAAATCATTTCAGGTCCCGCTGGATGCCCGCCGTGATCCGCCGCAGGTCCTCCATGGTCTCCACGTGGCAGATCTGCTCCTTCCAGTAGCCCGCGTGGGGCACCCCCTTCAGGTACCAGCAGTACTGCTTCCGGGCCTCCAGGCAGGCGATCTTCTCCCCCTTGTGGGCGGCGTTGAGCTCGAACTGCCGCATGGCCGTCTCGCACCGCTCCGCCAGGGGCGGCAGGGGCGGGATCTCCCGGCCCTCCAGGGCGGCCTGGGCCTGCCGGAAGAGCCAGGGGTTGCCGAAGCAGCCCCGGCCGATCATCGCGGCGTCGGCGCCGGTCCAGCGGAGGATGCGCACAGCGTCCCTGCCCGAAAAGACGTCGCCGTTGGCCATGACCGGGATGCGCAGGGCCTCCTTCACCGCCCGGATATAGTCCCAGTTGGCGGTGCCGGCATACTGCTGGCTCCGGGTGCGGCCGTGGACGGCCACGGCGGCCACCCCGGCCTCCTCCATGGCCCTGGCCAGCTCCACGCAGTTGATGGAGCCCTTGTCCCAGCCCAGGCGCATCTTCACGGTGACGGGACGGCTCCCCGCCCCCTTCACCACCGCCTCGGCCACCCGGACGGCCAGGTCCGGGGTGCGCATGAGCCCCGAGCCGTCCCCGGAGTTGGCCACCTTGGGCACGGGACAGCCCATGTTGATGTCGATGATGTCCGCCCCGGACACCTCGGCGGCGATGGCGGCGGCCTCCTCCATACACGCCGGGTCGGAGCCGAAGATCTGGGCGGCGGCGGGGTGCTCCCCCTCCCCCAGCTTCAGCAGCGGGATGGACTTCTTATCCTGGTAGCACAGGGCCTTGGCGCTCACCATCTCGGTGACGGTGTAGCCCGCCCCCAGCTCCCGGCAGATGGTACGGAATCCCAAGTCGGTGACCCCCGCCATGGGGGCCAGCACCAGCTGGGAAGGGATCTCTACGTTTCCGATCTTCACGGTCTTCCTCCGGTCCTTTTCATCGTTCTGTTTATCATACCATAAACCGCCATCCGGGGCAAGCCCGCCGGCCGCCGCCCCGTTTTTGTCCGGTCATGCCCGGAAAATCCGCCCCAGCCGCCAGAAAACCGCAGAAAAACGCAGGAACGGCGTCCCTCCTTCCGACGTTATATTTCCAGATCATGGATTATACTGTCACTACGACCTGATACATAGGAGGAGAGCGTCCATGGCGGCGAAGGTGGGATTGAAGGCAAAGGCGGCCCGGGCCCGGGAGGAGATGGCCCGGACGGGCAGGCTGGTGCTCCGGGCGCCGGCCCTGGTGCGGGGGGCGGAGTACCTCATCCGCTTCACCCTGGCCGGGGTCCTGGCCGGAGCGGAGATCCTGGACGGCTGCGCCCCCTTCGGGCTGTCCATGGTGGGCTGCTCCGGCTCGGGGCTGGGGGGCTTTGCCGCCCTGCTGGGGGCCTGCTTCGGCTATCTCGCCTTCCGGGGACTGGCCGAGGGGCTGCGGTATGTGGCGGCGGCCATCCTCATCTTCTCGGTGGCCTTCGCCTTTTTCGACATCAAGCTCTACCGGCGGGGCTGGTTCATGCCGGCGGTGACGGCGGCCCTCTCCGGGGCCACCGGCTTCGTCTACCTGGGAGAGGGGGGCTGGGAACTGTCCGCCGTGGTCTTTTTCCTCACAGAGCTGCTCCTCTCCGGGGCCTGCGTCTACTTCTACCGCACCGCCTTCTCCCCCTGGCTGGACAAGCGGGAGGAGGGGGAGCTCTCCACCCGGCAGCTGGCCAGCCTCTTCATCCTGGGGAGCACCGTCCTCATCTCCCTGGCCCAGCTCACCCTGGTGGGGGACATCATCTCCGCCGGCCGGGTCCTCGCCGCCCTGGCGGTGATGGTCTTCGCCTCCCAGGGCGGGCTGGGCTCCGGCGCCGCCGCCGGGGTGGCCGCCGGGCTGAGCATGGACCTGGCCCGGGGCGGGGGCGACTGGTCCTGCACCGTGTGCTACGGCTGCGCCGGGCTGGTCACCGGGGCCTTCCAGGGCCTGTCCCGGACAGGCTGCGCCGTGGCCTACGTCCTCACCAACGCGGTGGTGGTGCTGTGGGCCTGGCAGGGGGGCGCCGAGCTCCCCCTCCTCTACGAGGTCTTTGCCGCCTCCGTCCTCTTCCTCCTGCTGCCGGAGCAGCTCCTCCGCAAGGTCCGGGCCCGGCTGCGCCGGGAGGGCGCCCCCGGCACCGCCGACCGGGCCGCCGCCTACGTCCGGGACCGGCTGACCCAGACCGCCGAGGCCTTCCGCACCCTCTACGAGTCCATGCGGGGGAGCTTCCGGGGGCACGCCCCCAACGACGGCGATCTCTCCACCGTCTTTGACCGGGCGGCGGACAAGGTGTGCCGCCGGTGCGCCCTGCGGGACGCCTGCTGGCAGCGGGACTACAACACCACCTTCGCCGCCCTCAACGACGCCCTGCCCGCCATGGCGGAGCGTGGCCGTGGCGAGGCCGGAGACTTCCCCCAGCACTTCACCACCCGCTGCCTCCACTTCCCCCAGTTCCTCTCCGCCGCCAACGAGGCCCTCACCGCCGCCCTCTGCCGCCGGCAGTACCAGAGCCGGCTCCAGGAGAACCGGGCCGCCGTCTTCCGGCAGTACGGCACCCTCTCCGCCCTGCTGGGCCAGGCGGCCTCCGAACTCTCCGGGGCGCTCACCCCCGACCCGGTGCGGGAAAAGCGGCTGCGCCGCCACCTCACCGCCCTGGGCCTGGAGGGGGACGCCTGGGTCTATTACGACCAGGCCGGCCACCTGCGCTGCGAGGTGGCCGGGCCCGACCTGGCCCCCCTCCGGAAGGAGGCCGAGCGCGCCGCCCTCTCCGCCCTGCTGGGGACCTCTCTCCACCCGGCGGAGGAGGAGCCCCCCGTGGGGACCGGGGAACACCTGGTCTTCACCCAGGCTGAGCCCTTCCAGGCCGTCATGGGGGCGGCCGCCCGTCAGAAGGGCGGGGAAACGGTGAGCGGGGACGCCGGCGGCCTCCTCCGCACCCCGGAGGGCCTCCTCTACGTCATGCTGTGCGACGGCATGGGCAGCGGTCCCGCCGCCAGCCGGGAGAGCAAGCTGGCCGTCCGGCTGCTGGAGCAGTTTTTGCGGGCGGGGGTCCAGGCCGACACCGCCCTCAAGACCCTCAACGCCGCCCTGGCCCTCCGCAGCGAGGAGGAGGGGGGCTTCACCACCGTGGACCTGCTGGAGCTGGACCTCTTTACCGGCGCCGCCGCCCTCTACAAGTTCGGCGCCGCCCCCACCTACCTGCGCCGGGGCGGCTCCGTGAGCCGGGTCACCGGCGCCGCCCTCCCCGCCGGGCTCACCGACGGGGAGCGGGTGGCCCCCGATCTCACCCGGCTCCAGCTGGAGGCGGGCGACACGGTGGTGCTGGTCAGCGACGGGGTGGCCGACCCACGGGAGGACCAGTGGCTCCGGGACGTCCTGGCCGCCTTCGACGGGGAGAGCCCCAAGGACCTGGCCCGGGCCCTGGTGGACGCCCAGGTGGGCCGGGAGGGCCCGGCCGACGACCGCACCGCCCTGGTGCTCCGGCTGGACCGCCGGACCGGAGACACCTGACAAAAGCGGCGCCGTCTCCCCTGGGAGACGGCGCCGCTTTCTTACTTTTCCTCCGGTTCCGAGTCCTTCTGGATGGCCGGGAAGGGCTCCCCCTCCGGCTCCCGCTGGGCGGGAGGCAGGTCTCGCTCCATGGGCTCCGGCTTATCCCCCTCGAAGACCTCGAAGAGGTCCCGGGTGGTGAGCTCCGGCTTCCGGTGGCGGACGATGGCCATGACTGTGGGGAAGAGGACGATGGCGATGAGGCCGCCGGAGAAGCCGTTGTTGTAGAGGTTGACGCCGGCCAGGACGTAGCCGGCCTGGAGGACCACCGCCGAGTGGAGGAAGCCGGCCACCACGCCCACGGGCCAGCCGAAGACGCCGGCGAAGGGGGCCAGGGTGGTGCCGAAGAGGGCGGCCAGCTGGAGGCCGGGGGCGTCCACGTTGTAGTGCATGAAGATGCCGCCCAGCAAAACCCCGCACATGACGGGCAGGATGTTACGGGCGTGCTTGCCGTAGGCGGAAAAGCCGATGACGGTGAGGATGCCGCCCAGGGTGGGGCCGTTCAGGTCGCCCCCCACCAGCAGGATATACCCGGTGGCCAGCAGGCCGTTGACCCCCATGTTGATGAGCACCGGACCGCCGCCCACCATGCGCAGGAAATCGCTGGGGGCCCGGCCGGAGCTGGTGAGGAGGCGGCGGTAGCCCGCCCAGTTGGCCCAGACGGGGTGGCCGGAGCAGAAGAGGCCGCACAGGATGAAGACCAGACACATCAGGGCCACCGCGATGCCGAAGCGGAGGTTGTAGCCCTCCGCCCAGTAGAGGACGCTGCTGGGGGCATCCCCCACGGCGGTGAGCATGGGCACCAGCATCATGGCCAGTAGGCCGCAGGCGAAACCCATGTTATAGAGGTTCATGCCGTTTTGCACCTTATAGGTGTAGGCCGACAGGGGCGGCAGGACCATGCCGATGAGCATGCCCGTGAGCACGCCCCCCAGGGGGTGGGCGTAGAGACTGCCCAGCCCCATGTAGCTCACCAGGGGCGAGAGAGCGGTGGCCAGCAGGGCCACCGAGGTGTACTTGGAGAAGGGCTCCTTCTGGATGCGGGCATAGACCCAGGTGCCCAGGATGATGGGCCAGATGTTGGCCACATTCTTGCCGAAAAGGGCGAAGCCCGACATGAGCCCCATCTCGGTGATGGTGAAGCCGTTGAGGGGGTCGCCGGAGAGGTAGAGGAGCCCCAGGCTGATGAGGGTCACCAGGGCGGAGTTGATGAAGGCCGCCCCCGGCCCGGCGATCTCCACATAGTCGGTGATGAGCACGTCCTGGGTGAGGACGATCTTCTGGAGGCCCGGCAGGATGTTGGCCGGGTCGTCAAAGATCAGCCCCGCCAGGACCAGGGCCAGTATGTAAACCAGGATCATGGGGTACATGCTCTTGTATCGCATCGCGGTCCCTCCCTTTTGGCTCCGGACTGGGGTCAAACGGTACGGAAAAACGCTCTGGTCTCCTGGGCGTTGCGCATGACTTCCTCCCGCAGCGCCTCCAGGGAGGGGAACTTCCGCTCCCCCCGCAGCTTTTTATAGAACTCCATGCGGATGGTCTGGCCGTAGAGGTCCCCGGCGAAGTCCAGGATATACCCCTCCACGCTGACCCGGTCCCCGTCGTCCACCGTGGGGCGGACGCCGATGTTGGTGACGGCGGGGCGGCTGTCCCCGTTTTCAAACCACACCCGGGTGGCGTACACCCCGTGGGCGGGGATCAGCACCCCCTCGGGGAACCGGAGGTTCACCGTGGGGAAGCCCAGAGTGGAGCCCAGCTTCTTGCCGTGGGCTACCTTGTCGGTGAGGACGTGGGGATGGCCCAGGAACTCCATGGCCCGCTCCATCTCCCCCTGGGCGATGAGGGTGCGGATGTAGGTGGAGGAGACGGTGATCCCCTCCAGCTCGATCTTGGGGATGATGTCGCAGCCGACGCCCAGCTGGGCGCACAGCTCCCGGAGCCGCTGGGGGTTGCCCTCCCCCTTGTAGCCGAAGTGGAAGTCGTGGCCGGCCACCACGTGGGCGGCGCCGTGCTCCTTTACCAGGTACTCGGTGACGAAGTCCCGCCAGTCCATCCGCATCATGCTGTCGAAGTGGGCCACGATGACCTCCTGGATGCCGTAGTGCCGCCGCATCAGGTCGGCCCGGTCGGCGGGGGAGTTGATCAGCGGCGTGATTGCCCCGGTGATCCGGCTGCCCGGGTGGGCGTCGAAGGTGAAGGCGGTGGGGATGAGCCCCTTCTGGGCCGACACCTCCCCCACCCGGCTCAGCAGGGCGCCGTGGCCCACGTGCACCCCGTCAAAAAAGCCCAGGGCGATGGCTCGTTTTGTCTCGTTCAATGGGATCGTCTCTCTTTCCTCTCCCGGTCTCACACCGGGAAAAAGCTCTTGACGGTGGTGAGCCTGCCCCGCTCCGCCCGGCACAGGGCCAGGAAGGTCCCGTCGCCGCCGTAGACCCGGCACTCCCCATCCGGCAGGTCGGGCATCACCAGGGTCATGCCGTTGCGGAGCTTTTTCTCCGCCTCCGGCTTCAGGACCAGATCGGGCCGACCGGCAAAGTAGGCGTCCACCGGCAGCAGCAGGCCCTCGGCCTCCCCCCGGTCGGCGGCGGCCTGGACGTCCGCCAGGGTCACCGCGTCGTCCAGCGTAAAGCCGGCGGCCATGGTCCGGCGCAGGGCGCCCATGCAGCCGCCGCAGCCCAAAGCCTCACCGATGTCGTGGCACAGGGTGCGGACGTAGGTCCCTTTGGAGCAGCGGACCCGCAGGCGGTAGTCCGCCGGTCCGGCGGAGTCCAGCAGCTCCAGCTCGTGGATGCACACCGGACGGGGCGCCCGCTCCACCTCCTTGCCCTTCCGGGCCAGCTCGTAGAGCTTCTTGCCGTCTATTTTGATGGCGGAGTACATGGGCGGGATCTGGAGGATATCCCCCCGGAACCGGTCCAGCACCGCCAGCACCTGGTCCCGGTCCACCGTCACCGGCCGCTCCTCCACCACCTCGCCGGTGGTGTCCTGGGTATTTGTGATGACACCCAGTTTTAGTTCTGCAACATATTCCTTTTCGGATTCAGAAGCGAACTCCACCGCCCGTGTGGCCCGGCCGATGAACACGGGCAGCACCCCGGTGGCCATGGGGTCCAGAGTGCCGGCGTGGCCCACCCGCTTCTCGTGAAAAATGCCCCGCACCTTGGCGCACACATCCATGCTGGTCCAATCGGCGGGCTTGTCAATGACCAAAATACCGTTAGGCATGGCATAACCTCCCCGTGCGCCAAGGTTCGGCGCATTTGCGCCGTCCAAGCGTTTTGCCCTTGGGCAAAACCTTGCCGCAGGCGGAATTCACTTCCGCCGAGGATGTCCAATCAGATTTGGGGTCCCCATGGGCGCTGAACGCCCATGGGGCGCACACATCCATGCTGGTCCAATCGGCGGGCTTGTCAATGACCAAAATACCGTTAGGCATCGGCCTGCACCTTCCGGATAGCGTCCAGAATGGCCGCCTTGGCCTCCTCCACCGTGCCCGGCACCGTACACCCGGCGGCGGCGGCGTGGCCGCCGCCCCCAAGCAGGGCACAGACCTTGGTGGCGTTGAGGGTGGCGTCGGTGCGGACGGACAGCTTACAGGCCCCGTCCTTCAGCTCCCGGATGGTCACCGAGGTGTGGACCCCTTCCAGCTGGCCCACGAAGGCGGCGATGTCCTCGGCGTCGGCCTCATCGGCCTCCAGCCGGGCCATGTCGGCCAGGCCGATGGCGGCGATGGCGATGGCACCGTCGTCGTGGAGGTCCATGGTGTCCACGATCAGGGACTCCAGCCGCAGCCGCTTCAGGCTCTTGGTGCGGAAGTGGCGCTTGTTGGCCCCCTGGGCGTCAATGCCGGTGGCCATCAGGTCAGCGGCCACCCGGTGGGTAGCTGGGCTGGTGTTGCTGTACTGGAAGCAGCCGGTGTCGGTGGCCACGGCCACATAGAGGGGCAGGGCGGCCGCCGGGGACACCGGTCCCCACTGGCGGATAAGGTCGTAGATGAGCTCGCCGCAGGCCGCCCGCCCGGCGTCCAGACAGGTCTCCCTGGCGAAATACTCCTGGGAGGGGTGGTGGTCGAT
Organism: uncultured Intestinimonas sp.; assembly: GCA_944385655.1. Classification (GTDB taxonomy): domain Bacteria; phylum Bacillota; class Clostridia; order Oscillospirales; family Oscillospiraceae; genus Intestinimonas. Next base: position 5,098 of record CALWYC010000034.1, on the reverse strand, counting down.
GGCCAGGTCGATGCCCCGCTGGAGCCACGCCTCACCGGCGGGGGTGAAGAGCCCCTTGCCGGCGATATCCACCGACACCACAAAGGCGGGCTGGAAGCCCTCCGGAGCCAGGTACCCCTCCAGGTAGGGGGTAAAGAGACGGGTGGCGTCCTCGTTGGGGAGGACCCAGGCCGTCTTGCCCTGCTCCCGCAGGGCCTGGCCCAGTCCCACGGCGCAGCCGATGGTGTCCCCGTCAGGCCGCTTGTGGGTCAGAATGAGAATGTCATTTTGCCGCAGCAGCAGTTCCGCTGCTTCTCTGTACTCCATAGGGAGGCACCTCACTTGTCCAGCTTTTCGATGAGCTCCAGGATGTGGGCGCCCTCGGCGATGGAGTCGTCGGCCACGAAGGTGAGCTCGGGGGTGTACCGGAGCTGGAGGGCCTGCCCCAGCTCCCGGCGCAGATAGCCGGCGGCCGACTTGAGGCCCTTGACCACCTCTTTCACGTCGCTCTTGTCCAGCATGCTCACATAGACCTTGGCATAGCGCAGGTCCGGGGCGGTGTCCACCGCCGTGATGGAGACCAGCCCGTGGACCCGGGGGTCCTTCACGGTCCGGATGAGAGCCGACAGCTCCCGCTGGATCTCCTCGTTGATGCGTCCGATGCGATTGCTTGCCATATGTTTCTCCTATCAAGCGTACAGACCCGTCCCCTCCTCAAATGACTTGGGGATGGAACGGGTCTGTTTGGTTGTATTTCTTTTCAGGTCAGATTACACTTCAATTTGTTCCATGAGGTAGGCCTCGATGATGTCGCCCTCCTTGATGTCCTGGAACTTCTCGAAGGTGATGCCGCACTCGTAGCCCTGGGCGACCTCCTTCACGCTGTCCTTGAAGCGCTGGAGGGAGGCGATGGCGCCGTCGTAGATGACGATGTTGTCCCGCAGCAGGCGCATCTGGGCGCCCCGCTGCATCTTGCCCTCGGTGACGTAGCAGCCGGCCACCATGCCCACGCCGGTGATGCGGAACACGTTGCGGACCTCGGCCCGGCCCAGGTCCACCTCCTTGAACTTGGGGGCCAGCATGCCCTTCATGGCGGCCTCCACCTCGTTGATGGCGTCGTAGATGACCCGGTACATGCGCATATCCACGTTCATGCGGGCGGCGGAATCCCGGGCGTTGTTGTCGGGGCGGACGTTGAAGCCCACGATGATGGCGCCGGAGGTGGCGGCCAGCATGACGTCGCTCTCGCTGATGGCGCCCACGGCGCAGTGGATGACCCGGACCCGGACCTCCTCGTTGGAGATCTTCTCCAGGGAGGACTTCACCGCCTCGGCGGAGCCCTGGACGTCGGCCTTGACGATGATGTTCAGATTCTTCATCTCGCCGGCCTGGATCTGGCTGAACAGGTCCTCCAGGGACACCTTCTGACCCACGGGGCCGTTCATCCGGTCCTTCTGCTCCTGCTTGCGCTGCTCCACCAGCTCACGGGCCATGCGCTCGTCGGCCACGGCGTGGAAGTCGTCGCCGGCGCCGGGCACCTCGCCCATGCCGATGATCTCCACGGGCACGGAGGGTCCGGCCTCCTTGACCTTCTCGCCCCGGGCGTTGGTCATGGCACGGACACGGCCCACGGCGGTGCCGGCGATGATGATGTCGCCCTGGCGCAGGGTGCCGTTCTGGACCAGCAGGGTGGCCACGGGGCCGCGGCCCTTGTCCAGCCGGGCCTCGATGACGGCGCCGTGGGCGGAGCGGTTGGGGTTGGCCTTCAGCTCCTGCATCTCGGCGGTCAGGTTGACCATCTCCAGCAGGTTGTCGATGCCCTCGCCGGTCTTGGCGGAGATGGGGCAGATGATGGTCTCGCCGCCCCACTCCTCGGGCACCAGCTCGTACTCGGTGAGCTGCTGCTTGATGCGGTCGGGGTTGGCCTCCGGCTTATCCATCTTGTTGATGGCCACGATGATGGGGATATTGGCGGCCTTGGCGTGGTTGATGGACTCCACCGTCTGGGGCATGATGCCGTCGTCGGCAGCCACCACCAGGATGGCGATGTCGGTGATCATGGCGCCGCGGGCACGCATGGCGGTGAAGGCCTCATGGCCGGGGGTGTCCAGGAAGGTGACGGGCTTGCCGCCCACGTCCACCTGATAGGCGCCGATGTGCTGGGTGATGCCGCCGGCCTCGCCGGAGGCCACGTGGGCGGAGCGGATATAGTCCAGCAGGGAGGTCTTGCCGTGGTCCACGTGGCCCATGACCACCACCACGGGAGCCCGGGGCTCCAGGTCCTCCTCCTTGTCCTCGCTGACGTCGATGAGCTTTTCCTCGATGGTGACGATGATCTCCTTCTCCACCTTGCAGCCCATCTCCTCGGCGATGATGGCGGCGGTGTCGAAGTCGATGACGTCGGAGAGGGAGGCCATGACGCCGTTTTTGATGAGGCACTTGACCACCTCGGCGCCGGTCTTCTTCATGCGGCTGGCCAGCTCGCCCACGGCGATCTCGTCGGGGATCTTGACCACGGTGGGGTGCTTCTTGGCGATCTCGGCCTGGAGGCGGCGCATCTTCTCCTGCTCCTCCGCCCGGCGCTTGTTGCCCTGGAAGCCGCCGCCCTTGCGCTGCTGGTTCCGGCCCTGGAACTTCTGCTTGCCGGCCTGCATCTGCTTGGTCTTGCCGGCGGCCAGGTCCTCCAGCCGCTGGTCGTACTTCTCCAGGTTCACGTTGCCGCTCTTGCGGGTGTCCACGATCTTCTTCTCAGGCACTTTGCGGCTGACGGCCTCCTGGCCCTGGCCGCCCTGGGCGGGCTTCTGAGCGCTCTGCTGGCCCTGGGCGGGCTTGCCGCCGCCCTGCTGGTTCCCGGCGGGCTTATTGCCGCCGTTTTGGGGGGCGGGGGCCGCCTTCTCCGCCGCCTTCTGGGGGGCGGAGGCGGGCTTGGCCTCGGGGGCCGGCTTGGGCTCGTGATAGGTGTCGGCAAAGATGCTCTCGATGCTCTCCACCTGATTGTGCTGGGTCAGGTAGTCGAAGAGGACGGACAGCTCCCCGTCCTCCAGCACCTGCATGTTGTTCTTGGGGGCGGTGCCGTACTTGCCCAGGATGGTGATGATCTCCTTGGGGGTGCGGTCAAAGTCCTTGGCCACATCCCGAACTCTGTACTTGATGAAACTACTCAAATAAATTCCCTCCGTTGATCGTTGGGATCACTCCAATACGGAAACCCGGAGCCGGCCTCCGGGCTTGCGTATTGAAGCGATCCGCTGGCTGATGCTTCCTTCCCGCCGCGTCCGCGGCCTCATCTGTACCCCTTCACGTCACGTGACGCCCTCCTCCGCGCTTTGTACCCGTTCCGGGACCCTTCCGCACCTGCTTCTTCCGGCCCTCCGCCCCCTTGGGGGAGGCCGGCTTGGCGGGGGCGGCCCAGGGCTTGGCCGCCGCACGCTCCAGCTTCTTCTCGTGCCGCCGCTGTTCCTTCTGCCGCTGGAGGGCCCGCTGGGCCTTCTCCTCCAGCTCGGCGGCGGTGTCGCCGTACTGCTCGCCGTCCGCCTCCGCCAGCTTCCGGGCGAAGGCGGCGGCCAGGCCGTGGTCGGTGAGGGCCAGCATGGCGCAGGAGGACCGGCCCACGGCCAGTCCCAGCTCCCCCTTGGTGTAGGGGGTCTGCACGGCGGGGGCGGACCCCGCCTGGGCGAAGTGGGCCGCCCGGCGCAGGGTGTTGTCGGCGGCGTCGGCGGCCAGCACCACCAGCCGGGCCTTGTGCGCCCGTGTGGCGGCGCCCACCGGCTCCTCGCCCACCTCCACGAAGCCGCCCTTCCGGGCCAGGCCGATGAGCCGCAGCGCGTTATCCATCCTGCTCCTCCCCCGTCTTCATCTGGGCCTCCAGGGCCTCGTAGACCTCCGGCGGCAGGGCCGCCGAAAAGGCCCGCTCCAGGGCCCGGGACTTCCGGGCCTTCTTCAGGCACTCCGGGTCGGGGCACACGTAGGCCCCCCGGCCCGGCTTCTTGCCCTTGAAATCCAGGGAGACCTCTCCCTCAGGGGAGCGCACCACCCGGATCAGCTGGCGCTTTTCCTTCATCTCCCGGCAGCCCACGCACTGCCGCATGGGGATCTTTTTCGGCATGTCACACGCCCCCCTTTACCAAATGCTGTCCTCGTCTTCGGTCTCCCGTTTGGAGTCTTCCTCTGTCAAAATCCCGAAGGTGAAGTTCTCTTCCTCCGGCTCCGCACCGTCGGAGACCGGATGCCGGACGCCGTCGGGCCCGAAGAACCAGTCCCATTTCTCCCAGTCCATGTCCCTTCGCCTCCTGACGGCCCATCGCGGGGCGTCTCAGCCCTCGATGTCCACGGTCTCCTCCTCCGGCTCCTCGTCGATCTCCACCTCGGCCTCCTCCGCCGGGGGCAGCTCCCCGGGGTCGGACTCCGGCTTGATGTCGATCTTGTAGCCCGTCAGCTTGGCCGCCAGCCGGGCGTTCTGGCCCGCCCCACAAAAGGCACGCCTTTTGCGGGGGCCCCTTTTTTCATTTGATTTGGGCGGAGTGAATCCGCCCAAACCCAAGCTTTGCCCAAGGGCAAAGGCTTGACGCGGCAGACGCCGCGGACAGGAGGGCCGTCAGCCCTCGATGTCCACGGTCTCCTCCTCCGGCTCCTCGTCGATCTCCACCTCGGCCTCCTCCGCCGGGGGCAGCTCCCCGGGGTCGGACTCCGGCTTGATGTCGATCTTGTAGCCCGTCAGCTTGGCCGCCAGCCGGGCGTTCTGGCCCTCCTTGCCGATGGCCAGGGAGAGCTGGTCGTCGGGCACCAGCACCCGGCAGCTCTTGCCGTCGGGCAGCAGGTCCACGCTGACCACGTCGGCGGGAGAGAGGGCCGCCGCCACATAGGCGGTGGGGTCCTCGCTGTATTTGATGATGTCCACCTTTTCCCCGTGGAGCTCCTCCACGATGTTGTTCACCCGCTGGCCGCCGGGGCCCACGCAGGCGCCGATGGGGTCCACGTTCTCGTCGGCGGACCAGACGGCGATCTTGGTGCGGCTGCCCGCCTCACGGGCGATGGACTTGACCTCCACGGTGCCGTCGTAGATCTCGGGGATCTCCAGCTCGAAGAGGCGCTTGACCAGGCCGGGGTGGGTGCGGGAGAT
>CALWYC010000033.1 GCA_944385655.1 uncultured Intestinimonas sp. | reverse complement strand
ACCGCCTTCCGGGCGTCGTCCAGAGTGCCGTCCCGGAGGGCCTTATAGACCTTCACGCTCTCGTCCCGGAGGGACCGGGCCGCCAGGAGCTGGTAGCACAGCAGGGCCTGGGCGGCGAAGGCCAGGATGGGGTGGATCTGGGCGCACAGCCACAGCAGCAGCACCGCCGCACCCGTGGAGATGCCCGCCGTCAGCACCACCAGGAAGCCGCCGGCGATGAGCTCCCCCTTTGGATTCTTGGGAAAGACTGCCCGCAGGGGCTTTTCCAGCCCGGCGATGAGGGCGCCCATGGCCCGCACCGGATGGGGCATCCAGTGGGGGTCACCGAAGAGGAGGTCCAGGCAGAAGCCCAAAAGCAGGGCGAACAGCCGCAAGGTAAGGGTCATGCCTTGGTCCTCCCCACGGTGCCGGCGACGTGGTACTCCAGGGGATCTAAAGTGAGCTCCCCCCGGTAGCCGCCGCAGTTCTGGGGGTACCAGTCGTAAAAACCCTTCCGGGCCGGGCGGCCGCAGAGGGTGAGCATGCCCATCAGGAGGCCGCCGTGGGACACCACGCCCACGTGCTCATAGCCGTGCTCAGCGGCGTCCTTCCCCACGAAGGCCAGGGCCTGAGCACCACGCCGGGCGCAGTCCTCCACCGGCTCCCCCACCACCATCTCGCCGGCAAGCCACCGCTGGTAGGCGGGGTCGTCCCGGAGCTCGGCGTGGTTTTTCCCTTCAAAGATGCCGAAATCGGTCTCCCGCAGGTCCTCCACAAGGGTCCGGGGCACGCCGGGCCACAGCAGCTCCGCCGTCTGGCGGCAGCGGAGCATGGGGCTCACATAGAGGTGCTCCACCTTCGGCAGGAGGGGGGCCGTCTCCCGGGCCATGGCCTCTCCCTCCGGGGCCAGGGGCACGTCCAGCCGCCCCACGAAGCGCTTTTCCTTGTTCCCCTGGGTGATGCCGTGGCGCACCAGGATCACTTCCATGTCCCTTCCCCCTTCAATACCATGCTCAGGCCGCAGAAGATCCGCTCCACCCGCTCCGCCTTTTGGGCCAGATCACAGCACAGCCGGCCCACTTCCTCCCGCCAGGCCCGCTCTGCCGGGTCCACCGGCACCACACCACAGCCCACCTCGTCACAGAGGATGACCACGCCGGGGTTGGCCTCCGGCAAGTCCCCGATCCCCTCGCCGGGGTGAGCACGGACCCAGGTCTCCAGCCCCGCAAAGATGGGCTTGCTCCGGGCGGATACCGGGTCATAAGCCACATCTTCAGGGCCCAACCCGGTCTTTTTCAGGGCGTAGGCCAGCTTTCCCTGGCCGGCGCCGCCGATGAGCAGGATCATAACAATGCCTCCAGACGCTGCGCCAGGACCACGGCGAGGACCATGGCGCACTCACAGACCTGGAGGAAGAAGCCCGCCAGATCTCCGGTGATGCCGCCGAACTGCCGGCGGGACATGACGAAATAATAGAGGAAGGAGAGCCCGGCCCCCACCGCGGCGGCAATGCCGGAGACCGGGTCCAGGGCGATCATGGCGGCGGCGCTCACCGCCGCCCATACCAGCAGCACCGCCCGGGCCCTGACGGCGTCCATGGGTTGGATGAAGGTGGCCAGGAGACCGCTGCCCCGGGCGTTGGGCCAGCTCACGGCGGCCAGGCCGGAGAGGCTCCGGGACAGGACGGGACCCAGGGCCAGCACCCACAGGGTCCGCCCCGCCGGCTGTACCTCACACCAGATGGCGAAGAAAAAGATGAGGTAGAGGCAGCAGCAGATGATGGCAAAGGCCCCGGTGTGGGAGTCCTTCAAAATCTCCAGCTTCTTCTCCCGGCTCTGGTGGGAGCCCAGGGCGTCGGAAGTGTCACAGAAGCCGTCCAGGTGGATGGCCCCGCTCACCGCGATGGGCAGGAGGAGGGCCACAGCGGACCGGAGAAAGGGTCCGAAGTCCAATAAGGCACAGAGCCCCAGCCAGAGGCCCAGCAGCAGGGCGATGACCACCCCCACCACCGGGAAAAAGCACATGGCCCAGGAGAGGCTCTTCTTGTCCCAGTCCACCCTGGGGGCGGGGAGCTTGGAGTACATGGCCACGGCGATGCACAGCGAACGGAACATGTCTTTACGCCCCCTTCCAGCAGACCGGGATGCCGCAGACCACCTCATAGACCCGGTCGGCCTCCGCCGCCACGGCCGCATTGAGCCGGGCCAGGGCGGAGAGGTAGTCCGCCGTCTCTTTGTCATAGGTGACGCCGTCGGAGAAGAGCTCGTTGGTGACTACTACCGTGCAGGCGCTCTCCGCCTTCAGCTTGCAGACGCCGGAGAGGACCCGCTCCTCGGCGCCCTTTTTTCCCTCCGGCCCGAACCACTCGTTGGCAGTCAGGTTGGAGAGGTCCTCCAGCAGCACCACCGCCCCGGCGGGCACCGGCATATGGTCGAGGTGGATGGGCCGCTCCTCGGTGCGGAAGCCCTTTCCCGCCCGCATGGCCCGGTGGCGCTCCACCCGGCGGCGGCTCTCCTCGTCCCAGACCTGCATGGTGGCCACATAGATCCGCTCTCCCGGCGGCGCCTGCACCACCAGGTCCTCCGCGTATTTGGATTTTCCGCTGGCGGAGCCGCCGGAGACCAGGATCAGCATGGGGCGTCCTCCCTTTTTCTCAATTAAGTCAGGTGCTCGTAGGCCTCGATGTCGGTGGCCTCAAAGGTGCACATCTCCCGGTAGACCGCCGCCCCCATCTCCAGCAGGGGCATGACGGCCACCGCGCCGGTGCCCTCTCCCAGGCACATGCCGGCGTAGAGGAAGGGCTCCAGCCCCAGGGCCTCCAGCACCATGCGCCCAGCGGGCTCGTTGGAGGCGTGGCTGGCCAGCATATAGTGCTTGGCAGCCGGGCAGATGGCCGCCGCCATCAGAGCGGCGGCGGAGGAGATGAAGCCGTCCACCAGCACGGGGATGCGGTAGTAGGCGCCTCCCAGGAAGACGCCGGCCAGACCGGCGATGTCCAGGCCGCCCACCTTGTGGAGGACGTCCAGGCCGTCGGTGGGGTCGGGCCGGTTGACGGCGATGGCGGTCTCGATGGCGTGGATCTTCCGCTCCAGGCCCTCGGAGGTGAGGCCCGCCCCCCGGCCGGTGACCTCCGCCGGGGCCTTCCCCAGCAGCACCGAGACGATGGCGCTGGAGGTGGTGGTGTTGCCGATGCCCATCTCGCCGGTGGCCAGGAGGCGGACTCCCTGCTCCTTCAGCTCACCCACCAGCTCCACGCCGGTCATGACGGCCTGGACGGCCTCCTCCCGGGTCATGGCGGGGCCCTTGGTCATGTTGGCGGTGCCCCGGCGGACGCAGCACTGGCGGATATGCTCCCCCGCCACCGGCCGGGCCACACCGATGTCCACCGGGATGACCTGGGCTCCCGCCACCCGGGCCATGCAGCACACAGAGGTATCGCCCTTGGACATGTTCTCGGTGACGATGGCGGTGACGTCCTGGCCGGTCTGGGTGACCCCCTCGGCCACCACGCCGTTGTCGGCGCACATGGCCACCACCGCCTTCTTGGAGAGGTCTACGTTGGGGTCGCCGGTGATGCCGGCGATGCGGATGATGTCCCGCTCCAGCATGCCCAGGCTGTTCAGGGGGTGGGCGATGGAGTCCCAGCGCCGCTGGGCCTCCGCCATGGCCCTCTCATCCACCGGCCCGATCCCGGCCACGATCTCCTGCAAGTCCATACTTATTCCTCCCTTTGATAGCGTGCGCACGCCTCCACGAACCGCCGCGCGGCCTGGGGGCAGCCGCTGAAATGCACATGGGGAAAGCCCGCATACAGGGTGGGGGTGTGAAAGGCGCAGTCCCAGCCCCGGTCGCTCAAGGGCTTCTGGGCCTTGAAATCGCTCCCCGACGTGGTGCTGTCCCAGTAGTGGAACTCGTGGGCGGAGAGGGTCTCCCCCGCCCCGCACAGCAGCCCGTCGGTGCGGGCGGTCATTTCGATGTAGCCGAACCGGCTCAGCTTGCCGGTGTTGGCGGCCTTTCCGGAGAAGACGCCCGCCATCTCCCAGTCATAGCGCCCGTCGGCATCGGAGAGCGTCTTTTGCAAATAGAGGAAGCCGCCGCACTCGGCCACCGTGGGCAGGCCGTGGAGGATCTTTTCCCGGATCTCGCCCAAAAGGGCGGTGTTCCGGGCCAGCTTCCCGGCGTAGACCTCGGGGTAGCCGCCTCCCAGGTAGAGGCCGGAGCAATCCTCCGGCAATTTCTCATCCTCCAGCGGGGAGAACTCCACCAGCTCCGCCCCCTGCCGCACCAGTTCGGCCAGACCGTCGGCGTAGTAGAAGCAGAAGGCCTTGTCCCGGGCCAGGGCGATGACCGGCCTTTCCCGGGAAATGGACGCCGCCGGCCGCTCCGGCGCCTCCAGAACGGGCGCCGACGCCGCCAGGGCCAGCAGGCCGTCCAGGTCGATGGTCTGTTCCGCCTGCTCCGCCATGCGGTGGAGCTTCTGCCTCAGATCCCCCACCTCGGCAGCGGTGACCAGGCCCAGGTGGCGGCTCTCCAGCGCCGCCTCCGGCAGGTTGGGGAGATAGCCGTACACATGGATGCCGGTCTCCCTCTCGATGGACTCCTTCAGCCGTGGGTACATCATGGGCGGACAGCGGTTGAGGAGGACGCCCTGAATGTTGGCGTCGGGCCGGAAGGAGGCCATGCCCTTCACCAGGGCGGCGGCGGTGAGGGCCCGGCCCCGGGCGTCGGCCACCAGCACCGCCGGGGTATCCGTGGTCCGTGCCAGGTCGTAGGCGCTGGCCTGGGAGGACATGGCGATGCCGTCGTAGTAGCCCATGACCCCCTCGATGACCGCCGTGGAGGCGTCGGGGGTATTCTCCATCAGGCTCCGGCGGACGGCGGCCTCCCCCATGAGGAAGAGGTCCAGATTGCGGCTCTTGGCGCCGATGACCTCACTGTGGAACATGGGGTCGATGTAGTCGGGACCGCACTTGTAAGCCACCGGGGCCGCTCCCCGGTCCACCAGGGCCTGGAGGAGGGCACAGGTGATCGTGGTCTTGCCCCCGCCGCTGGCCGGGGCGCAGAGGAGGAGACGGGGCACCTTACGCATCATGGCCCTTCCCCTCCCCGCTGAAGATCCACACCGGGTTCTGGGCGTCCATCAGGTGATACCGCCCCGCCTTCCGGGTCCGGGTCACCGACAGCTGCACCATATCCGCCTCCGCCAGAGGGGCGAAGAGCCGGGCGGCCTCCCCCACCGTCTCCAGGGTGACGGCGGTGCACACCACCCGGGCGGCGGGATTCTGCTCAAAAATCAGGTTCAAGATCTCGTCCATATTCCCCGAGGTCCCCCCCAGGAAGACCCGGTCGGGGGCGGGCAGGCCCTCCAGAATCTCCGGTGCGGTGCCGGAGACGACGGTGAGGTTGGAGGCCCCCAGGCGGGCCTTGTTCTCCTCCAGGAGGGCCACCGCCTCGGGGTTTTTCTCAATGGCAAAGACCTGTCCGGCGGGACAGGCCAGGGCACACTCCAGGGAGACCGAGCCGGTGCCCGCCCCCACGTCCCACACCACATGGTGGGGTTGGAGCCGCAGCTTGCACACGGAGATGGCCCGGACCTCCTCCTTGGTCATGGGGACGGCTCCCCGCTGGAAGACCTCGTCGGGGAGGCCGGGGCTGTTCCAGGGCCGGCCCACCGGCTCGGGATTCTCTGCCAGCAGCACGGAGAGGTCGGCAAAGGTCTCCTCCGCCAGCTCCACCGCCGTGCCGGTGACGATGCGCTCATCGGGGTAGCTCAGCTTCTCCCCCACCGACACCCGGATCTCCCCCAGGCCACGGCGGGTCAGCTCCTTACAAATATCCTCCGCCTTGGTGGCTCCGCCGGTGAGGGCGAAGGTCTTGGCATGCTTTTGGATCTCCCCCACGGCGTTGTGGCTGCGGCCGTGGGCGCTGACGATATGGGCATCCTGCCAGGAGGTGCGGAGTCTGGCGCAGAAGTAGGAGAGGGAGGAGATGCCGGGGATGGTCTCCACCTCACGGCCCTCCAGCAGCTTCCAGAGCTTCTTGGCCCCGCTGTAAAAGCCGGTGTCGCCGGAGAGGAGGACGGCCACGTCCTCCCGCTCCTCTTCGATGCGGTGGGCGATGTCGTCGGCGGCGATGAGGGGCACGCAGGCGTGGCCCTCCCCCCAGGGCTCCAGGAGCCGGGGGGCGCCGATGAGCACCGGGCAGGCCTCGATGGCCTTCCGGGCCGCCAGGGTCAGGGTGTCCGGGTTGCCCATGCCCACGCCGATGAGATAGATCTTCATGTCCCTTCCTCCCCCAGCAGCCTCCGCTGGATCTCCTCCAGGGTGAGCCCTGTCTCGTTCCGGGGCCGCTCCACCACCAGGAGGGCGCAGCCCGCCTCTTTGGCGGCCTCCGCCTTGGCCCGGAAGCCGCCGTAGCCCCCGGTGTCCTTGGTCACCAGAGTGTTAATGTGGAACTGGTGCAGGGTGGCCACATTCATCTCCCTGGTGAAGGGACCCTGCATGCAGATGATGTTCCTGGGCGGAAAGCCCAGCGCCAGGCACCGCTCCAGGGAGTCGGCCATGGGCAGCACCCGTGGAAAGCAGCGCTCCCGGAGGCCCGGCCGGGCAAAGTGGTCCAGCTCCTTGCTCCCCGTGGTGAGGAGCACGTTTCCCGGCAGCCGTTCCAGTATCTCCGCCGCCACCGCCATGTCCGGCACCTTACGGCAGCCGTCCTCCCCGTCCGACTGCCGCAGCAGCCGCAGGTAAGGCAGCCCCGTCCGCTCTGAGGCCGCCCGGATGTTCTCCGTGACCTCCACGGCGTAGGGGTGGGTGGCATCGATGACCAGGGTGCAGCCGTCGGCCATCAGCTCCGCCATCCCGCCGGCGTCCAGCCGCCCCACGTGGACCTTCATCCCCTCCGGCAGAAGGGTCTCACCGTACTCGGTGGCCACGCATACCGTGGCATCCAGCCCCCGGGCAAGCATCCACTCGGCCAGCGCCCGGCCATCGCCGGTGCCGCCGAAGAGCAGGACCTTCATCCTCAGCCCTCCCGCTGGAGGTAGCCTCTGGGGGTCACCATCTTGCCGCCCAGCAGCTTGGTCTGACTGCTGCCGATGAAGACGGTGGTGAACATGTCCACCTGGGTGTCCCGCAGGGCGCCCAGGGTGGTGATGGTTCCCCGCTCCCCCTCCCGGCCGATGTTCTGCACATAGCCGCAGATGGTTTCGGGGGACTTCCCCGCCGCCATCAGGATGTCGCAGGCCCGTTTCAGGTGGTCGGGGCGGCTGTGGCTGGCGGGATTGTAGAGGCACAGGACGAAGTCGCCCTTGGCGGCGCACTCCAGCCGCAGGGCGATCTTGTCCCAGGGAGTCAGCAGGTCGGAGAGGGAGACCACGGCAAAGTCGTGGGTCAGGGGGGCACCCAGCACGGCGGCGCCGCCGCAGGCGGCGGTGATGCCGGGCACCACCTCGATCTCGATGGGGGGATACTCCTGGGCCACCTCATAGATGAGGCCGGCCATGCCGTAGATGCCGGAGTCGCCGGAGCACACCATGGCCACGTCCCGGCCGGACACCGCCGCTTCCACCGCCGCACGGCAGCGGTCCACCTCCCGGCGCATACCGGTGGACAGCATTTCCTTTTCGGGGAACTCCTCGCGGATGAGGGCGATATAGGCGGTATAGCCCACGATGAGGTCGGCCCGCTCCAGGGCCTCCCGGGCACGGCCCGTCAGGTCCCGGCCTGCGCCGGGCCCCAGGCCCACGACTGTCACTCGCATGAATCAATCTCCTTTTTCAAAGAAGCGGATGGTAATGGGGACCTGGCTCACCGCCACGGTGACCCCTTCACCCGCCTGTTTTTGTACGATCAGGGTGCCGCCTCCCAGGACGGCGGCGCGCTCACACACGTTGTCCACCCCGGTGATCCCCTTCACAAAGGGGGATGGGGTGAAATCCCCCGGCACCGCCGAGAGCTCCTCGGCCGAGTAGGTGGTGAGGGGGAGTCCCAGACTCCGGCAGAAGGCCAGCAGGCCGGGCTCATCCTTCTTGAGGTCAATGGAGCACACCGCGGCCACCCCCTTGAGGGAGAGGTGGTGGTCAGAAAAGACTCGCCCCACCGCCGCCGCGATGGTCTCCGCCGCCGTGCCCCGGCGGCAGCCGATGCCCAGGTGGAGCACCGGCGGGATGAGGCGTACGGTATGGGGAAAGGGCGCCTTTTCCGGGTCCAGGGTGAGGGCGATGCCGGCCTCCGCCGGTCCCTCCTCCACTCCTTGTGGCAGCTCTCCCTGGACAGGAAAATCACTTGACAGTCCTACGGAAACCCCTGCCAGCAGGGCGGCGGACACCCGCTTGGCCCCCTCACGTCCGTCAAGGAAAAACCCTTGCTCCCTCGCCCACTGGTCCACGGCGAAGCAGCCGTTCACATCGGTGGCGGTGGACACCGCCGCCGTGCCGCCAATGAGCCGGGCCACCAGCCGGGCCAGGTCGTTTGCGCCCCCCACATGGCCGGAGAGGAGGGGGACAACGAAGCGCCCCGCCTCGTCCACCGACACCACGGCGGGGTCGGTGAACTTGTCCCTCACATAGGGGGCGATGGCCCGGACGGCGATGCCGCTGGCCCCCACAAAGAGGAGGGCGTCCACATCGGCGAACCGCGCCCCGGCCCACTCCCCCAGGCTCCCATAGCCGGGGAGCCCTGTCTCCGGCGACAGCCGCTCCGGCACCGCCAGGGCGCAGCTGTGGCCGACCTCCGACAGGTCGTGGGCCAGCTTTCCGGCCAGCGCCGTTCCCCGGCGGGTGAAGGCGGTAAGGGCGATCCTCACTTGCTGGCCTCCCGGTAGCCGTGGGTGAAGGCGGGATCATAGAGCTTGGAGCGGTCGTACTGGTCCCCCAGGAAGCCGCCCACGGTGATGAGGGCGGTCTTGGTGACGTTGTGCTCCCTGGCGGTGGCGGCCAGGGTGGACACAGTGCAGCGGTAGACCGCCTGCTCCGGCCAGGTGGCCTTGTAGACGATGGCGGCGGGGGTATCGGGGGCATAGCCGCCCTCCATCAGCTCCCGCTCCACCTCCTCCAGCAATCCGGTGGAGAGGAAGAGGACCATGGTGCAGCCGTGGGAGGCCATCTTGGAGAGCTTCTCCCCCTCGGGCACCGGGGTGCGGCCCGCCATGCGGGTGATGATGACGCTCTGGGACACGTCGGGGAGGGTGTATTCGGCCTCCAGGGCGGCGGCGGCGCCGGAGAAGGAGGAGACGCCGGGGGTCACATCGTAAGAGAGGCCCAGCTCGTCCAGCAGGTCCATCTGCTCCCGGATGGCGCCGTAGAGGGAGGGGTCGCCGGTGTGGAGGCGGACGGTGTTCCAGCCCTTGGCCTCGGCGTCCTTCATGACGTCGATGACGGCCTCCAGGGTCATGGAGGCGCTGTCGTAGACGATGCAGCTCTCCTTCTTATAGTCCAGCAGGGCGGGGTTCACCAGGCTCCCGGCGTAGATGATGACGTCGGCCTCCCCCAGGAGCCTGGCCCCCCGGACGGTGATGAGGTCGGCGGCTCCGGGGCCCGCGCCGATGAAGTGGATCATGGTCACGACTTCCTTTCACGATGAGATGGGGTGGAGGGCGGCGAGCCGGTCGGCCCCTGCCGTCCTTCCCAGGATTCCATAGCGGTTGGAGAAGAAGATGGCCTCGATGTCCATCCCCGCCCCCGCCCGGCGTTTGAGCTGTTCGTCCAGAGCCCGGGTCAGGGAGGCCATGACCGCCGCCCGCAGTCCGGTCCCGTCCAGGACGGCCACGGCGTCGTCGGTGGTGACGGTGCGGTAGAGGGCCTCCACCGTGGTCCGGTCCCCGCCGCACAGGGCGGCGTGGGCACACAAGGTCTCCCGCCGGCCGTCGGCCACCCGGGAGTGGGTGTTCATCACGCCGGCGGCCACCTTGCACAGCTTGCCCACGTGGCCCACCAGCAGCAGGCTGCGGAAGCCCAGGCCGGCGGCGTGGTCGATGGCCTCGCCGATGTAGTTGGAGCAGGTGCACCAGCGGCCCAGCCCCAGGCCCAGCACCTCCCGGGCAAAGGTCTCCCCATAGTTGCCCGGGGTGACCACGATGTCCGTCGCCCCGGCGGCGGCCAGCATGTCCTGCTCCAGCCGGAGGGAATCGATGAGGGCGGCCTCGCTCATGGGCCGGACGATGCCGGAGGTGCCCAGGATGGAGATGCCCCCCACGATGCCCAGCCGGGGGTTGAAGGTCTTCTGGGCCAGCCGCTCCCCCTCAGGGGCGGAGATCACCACCTTCAGACCGCCGTCACAGCCGTGGGCGGCCATGGCGGCAGCCACCTGCTGTTCGATCATCTGCCGGGGGACGTGGTTGATGGCGGCTTCTCCCACGGGCTGGTCCAGGCCGGGCCTGGTGACCCGGCCCACCCCCTCCCCGCCGTCGATGGTGACGCCTGGGGTGGCGCTCCGCTCCACCCGGGCGAAGATGAGGGTGCCGTGGGTGGCGTCGGGGTCGTCGCCGCCATCCTTCCGGACGGCGCAGACGGCCCAGTCCGGGCCGGAGGAGGCCTCCAGCAGCTCGGCCTCCACCGGGATGCCCGCCGGGGTGTCGATGCGCACCACTGGGGGCAGCGCTCCGGTGAGGAGGAGCTCCGCCGCCCCCCTGGCCGCCGCCGCGGCGCAGGTGCCGGTGGTGTAGCCGCACCGCAGCTTCTCCCGCCCCACAGAGATATAGTGTTCGAAATCGCTCAAATCATCCACCTCCCGGGGCTTTTGAGACACAAAACGGGCTCTTTCCAAATGGAAAGAGCCCGTACAACGGCATGTCTGGTCCTCTCCACCTAAGAGCAACACGATCGCTCCGCACGGCAGGTCTCCTGGCTCACGCTTCCTCCTCGGGCGTCCCTTCTCAGCCGTCCCGGCCAATGGGTGATCACGCCTTCGTCCGCGCTCACAGTAGAGGTAAGACTGCGCCGGATTTGCACCGGGCTTCCCTTTTCAGCAGCTGCGTCGCTGCACCTGTGCGGATGAATATCAAATTGTGGGAAGGCCGCTCTTTCAATGAGTCGGCCTAACAGATACATTATAGCAACTTTACGGCGGGAAGTAAAGGAATACTTTCCGCCCACGTCACAGCCCCCGGAGCCACTCCGGGCGCATGCCGTCTCCGCTCTCCAGGGCCCGGTCCAGCCGGGCCAGAAAGTCCTCCCGGTCCTCCGGCAGGCTGCCCTTCAGGGGCACATAGTTGGAGGCGTGGTCGCAGGTGAAGTGGAGGGGATCCACCTCCAGCTTCTCGACGAGGAGCCGGGCCTCCCGCAGGCTGTCCACGGGGGTGATGGGCTGGAACTTCCCCGCCCGGTAGTCGGCGTAGAGCTCGGTACCCGGGCAGAGGGTCAGGGTGAGGGCGGAGAGGTGCCGGGGCCGCATCTCGTTCATCATGGCGGCGGTGTCCAGGATGTGCTGCTCACTGCCTTCCCGGCCGCCCAGGCCAAGCAGGATCATGACCCACAGGTCCATGCCCGCCTCCCGGAGCCGGACCCCCGCCTCCAGCATCTGTTGGGTGCCGACCCCCTTTTTGATCTGCCGCAGGAGGGCGTCGCTCCCCGTCTCCACCCCCAGGTAGGCCCGGACCAGACCGTGCTCCCGCAGGCGCTTCAGCTCCTCCGGGGTCTTGGTGAGGGTGCTCCGGGGCCCGGCGTAGGTGGTCAACTTCTCCAGAGAGGGGAAGGTGGCGTAGAGGGTATCCAGGATGGCAATGAGGTCGTCGGTGGGCATGATGATGGCGTCGCCGTCACAGAGAAAGACCCGCCGCACATCGCCGTAATAGGCCTTGGCCATGGAGATGTCCTCCAGGATGTCGGCCATGGGCCGGACGCGGAATTTTTTGTCCCGGTACATGCCGCAGAAGGTACAGGTGTTGTTGGAGCAGCCCACCGTGGCCTGAAGAAGGTAGCTCTTCCACTCCCCCGGGGGCCGGTAGATATCGCCTTCGTATCTCACAGATGCTCCTCCGTCAGCTCCTGAAGGGCGGCGCAGAGGGCGTCCATCTCCTCGTCGGTGCCCACGGTGATGCGCAGGTGGTCGGAGATCCTGGACCGGTCGAACCAGCGCACCAAAATGCCCCGCTGCCGCAGACCGTCCAGCAGGGTCTTGGCGGCCACTTTGGGGTGATGGACGAAGAGGAAGTTGGCCTTGGAGTCGGTGACCTCAAAGCCCAGCGCCCGCAGGCGCTCCGCCGAGCGTGTCCGGGTGGCCTGCACCCTGGCCGCCTGGGCTTCAAAATAGGCTTGGTCGGCGATGGAGGCGGCTGCCGCCGCCTGGGCCGCCCGGTCCACGGTGTAGGAGTTGATGGAATCCCGGACGCACCGGAGGGCGGCCATCAGGTCGGGGTGGCCCAGGGCGTAGCCCACCCGCAGGCCGGCCAGGCCGTGGCCCTTGGAGAGGGTGCGGACCACCACCAGGTTGTCGTACCGGTCCACCAGGGCGTCGGCGGAGATGCCGCCGAAGTCGATATAGGCCTCGTCCACCAGGACCACCGCCTGGGGATTGGACTCCAGGATGCGGATCAGATCCGCCCGAGCGACCTCCAGGCCGGTGGGGGCGTTGGGGTTGGCCACCACCACGCCACCGCTGTCCCCGGCGCAGAAGGGCGCCACCGGCAGGGAGAAGTCCTCCCCCAGGGGGATGAGCCGGGGCGTGAGGCCGAAGTACTCGGCGTAGACGGCGTAGAAGGTGTAGGTGATGTCGGCAAAGCACACCGGCCGGTCGGGGTCAAAGAAGGCCTGGAAGCAGAAGGCCAGCACCTCATCGGAGCCGTTGCCCGCAAAGACCTGCTCCGGGGAGAGGCCGTGGGCGGCGGCGATGGCGGCGCGGAGCTGAGCGCACTCCGGGTCGGGGTAGAGCCGCAGCCGGTCGTCCGCCGCCTCCCGCAGGGCCTCCAGGGCCTTGGGGGACGGGGGATAGGGGTTCTCGTTGGTGTTGAGCTTGATAAAGACCCGGTCCTTGGGCTGCTCCCCCGGCACGTAGGGGACCATGTCCCGGATCCGACGGCTCCAGTATTTCTTCACGGCTGCTCCTCCTCCCGCAGGATCTTTTTGATGTTCTTCTCCGCCTTGCTCCGGGGCAGCATGACCTCATGGCCGCAGCCCTGGCAGCGGAGCCGGAAATCCATCCCCACCCGCAGCACCAGCCACTCCTTGCTGCCGCAGGGATGGGGCTTTTTCATCTCCAAAATGTCGCCCAGACGCACATCCATGGTGGGCGCCTCCTTCCCGCAGATCACAGTTAATTATTTCATTATAGGTTCCCCGGCTCCTCCTGTCAATTCCGGCTTTCCCGGCGCATATAGTGACGTATCCGCAAAAAACGGGACCACAGAAAGGAATGATCGGGATGCTCAGCCGTTTTCTTCCCGAGGGCAGACGCCTGGAGACCCCGGAGAACCGGGCCGCCTGCGCCTCTCTCTCCGGCCTGCTCTCTGCCCGGGACCGGGACCAGATCCTGGAGGGCGTGGCCCTCTCCTGCTCCCCGGAGCACGACCTCACCGTAGCCCTGGGGCCCTTCACCGGCGTCATTCCCCGGGCGGAGACCGCCGTTGGGGTGGCCGAGGGCACCGTCCGGGACATCGCCATCCTCTCCCGGGTGGGCAAGCCGGTGTGCGTTCTGGTGGAGCGGGTCATGGAGGGACCCGACGGGCCCCGGCTCCTCCTCTCCCGCCGCCGGGCCCAGCTCCAGGCAAGGGAGGCCCTCATGGACCGGCTGCGGCCCGGCATGGTCATCCCCTGCACCGTCACCCACCTGGAGCCCTTCGGCGCCTTTGTGGACATGGGCTGCGGCCTGGTGTCCATGATCGGCATCGAGCAGATCTCGGTCTCCCGCATCCCCCACCCCGCCTGCCGCTTCACCGTGGGTCAGGAGATCTTCGCCGCCGTGGTGGACACCGACCCCGCCCTGGGCCGGGTGCGGCTCACCCACCGGGAGCTGCTGGGCACCTGGGAGGAAAACGCCCGCCGCCTCTCTCCCGGCATGACGGTGGCTGGCTGGGTCCGGGGCATCAAGGACTACGGCGCCTTCGTGGAGCTTTTCCCCAACCTGTCCGGCCTGGCCGAGCCCCGGCCCGACCTGCGGGAGGGGGACCGGGTCTCCGTCTTTCTCAAGTCCATTCTGCCCGAGCGTATGAAGATCAAGCTGCTTATCATTGACCGGCTGCCCCCGGAGCCCACGCCGCCGCCCCTCACCTACTTCATCACCGACGGCCGGCTGGGCCACTGGCGCTATGCCCCGGAGGGCTGCCAGAAGGCCGGACCGGAGACAGAATTCCTCTGAGGCCTTTACGCCGACTCGAACACATGTTAGAATGGAGGGGAACATTCCCCTCCATTTTTTACTGGGAGGTATTTGCATGGCATATCGGCCTCTGGCGGATGAGATCCGCCCCACCAGCCTGGACGAGGTGGTGGGCCAGCGGCACATTCTGGGCCCGGACGGGCTGCTGCGGCGCATCATCGAGAGCGGGAACATCCCCAACCTGGTCTTTTACGGTCCCTCCGGTACCGGCAAGACCACCGTGGCAAACCTCATTGCCGCCCGGACCAACCGGACCCTGCGGCGGATCAACGCCACCACCGGCTCCCTCTCCGATGTGAAGGACGTTCTGGCCGACGTGGGCACCATGCTGGCCCCCAACGGCATCCTCCTCTACCTGGACGAGATCCAGTACTTTAACAAAAAGCAGCAGCAGTCATTGCTGGAGGTCATTGAGAAGGGGGACGTCACCCTCATCGCCTCCACCACGGAGAACCCCTATTTCTACGTCTACAATGCCGTGCTCAGCCGGTCCACCGTCTTTGAGTTCAAGCCGGTGGAGCCCGCCGACGTCCTCCCCGCCATCGACCGGGGCATGGCCATCATGGCCGACCGGCTGGGGGCGGAGCTCGCCTGTGAGGACGGCGTGCGGGAGGCCATCGCCTCGGCCTGCGGCGGCGACGTGCGCAAGGCCATAAACGCGGTGGAGCTTTTGATGAACACCGCCCGGCGGGAACAGGGGGTGCTGCGGGTGGGCCTGGCCGACGCCCAGGTGGTGGCACAGCGCTCCGCCATGCGGTACGACCGGGAGGGGGACGACCACTATGACATCCTCTCCGCCCTTCAGAAGTCCATCCGGGGCTCCGACCCGGACGCCGCCTGCCACTACCTGGCCCGGCTGCTGGAGGCCGGGGACCTGATCTCCGCCTGCCGCCGGCTCATGGTCATCGCCTGTGAGGACGTGGGGCTGGCCTACCCCCAGATCATCCCCATCGTCAAGGCCTGCGTGGACGCCGCCAACATGCTGGGCCTCCCCGAGGCCCGCATCCCACTGGGGGACGCGGCGGTGCTCATGGCCACCAGCCCCAAGTCCAACTCCGCCCACATCGCCTTTGACGCCGCCCTGGCAGACGTGCGGGCGGGCAAGACCGGGGACTACCCCCGGCACCTCCAGAACAAGCACGCCGACTCCGCCGGTATGGAGCGGGAGCAGGGCTACCTCTACCCCCACGACTTCCCCCACCACTGGGTCCGGCAGCAGTACCTCCCCGACCGCCTCCAGGGCACCCGGTACTATACCTACGGTGACAACAAGGCCGAGCAGGCCGCCCGGCGCTACTGGGAGGAGATCAAGGGGCCCGACTTCTGACACAAAAAGGCTCCGTTCCAGTCACAGACTGGAACGGAGCCTTTCCTTTTGCTGTTTACCTGTCGCTTACTTGGAGCGGTAGACCGCCTTCATGGCCGCGTAGGTCATATAGCAGTCCAGCTTGGACACGGTCTCGAAGGGGGCGTGCATGCTCAGCACGGGCACACCGGCGTCGATGGTGTCGATGTCCCGGTTGGCCATATAGCAGGCCACGGTGCCGCCGCCGCCGGCGTCCACCTTGCCCAGCTCGGCCATCTGCCACACCACGTCGGCGCCGTCCAGCATGGCCCGGACCTTGGCCACCACCTCGGCGGATGCGTCGGAGGAGCCGGACTTGCCCCGGGCGCCGGTGTACTTGCACAGGCCCACGCCGTAGTTGATCCTGGCGCTGTTGCGCTTTTCATAGACATCGGCGAAGTTGGGGTCAAAGGCGGCGGTGACGTCGGCGGAGAGGCAGAAGGACTTCTCGTAGCAGGCCTTCAGGGCCACCTTCTGGCCGTCGCACAGGTCGGACATGAAGGTATCGAAGGCGGCGGACTGCATGCCGCTGACGCCCTCGGAGCCGATCTCCTCCTTGTCGGCCAGCATGCACACGGCGGTCTTGGCGGGGATCTCCTCCAGGTCCAGCAGGCCGGCCAGGGCGGCGTAGCCGCACACCCGGTCGTCGTGGCCGTAGGCGCCGATGAGGGAGC
>CALWYC010000032.1 GCA_944385655.1 uncultured Intestinimonas sp. | reverse complement strand
ATGAGTTCACCGGTGGCGGCGTCCACGTAGAAGTCGTGTCCGTACTCGGGCAGGTACCGGAGGACGGCCCGGGTGGGGTCCTCTTCGGAGAGGACGTACTCCAGCCGCAGTGCCAGGGTATCCCGGAGGAGGGCGGCGGCCTCCGCCTCAGAGGCGGCGGGTACGGCGGAGGGAATGTCCCCCAGGCAGGAGTTGGCCAGCACGTCCCGGCTGAAGCGGATCACCTCCATGTCCTCCTCCCGGACGGTGAGGGAGAGGGACAGGGGAGAGGGCAGGCCGTTTAAGAGGATGTCGGCGGAGAAGCGGTAGTCGCCGCCGTTCAGGTCCGGGGAGCGGGTGAGTTCCAGCTCCGCCGACTCCACGTCCTTGTCCAGAACCTTGTCTAGGAAGGACTGGGCGGCAGCGGTGGCGGCGTCGTTGTCTACAGCCGGGAAGGCGGGCAGGGCGCTGCCGGTGAGGGGCTCCGGCGTTTCGATGTACTCCGACAGGGAGTAATAGATCACCGTGCCGTCCTCCAGGGCCTCGATGGAGAGGGAGCCGGCGTCGCCGGTCCAGGTGAGGTACCACACCGGAGCCAGGGCGTCCTCGGTGCTGTCCCCGTGGAAGTCGGTGTAGGCGGTGGTGTCCAGATCCAGGGCGGTCTTGACGGCCTGGGTCACCTGGGTGAGCCTGGCGTCGGCGGTCTCGGAATCGGCCAGGGCGGGGAGGGCCGTCCCGCAGAGCAGGGCGGCGCTGAGGAGCAGGGCGAGCAGCTTCTTCATGGTATGACCTCCATCCTTGGTAAGCATTGGACTTCTTTATTTTACCAAAGTATTAGACGAAAGTGGAGAGGGAAGGTTCCGCCAACAGAAGAAAATTTGTGAAAAAAGCAGAAAATGCCCCCGACACAGAGTGCCGGGGGCATAAGAGGGTGTCCTTACTTGGTGTAGTTGTCAAAATAGCCCTGGACCAGGATGATGGGGGTGCCCTTGTCGCCGCTGCCGGAGGTCAGGTCGCACAGGGAGCCGATGAGGTCGGTGAGCCGGCGGGGGGTGGTGCCCTGGGAGACCATCTTGCCCTTCAGGTCGGCGTCCTTGTGGCGGATGTAGTCGGAGATGGCCTCCTTGAGGGCGTCGCCGGACAGGTGGGCGAAGTCGTTGTCGGCCAGGTACTTCAGCTTGACCTCGTTGGGCTGGCCCTCCAGGCCGGCGGTGTAGGCGGGGGAGACCACCGGATCGGCCAGCTCCCAGATCTTGCCCACGGGGTCCTTGAAGGCGCCGTCGCCGTAGACCATGACCTCCACGTGCTTGCCGGTCTTCTCCTCCAGGGCCTTCTGGATGCGGTCCACCACGGGCTGGCAGTTCCGGGGGAAGAGCTTCACCTTGTCCTCGGTGGCCTTGTTGCTGCCCAGCAGGCCGTAGTTCTCGTTGCAGCCGCTGCCGTCCACGGAGGCGGTCATGATCTCGTCCAGGCCCAGCACCAGCTCGGCGCCGGCCTTCTTCAGCAGCCGCTTGGAGCGCTCCCGGGTGTGGATGTCGCAGCAGAGGACGTGCTTGGTGTAGTCCAGGATGGCCCGGCAGTCGTTGGCCAGCACCACCTCCACCTCGCAGCCGCAGCCGGTGATGAGGTCCTTGTAGTACTCGATGTAGTCCACGCCGGTGAAGACGTGCTTGTGGTAGCCGAAGAGCTCCCGGTACTTGGCCTCGGAGAGCACGTCCTTGTAGGGGTCCACGCCCTTCTCGTCCACCAGGTCGATGTCGATGAGGTGGTTGCCCACCTCGTCGGAGGGATAGCTGAGCATGAGGACGATCTTCTTGGCGCCGGTGGCGATGCCCTTGAGGCAGATGGCGAAGCGGTTCCGGCTCAGGATGGGGAAGACCACGCCCACGGTGTGGTCCCCGAATTTGGCGCGGACGTCGGCGGCGATCTGGTCCACGGTGGCATAGTTGCCCTGGGCCCTGGCCACCACGGCCTCCGTCACCGCCACCACGTCCTGGTCGTGGAGCTGGAAGCCCGCGCTCTCGGAAGCGGCGAGCACGCTGTCCACCACGATCTGGGCGATGTCATCTCCCTCCCGAATGATGGGAGCACGGATGCCTCTGGATACAGTGCCGACTAATCTTTCCATGGTTTTTCCTCCGTTATCTGATTGCGGTCTCCGCCGTCCCGGACGGCCTGCCGCTGCACATACACATCTATTATATACGCTCTTTTCCAGAATGAAAAGAGATTTTAGAGAAAAAAGAGAAGGAATTTGGCGCCCAGAAAGCCCAACAGGCCGCAGACGGGGAAGGTGAGGGCCCAGGCCAGGGCGATGGACCGGGCCACGGACCAGTCCGGCCGCCGTCCCGCCCCCAGGATGGCGGCGGTCTTGGTGTGGGTGGTGGAGACGGGCAGACCCAGCAGGGTGCAGACCAGGAGGCTCCCGGCGCCGGCCAGGTCGGCGGCCAGGCCCCGGGAGGGGTCCAGCGCCACCATGTCCCGGCCCACGGTGTCCACGATCCGCCGCCCGCCCAGGGCGGTGCCCAGGGCCATGGCGCCGGCGCACAGGGCGGTGAGCCACAGGGGGGCGGGGCCGGCGGGGCGCTCCCACCCGGCGGCCAGGGAGAGGCCCAGGAGGAAGATCCCCAGAAACTTCTGGCCGTCCTGAGCGCCGTGGAGGAGGGCCATGGCCGCCGCCGCCACCCGCTGGGCCAGACGGCAGAAGGAGGCGCTCCGGGGTTTCCCGGGCCGAGCGGTCAGGGCCTTGGCCAGGAGCCAGCCCAGGGCCATGGACAGGGGGAGGGCCAGCAGTACCCTGGTCCAGGCCCGGACGTCCACGGCCCCGTCCTCCAGGGCAAGGGCGGCGCCGGTGAGGCCGGCCAGGAGCCCGTGGCTCTCGCTGGTGGGGAGGCCGAAGACCCAGGCGGCCGTGGACCAGAGCACCACCGCCCCCAGGGCGGCGCACAGGGCCCACAGCGCGGCCTGCCGGTCCCCGCCGAACCGGGCCAGGTCCAGGACGGTCTCGGTGACGGCGGGGAAAAGGGCGGCGGCCAGGAGGGCGCCCAGCAGGTCGCACACCGCCGCCAGAGCGGCGGCAGCGGAAAAGGGGAGAGCGCCGGAGGCCACGGCGGTGGCGATGGCGTTGGGGGCGTCGGTCCAGCCGTTGACCAGCAGCACGCCCAGAGTCAGCAGGGCCGCCGGCAGCAGGCCCGGGACCAGCAGGAGCTCCATCAGGGCGGAAACGGACATGAAAACACCCCCTCCCCACAGCATACGGTGGGGAGGGGGCGGTTATGTGGGCTGGATCAGAACTCCGGCAGGGTGAAGGAGAAGTCCCCCAGACCGAAGGCGGAGCCGGTGTAGACCACGTTGGCGTTGAGCATGGCGGCGTGGACGCCCTCCGCCGGCATGCCCTCCGCCCAGAGAGAGATGCCGAAGGAGGCTTCGATGGCGTCGCCGTTGGTGGTGAAGAAGATCCAGTGGCCCAGGCTGGCCTCCATCTCCGGCCCCAGACCGGGGTAGCCCAGCTCGGCAGGGCTCAGCTGCAGGCTGGCGTCGCCGGCCTGCAGGGTGATGAGGTCGGCCTCAGGGTCGTAGGTACTGGAGAGGGAGAGCTCCACGATGGCGTTATAGTCGGCGGGGTCGAACTGGAAGAGCTCCCAGGCGCCGCCGGAGAGATCCACCACCGACAGGCCCCATACGCTGACGTTGGTACCGCTGCCCAGGAAATTGACGATGGCCAGCTCCTGGTCCCCGTCGCCGTCGTAGTCGCCGTAGGCCATGGCGGGGAGCAGGCTCTGGGGGGTGAGGAAGGTGAGGTCGTAGTCCTGCCAGCGGGCGCCCACCCGCAGGATGAGCCCCTGGGCGTCCCCGGGGCCGACGTACCCGTAGAGCCAGGTGTCGTAGTCAGGGAGCTGGCACACCAGATAGAGCCCGGCCTCCTCCGGCCCAAGGGCAGCCACGGCATCGGCCACCTGAGTGCCGCTGGAGAGCTGGGTGGGGAAGTCGTCCAGAGTCAGGCTGTCGGGATCGCCGTCCCAGTCCAGGGGGACGGCGGTGGTCACCGGAGCGGTCTCCGCCGGCGAGGTCTCCACGGGCTGGCTGTCGGTGGGCAGGGGCGTGGTGACGGCGGGGGCGTCGGTGTCGGCGGGAGCCGGAGACTCCACCGCCAGAGGTGTGGGGGAGACGGGCTGGGCCGTCTCCGGCGACGGAGTGGCGGTCTCACCGCCGGTGCACCCCGACAGGGTCAGCAGGCAGGCGGCGCACAGGGTAATGAACTTCTTCAAAGGGAAAGTCCTCCCTTCCATATCCTGGAATGTACATTTGGCTTCGTTTGTAGATTATAACCTCTCGCGGCAAAGAAAACAACCACAAAGTTGTGAACATTGGGTAACGAATGGTTCCAAAGAGGCCAGATACTTACAGTTCAGACAGCTGTTTCCGGCAGATCCGGCGGAAGAGGAACAGGGCGGCCAGGCAGGAGAGACCCTCGGCCAGGGGGAAGGAGAGCCACATGAGGCCGGGACCGAGCCGTCCCAGGAACCAGGCGGCGGGGAGGATGAGGACCACCTGCCGCAGCAGGGAGAGGAGCAGGCTGGTACCAGCGGCGCCCAGGGCCTGGAGCACGGCGCAGAGAATGGTGGTGATGCCGGCGCAGATGAGGCCGGCGGCGATGGAGCGCAGGGCGGGGATGCCGGAGGAGAGGACGGCGGGCTCAGCGCCGAAGAGGCCAAGCAGCTGCCCGGGCAGGAGGGCCAGCAGGAGGGCGCCCAGGGCCATGATGGCGGCGCCCAGGGTGAGGGCGAAGCGGGTCAGCGCCAGGATACGCTCCCGGCTGAGGGCGCCGTAGTTGTAGGCCACCAGGGGGGTGAGGCCGTTGGTCATGCCGGAGACCGGCATGATGAGGAAGGACTGGAGCTTGAAGTAGGCGCCCAGGATGAAGACGGCGCCGGGGTCGTAGAGGGCCATGATCTTGTTGAGGCCCAGGGTCATGACGGAGGAGAGGGACTGCATGGCGGCGGCGGGGATGCCCACCCGGCAGATCTCGGCCAGAATGTCCCCTCTGGGCCGGAAGCCCCTGGGGGAGAGGGGGAGGCGGCGGAGCCGCCGGAGGAGGAGCAGGCCCACGGTCATGCCGGTGAGCTGGCCCAGCACGGTGGCGACGGCGGCGCCGGCCACGCCCAGGGCGGGGAAGGGGCCGGGGCCGAAGATGAGGAGGGGGTCCATGACCAGGTTGACCACGGCGCCCACCCCCTGGATCACCATGGGTCCCACCGCGTCGCCGCAGGCCAGGAGGACCCGCTCGGTGGCGAACTGCATGGTCATGCCCACCGATACGCAGGTGACGATGGTGAGGTAGGTACGGCCGGGGGCGGCGATGGCGGGATCGGCGGTGAAAAAAGCCATGAAGGGCCGGGTGAGGAACAGGCCGAAGGAGAGGAAGAGGAGCCAGCACAGCAGGTAGAGGAAGATGCCGTTGAGGGCCACCGCCCTGGCTTCGGCCCGGTCTCCCTGGCCCAGGCGCTTGGAGAGGAGGGCGTTGAGGCCCACGCCGGCCCCCACGCAGACGGCCACCATGAACATCTGGACCGGATAGGCCAGGGACAGAGCCTGGAAAGCCGCGCCGCTGAGCCGGGAGACGAACATGGAGTCCACCAGGTTGTAGAGGGCCTGGATGAGCATGGAGAGCATCATGGGCCAGGCCATCCGCAGCAGCAGCGGCCGCACCGGCATGGTGCCCATCTTGGTGTCGTCCATGTGCCCGCCTCCTCGTTCAGCTCAGCGTTCAGACCACCGTGGTGGGCTCCACCCGGATGTCCCGCAGGGTGAAGTCCCCGCCCTGGAAGTCGATGGTGGCCAGGATGTTGGCGAAAAGAGTGCCGGTGGTGTCCAGCCGGGCGCCCAGCACCACGGTGAAGATCCCGTCCTGCTCCCGGAAGAAGCAGGTGTCCAGGGTGAGGCCGCCGGGATCGGACCGGTACTGAGCCGGTACCTGGTAGACGGCGCTGGTGCTGCCGTAGGACAGGGTGAACCGACCGGCGGCGGCATCGTAATCCGTCTCCACCTCGTCCAGGGCCTTTTGGGCGCAGATATCGTGGGTGACGCCGCAGTCGGTCCAGGCCCCGTCGGCCCAATCGTAGATGTGGAGGTCGTAGGCGATGCGGTCGCCGTCGGCAGCCATCAGGTAGCGGACGGCCAGCTCTTCGCTGCCGTCGCCGTCGTAGTCGGAGAGGTGGAGCTCCGGCAGAGCGGGCGTGTCAGTGGGGCTGAAGGCCTGGTCGAAGTGGGTGAGCTCCTCCCCACGGCGCAGCAGGACGCCGCCGCCCCAGCCCTCGTTCAGACCGTAAAGGTAAAGCTCTTCACCGAGCTTGCAGCCCAGGAGATAGATCTGAGGTTCCTCGCCGGAGAAGAGGTCGGAGGCCTGGGCCAGGGCGGTGGGCAGGTCGTCCACGGTGAGGGCGGCCCAGGGGGCCTCCTCCTCCGCCGGCGCGGCGGCCGTGGGCCGGGGCGTGGCGGGGGTGGGGGTCCAGTTGAGGGGCTCCTCCTTGCCGCAGGCGGACAGAAGGGCCAGGGCGCACAGCAGGGCGGGCAGAACAGACTTTCTCATGGTCACAGCTCCCTTGTGTACCGCAGGTCCACGCAGATGGCGTCAGGGGGGAAGGGGATGTCGGCGTGGGTGCCGTCCCAGGAAAAGCCGTGGGCGGCGTAGAACCGGCGGGCCTTTTCATTCTCCCGGAGGACAAAGACGAAGCAGTTCTTGTAACCCTCCCGGCGCAGGCGGTCCACCGCCTCCTCGATGAGGAGGCCGCCGTAGCCCCTGCTCCGCTCGGCGGGGTGGGTGTAGAAGGAGATGAGCTCTCCCCAGCCGGCGTAGGCGGCGTTGGGGAAGTCGGAGCCCTCCTTGGTGCCGGCGTTGTAGTTCTCCGTCCGGGCGGGGCCGTAGTTGATGCAGGCCACGGGGGTGTCATCCATGTAAAGTAAAAGACCGTGACACCGCTTGAGCCGGTAGTCGTCCCGGAAAAAGGGGACCCACCGCTCGTCGGTGATCTCCCGGGCCATGTATTCCGCCGGCACCGTGTCCACATAAGTATCTCTCCACCCCATAGCATGGATGAGGGACATGGCGCGGAAGTGCTCGTCGGTGCAGGCGTCCACGAAGCGCAGCTGTTCCATTTGGTATTCCTCCGGTTTTGGGCGATTTCTCACCATAGGGAATCCCCGGCCTCCCAGTGGGGAGGCCGGGGAGCGGGTCACACGGTAACGGGTTCGGCGGAGGCGGACTGGGCGGCGGCCTCCTCCTCGGCGTGCTGCTTGGCCAGGCCCCGGGCGTTGGCCAGCATGAGCTTGATGCGGTTCTCCTGGTTGATCTTGGTGGCGCCGGGGTCGTAGTCGATGGCCACGATGTTGCTCCAGGGGTAGTCGTCCTTCAGCTTGCGGATCATGCCCTTGCCCACGATGTGGTTGGGGAGGCACCCGAAGGGCTGGGTGCAGACGATGTTGGGCACGCCGGTGTGGATGAGCTCCAGCATCTCGGCGGTGAGCAGCCAGCCCTCGCCCATCTTGTTGCCGTCGCCCAGGTAGCCCTTGATGTAGCTGTGGAGCTCGTCGAAGTCGCCGGGGGCCCGGAAGCGGTTGGAGCGCTTGAGGGCGTCGATGAGGGCGTGCTGGTACTTCTTCACATACCCGGCGAAGAGGCGGCACACCGCCTGCTTGATCCACTTGCCGCCGTAGAGGTCCACGTCCACGTCCCGGTTGTAGATCTTGAAGATGACGAAGTCCACCAGGCCGGGGACCACCGGCTCCGCTCCCTCGGAGAGGAGGAACTGGTTGAGGTTGTTGTTGCCCAGGGGGGCGTACTTGACGTAGATCTCGCCCACCACGCCCACCCGGACCTTCTCCTCGCCGGTGACGGGGATGGCCTTGAAGCGGTCGATGATGCGGTCGAAGTTCTTCACCATGGACTTGTAGGAGAGGCCCTTGCCCTGGGCCATGTCCTCCAGGAGGAAGTCCACGCACTGGGCGGCCACCCGGTCGGTCTCGCCGGGGGTGACCTCGTAGGGCCGGACCTGGTTGCCCACGTTCATGATGAGGTCGCCGTACATGACGGCGAAGATGGCCTTGCGGATGAAGCCCAGGGTGAGCTTGAAGCCGGGGTTGTGCTCCAGGCCGGACAGGTTCACCGAGATGACGGGGACGAAGCCCAGCCCCGCCTTCTCCAGGGCCTTGCGGAGCATGTGGATGTAGTTGGAGGCCCGGCAGCCGCCGCCGGTCTGGGTGATGACCAGGGCCACCTTGTGGGGGTCGTACTTGCCGCTCTGCACCGCGTTGATGAGCTGGCCGATGACCAGGATGGCGGGGTAGCAGGCGTCGTTGTGGACGTATTTCTGTCCGGCGTCGATGACCGGCTTGCCGGTGTTGCCCAGCATCTCCACCTTGTAGCCCTCGTTCTGCATGATGCGCACCAGCAGGGCAAAGTGGTCGGGGAGCATCTGGGGCACCAGGAGGGTGTACTCCTCCTTCATCTCCTTGGTAAAGAGGAGACGCCCGGTCTTGTCGTATACCAATTCTGCCATAACCGTAAGTTCCTTTCAGCGATGGGTCGGGCCCGGCGGGGCCGACGCTGTCATGTGGTTTTCCCTGACAGGCGCTGGCCCTCAGGCGGAGGCCGTTTCGTCGGTGCCGTCCTGGACCCGGCGGGCGTCCATGGCGGCCATGAGGGACCGGATGCGGATGCGCACTGCCCCCAGATTGTTGATGTCGTCGATCTTCAGCTGGGTGTAGAGCTTGCCGCCCTTCTCCAGGATGTCCCGCATCTCGTCGGTGGTGATGGCGTCGGTGCCGCAGCCGAAGCTCACCAGCTGCACCACCTGCATATCGGGCTGGGTGCAGACATACCGGGCGGCGTTGTACATCCGGCTCTGGAAGGTCCACTGGTTGAGGACCTTCCGGGGGGCGTAGTCCTCCAGGTAGGAGAGGGCGTCCTCGGTGACCAGCACAAAGCCGAAGGAGGTGATGAGGTCGTTGATGCCGTGGTTGATCTCCGGGTCGATGTGGTAGGGCCGGCCGCAGACCACGATGATGTTCCGGCCCTCGGCCCGGGCCTGGGCGATGTACTTGGCGCCGGTCTCCCGCACGTCGTGAACGTAGGCGTCGTAGGCGGCGTAGGCCGCTTTGGCGGCCTGGACCGACTCCTTTTTGGGGATGCCGAACTCGGCCTCCATGAGCTTGGCGATGCGCTTTTCAAAGTCCTTGTGCCGCCAGAGGCCCACATAGGGGTCCAGGTATTTGGTCTGCTTGAGCATGGGCACGTTGGCAGCCAGCAGCTCGGGGTAGTAGGCCACCACCGGGCAGTTGTAGTGGTTGTCGCCGATGCCCTCGTCGTTGTTGTAGGACATGCAGGGGTACCAGATGGCGTCCACTCCCGCCTCCACCAGGGCCTCCACGTGGCCGTGGAGGAGCTTGGCGGGGTAGCACACCGTGTCGGAGGGGATGGTGTGCTGGCCCTTCAGATAGAGCTTCCGGGAGGACTCGGGGGAGAGGACCACCTCGAAGTTGAGCCTGGTGAAGAAGGTGTACCAGAAGGGCAGATTCTCGTACATGTTGAGGCCGAAGGGGATGCCCATCTTTCCACGGGAGCCGTCGCCGTCCCCCTTGCCCTCCATGGCCCGGAGCTTGTTGTATTTGTAGACCATGAGGTCGGGCAGCTGCACCTTCTCCTTGCCCAGGGGGCGGGAGCAGCGGTTGCCTGAGATGAAGCGCCGCCCGCCGTCGAAGCTGTTGACGGTGAGGGAGCAGTGGTTGGTACACAGGTTGCAGGTCACCGGCTTGGCAGTGTGGGTGAAGGACTGTAAAGCCTCGGCACTTAACAGCTCGCTCTTCTCCAGGCGGAGGTCCCGGGCGGCCAGGGCAGCGCCGAAGGCGCCCATGAGGCCGGCGATGGTGGGCCGGGTGACGTTGCGGCCCAGCTCCAGCTCGAAGGCCCGGAGGACGGCGTCGTTGAGGAAGGTGCCGCCCTGGACCACGATGTGCTTGCCCAGGTCGTCGGCGGAGGCGGCACGGATGACCTTGTAGACGGCGTTCTTCACGATGGAGATGGAGAGCCCGGCGGAGATGTCGTCCACGCCGGCGCCGTCCTTCTGGGCCTGCTTGACGCTGGAGTTCATGAACACGGTGCACCGGGAGCCCAGGTTCACCGGGTGCCGGGCAAAGAGGCCCAGCTTGGAGAAGTCGGCGATGTTGTAGCCCAGGGCCTTGGCGAAGGTCTCGATGAAGGAGCCGCAGCCGGAGGAGCAGGCCTCGTTGAGCATGATGGAGTCCACGGCGCCGTTGCGGATCTTGAAGCACTTCATGTCCTGGCCGCCGATGTCGATGATGAAGTCCACGTCGGGGTTGAAGTGGGCGGCGGCGTTGTAGTGGGCCACCGTCTCCACCAGGCCCAGGTCGCAGCCGAAGGCGTTTTTGATGAGGTCCTCGCCGTAGCCGGTGACGGCGGCGCCCTTGACGGTGATGCGGTCGCCGCAGAGGCCGTAGATCACCTTCAGCTGCTCCAGCACCACGGAGACCGGGTTGCCCAGATTGGAGTGGTAATAGGTGTAGAGGAGGCCGCCGTCGGGGGCGATGAGGCACATCTTGGTGGTGGTGGAGCCGGCGTCGATGCCCAGCCAGGCGTCGCCGGAATAGGTGTGGATGTCCACCTCGGGGGGGTGGTTGGCGTCGTGGCGGACGGTGAAGTCCTCGTACTGCTCGGGGCCGTCGAAGAGGGGGTAGAGGGTGTCCATGGTGTTCTTGGCCTCCACCGACTCCTCCAGCAGCTTCAGGGCCTCGTCAAAGGGCCGCTCCACGTAGTCGGTGGAGCACAGGGCGGCGCCCATGGCGGCAAAGCAGTCGCCGTCGTCCGGGAAGATGGCGTGCTCGTCGTCCAGCTTCAGGGTCTCCACGAACCGCTGCCGCAGGCCCATGAGGAAGTGGAGGGGGCCGCCCAGGAAGACGATCTTGCCCTGGAGGGGGCGGCCCTGGGTGAGGCCGGCCACGGTCTGGTCCACCACGGCCTGGAAGATGGAGGCGGCCACGTCCTCCTTCCGCCCGCCCTGGTTGAGGATGGGCTGGATGTCGCTCTTGGCAAAGACGCCGCAGCGGGAGGCGATGGGGTAGATCTTCTCGTGCTTGAGGGAGAGGGCGTCCAGCTCGTCGATGGAGACGTTGAGCAGGGAGGCCATCTGGTCGATGAAGGCGCCGGTGCCGCCGGCGCAGGAGCCGTTCATGCGCTCCTCCAGAGCGCCGCCGAAGAAGATGATCTTGGCGTCCTCGCCGCCCAGCTCGATGACGGCGTCGGTGCCGGGGATGTAGGTGTTGACGGCGGCGGCGGTGGCGTAGACCTCCTGGACGAAGTCGATGCCGGCGGCCTTGGCCACGCCCAGGCCGGCGGAGCCGGTGATGACCAGCTTCACGTCCTTGCCCCGGAGCTTGTCCTCGATGGTGTGGAGGGTCTCGCAGGCCCGCTCCCGGGCCTTGGAGTAGTGCCGCTCGTAGGAGCGGAACAGGAGCTTGTTGTCCTCATCCAGCACCACCACCTTGACGGTGGTGGAGCCGATGTCGATGCCGATGCGAAGGCTCATAGGTTCACCTCATAGCCCCGGTCCCGGCCGGGGCGCATTTTTTCGTACCTTATATACTATAACAAATCGACAGATTTTACAACTGACAAATCTGTAAAGAAAATACCATAAATCCTAGTGGATTTCAATGGTATTTTGACGGAAAGACTTTCCGGTTCCGGAAAGATTTAAGAAGATCTTCATCTTTCCTTTTCCGGTCTTTCAGAAAGTTGGGGTATGATGGCCACAGAAACAAGGAAAGGAAGGATGATCATGCAGGCGATCACAGACGGAAGGGTACCGAACGGCGGGTGGGAGGCCCCGGCGCCTCAGGGCCGGCGGCGGCCGGTGTGGCTCATCGTGCTGGCCCTTTGCGCGGCGCCCATCGCCATCCCGCTGACGGTGGGGGGCGTGGCCCTGGCGGGGGGCCTTCTGCTGTGCTTTCTCACCCTCATCACCGGGGCCGGCGTGGCCGGGGTGCTGAGCGTGGGGGCGGGAGCCATGGCCTGGGTGGTGGGCTTTGCCGGCTTCTTCGTCCACGGCCTGGGCTGGGGGCTCCGCTACCTGAGCGGCGCGGCGGCGGCCTTCCTCTTCGGCTTTTTGATGCTGGCCCTCTTCGCCGGGGGCGTGTTCCTGTGCTGCCGGGGGGTGTCGTGGCTCCTCCGGCGGCGGGGATCAGAGCCATAACGATGGACAAGCCCCCCCAATGTGTTATACTATACACATATAAAAAAGAAAGAAGTGTGGGCGCCATGACGAGGGGCTGCAAAGCGGGAAACAAATACCTCTGGCTGCTGGCGGGGATCGTGGTCCTCCTTTTGGCGGCCCTGCTCCTCTGGCGGGGGCGGCCGGCGGAGGCCAGGCCGACCCTGGCCGACTATGTGGGGGACCTGGAGAGCTATGAGACGGTCCGGGCCACCCGACAGGACGGCCGGACCCTGACGCTGGAGGGTGCGCAGGCGGCGGAGCTGAAGGGGCTGCTGGCCCGGCTCTCCTTCGCCGGGGCATCGGAGGAGGAGCCCGACCGGGCGAACAGCGCCCCGGGCTTTGAGGCTGCGGTCCGGCTGGAGTCTGCCGGCGGAACGGCCCATACCGTCACCTTCGTGGTCGGCGGGGCGGAGGAGGCCCATGTGCGCCTCGACCTCTCCGACGGGACCACGGTCCACATCATCGGCGCGTCCCAGGCGGATTACCAGGCGGCGGCGGATTTCATCAACGGGCTCTGAGGGCTGTTATTTGTAAGAAAACGAGGCGCTTTCCCTTGAGGGGAGCGCCTCGTTTTTATGAATGAATGTATCCTTAGCCCCGGCGGTAGGTCCGGGTGATGTGGGCCAGCTTGCCGGAGACGTCGGGGTTGAGGGCGGCGGCGCGGACCCGCCAGGACCAGTTCTCTGGTCCGGCGGTGCCGGGGAAGTTGACCCGGGCGTCGGCGCCCAGGCCCAGCACGTCCTGGAGGGGGGCGATGGCCAAAGCGCTGGGACACATCCAGGCGCCGCAGATGGCCCCCCAGCCGAAGCCCTCCTCGGCCCGGAGCCGCAGGTAGTCGGAGGCGAAGTCCCGCTGGGCGGGGGTGGCCTCGTCGAAGAGCCACTGGACGAAGGTGGGGGTGTCGTGGGTGCCGGTGTAGACCACCGAGTCCTTGGGACAGTTGTGGGGGAGGTAGGAGCTCTCCCCGTCGGCGTCAAAGGCGAAGACCAGGATCTTCATGCCGGGGATGCCGGAGTTGTGGATGAACTGCCACACGTCGTCGTCCAGGACGCCCAGGTCCTCGGCGATGAGC
The DNA here is from genome assembly GCA_944385655.1 of uncultured Intestinimonas sp. Lineage (GTDB taxonomy): Bacteria > Bacillota > Clostridia > Oscillospirales > Oscillospiraceae > Intestinimonas. The sequence continues at coordinate 3,198 of CALWYC010000032.1, read as the reverse complement.
TCCAGCTGGGGGACCTCCCTGGCGAAGTGGTCCAGCAGGGCCTGGCCGGGGCCCTTCTCCCATTTGCCGTCCTTGGCCACAGAGGAGGAGGCGGGGATGGCCCAGTAGGTGTGGAAGCCTCGGAAGTGGTCGATGCGCAGCCGGTCATAGAGGAGGGCGGCGTTCTGGAGCCGCCGGGTCCACCAGTCGAAGAGCTCTTTTTTATGCCCGGCCCAGTCGTAGAGGGGGTTGCCCCAGTACTGGCCCACGTCGGAGAAGGCATCCGGGGGGACGCCGGCCACGGCAGAGGGCACGAAGTCCTCGTCCATCTGGAAGAGCTGGGGCTGGGCCCACACCTCCACGCTGTCGGCGGAGACGTAGATGGGCAGGTCGCCCATGATGGCAATATCCTTTTGGTTGGCGTAGTCTTTCAGCGCCTTCCACTGGCGGAAGAAGTGGTACTGGAGGAAGACCTGGTAGTCCACCTCGTCGGAGAGCTCCCGACTCCAGCGGGCCATGGCCTCGGGCTCCCGGCGGCGGATGTCGTCGGGCCACTGGGAGAGGGGGAGGCCCAGCTTCTCGTGGATGGCGGAGAAGAGGGCGTGGTCGGGGAGCCAGTCGGCCTGTTCCTTCAGGAAGGCGGCCCGGGCGGCGGTGTCGGTGTCCCGGCGCCAGGCGGCGCGGAGCAGGGGGGGACGGTTCTCCCGGAGCCAGTCGTAATTGACCCGGTCGGGGTCGGGGTAGCGGGCGGAATCCAGTTCGGCCCGGGTGAGGAGCCCCCGCTGGACGAACTCCTCCAGGTCCAGCAGCCAGGGGTTGCCGGCAAAGGCGGAGGGGGACATGTAGGGGGAGTCGCCGCTCCCCGGCGGGACCAGGGGGAGGATCTGCCAGGTGTGCTGTCTGGCCGCGGCCAGAAAGTCGATGAACTGCCGGGCGCTGTCGCCCAGGGTGCCGACGCCGTAGTCGCCGGGCAGGGAGAAGATGGGCAGGAGCAGGCCGCTGGAACGTCCTTTGAGCATGAACGTGCCTCCATTTCATGGACCCGCCGGGGAGCGATCCTCCGGGCGGGTGGTTTCTCTCCTATTATAATCAAAGGGGGCGGCCGGCGCAAGTGCGGAGGGCGGCTTTGCATTTTAGGGAGAAGGGGCGTATAATAAGGCGACGAGGAGTGATACCATGAAGACCGGCATCGTGCTGGAGGGCGGCGCCCTCCGCACCATTTTTTCCAGCGGTGTCTGCGACGCCCTGCTGGAGCGGGACCTGCTGCCCGACTACGTCATCGGCGTCTCGGCGGGCATCGCCTACGGCGTGAGCTACGTCTCCCGGCAGAAGGGCCGCAACCTGGAGATTTTGACCAAATACGCCAACGACAAGCGGTACATGGGGATGGGGAACCTGCTCAAGCCCTCCAACCGCTGCTATTTCGGCCTGCGCTTTACCTACGAGGACATCCCCAACCGGCTGGTGCCCTTTGATTACGACACCTTTGCCGCCTTTCCCGGAGAGGTGGAGGCGGTGGTGACCAACCTGGAGACGGGCGGGGCGGCGTACCTGCCGGTGCCACGGCGGGACGACAAATTCCTGCTCCTCCAGGCCACCTGCGCCATGCCGCTGCTCTTTCCCATCTATCGCCTGGACGGCATGCCCTGCCTGGACGGCGGCTCCTCCGACGGCATCCCCTGGCAGCGGGCCTTTGACATGGGCTGCGACCGGGTGGTGGTGGTGCTGACCCGGGAGCGGAGCTACCGCCGACAGCCGGAGAGCCTCCAGCGGCTCATCGACCTGCGCTACCGCCGCTATCCGAAGTTCTGCGAGACCATGCGCACCCGGGCGGAGCGGTACAACGCCTGCCGGGAGGCGCTTTTCCGGCTGGAAAAAGAGGGAAAGGTCCTCCTCATCGCCCCGGAGAACACCCGGGGCTTCTCCCGGGTGGAGCGGGACCTGGGGAAGATCCGGGCCCTGTGGCAGGACGGCTATGACCAGGGTCTGGCCCGGGCGGCGGAGATCGCCGCCTTCTGGGGCCGGTGAGGGGCGGAAAAATGTATAAGCCGGAGGGCCTCCGCCGGGCCCGGCCCCGCCATTTGCCACAAAAATCCACCGCAGGCACGACTTTACCTTGACAGAGTACGGAAAAAGTCGATATACTCAGAATCATCAGTTGTGAACGGAGGCGTTCCACCCGATGAGGGGGGAGCGCCTTCTCTGCTATCCGGGCGGCGGCCCGGCAGCCATCATTGAGGAAGGGGATACACAAGTCATGGCCCACACCAAGGAAGACATCATCCGCCGCGTGAAGGAGGAGGACATCGAGTTCATCCGCCTGCAGTTCACCGACATCTTCGGCCAGCTCAAGAACGTGGCCATCACCGCCTCCCAGATCGAAAAGGCGGTCAACAATCAGTGCATGTTCGACGGCTCCTCCATCGAGGGCTTCGTCCGCATCGACGAGTCCGACCAGTATCTCTACCCCGATCTGAAGTCCTTCCGGGTGTTCCCCTGGCGGCCCAGCCACGGCAAGGTGGCCCGGCTCATCTGCGACGTCCACAACACCGACGGCACGCCCTTCGCCGGCGATCCCCGGTATGTCCTCAAGCGGGCCCTCCAGAAGGCCCGGGACATGGGCTATGACGCCTTCAACGTGGGGCCTGAGGCGGAGTTCTTCCTCTTCCAGACCGACGACGAGGGCAAGCCCACCACCAAGACCAACGACGAGGCGGGTTACTTCGACCTGGGCCCCCTGGACCACGGCGAGTCCACCCGCCGGGAGATCTGCATGGCCCTGGAGGCCATGAAGTTCGAGATCGAGGCCAGCCACCACGAGTGCGCCCAGGGCCAGCACGAGATCGACTTCAAGTATGAGGAGGCCCTCCACGCCGCCGACAACATCATGACCTTCAAGCTGGCGGTCAAGACCCTGGCCCAGAAGAACGGCCTCCACGCCACCTTCATGCCCAAGCCCATCTTCGGCGTGGCCGGCTCCGGCATGCACACCAACATGTCCCTCTTCCGGGACGGGAAGAACGCCTTCTACGATCCCGACGGGGAGCGGGGCCTCTCCAAGGAGGCCTACTCCTTCATCGCCGGCATCCTCTACCACGTCCGGGGCTTTGCCGCCATCACCAATCCCCTGGTGAACTCCTATAAGCGGCTGGTGCCCGGCTACGAGGCCCCCTGCTACCTGGCCTGGTCGGCCTCCAACCGCTCCGCCCTGGTGCGCAT
>CALWYC010000031.1 GCA_944385655.1 uncultured Intestinimonas sp. | reverse complement strand
CCGGTGGGGTAGTGCTTCTGATAGAAGCAGTGGGCCGCCCAGGCCTGCTCGTCCTGGAGCAGCTCGTCCCAGGTCTGAGCCACGGCGTAGGGGATGTCGGCCTCCTTGAAGGCCTGGCACCACTCGTCCAGGGTGCGGGTGGCCACCTGGTCCACCAGCAGATCGTAGAACTCGTGGAGGTTGGCCTGGAGATTGGCCTGGGGGAAGTAGCGGGGATCGCCCACCAGCTCGGGCAGGCCCAGCGCGGTGACGAAGCGGTCGTACATGGCGTTGTAGGCGGGGGCGGCAAACTGGATCCAGCGGCCGTCCTTGGTTTTGTGCACCACGGTGAAGGGGTTGGCGGTGTCCTTGCGGGACATGGGGTAACGGGTGGCGGGCATGCCGTACTGGGCGCTCTGGAGCATGACGGAGACGGCCCAGATGGCACTGTGGAAGAGGCTCACGGAGACCTTGTCGCCCCGGCCGGTCTCCCGGGCCCGGTAGAGGGCGGCCAGGATGCCGTTGGCCAGGTAGAGGCCCACGGGATGGTCGCCGAAGCCGGGGATGGTGAGCATGGGGGTGGAGTCCTTGTCCATGAGGGTGCCCAGGATGCCGCCCCGGGCGGCAAAGGCGGTGAAGTCGAAGCCGGGCAGGTCCTTGTCGGGGCCCTCCTCGCCGTAGCCGGTGACGTAGCCCATGACCAGCTTGGGATACTTGACCTTCAGGGTCTCGTAGTCCAGGCCGGACTTCACCAGGGACTTGTGGCGGATGTTGGTGATGAAGACGTCGGCCTGGGCGATGAGCTTCTCCAGAGCCTCCCGGCCCTCGGGGGACTTGGTGTTGAGGCAGATGCCCTCCTTGTTGGCGTTGTCCAGGTCGAAGCTGATGTTCTCATAGTCGCCGGTGGGCCGGCCCTCGTTGATGGCGGTGTAGCGCAGGGGATCGCCGCCGGGGGCCTCCACCTTCACGACCTGGGCGCCCAGGTCGGCCAGATAACGGGCGCAGGAAGGCGCGGCGATAAAGGTGGCAAGCTCCACCACTTTGACGCCCTCCAGGGGGCGTTTGACAGTTTCCATGATATCCTCCTTATCAAGTAGCTGGTCAGACCAGTTTTGCTTTATGTGTGCCCCGCCCGAAGGCGGGGCACGAAATCTGCTAAATGTAAATTGCATTCTCAGTTTTTATGCTACATAATACGTGAGGAAATGGAATCTAGTTCCACCAAACGTAACGCACATAAGTGCTGCAACCGTACCCATCAAAATTGCACTCAACCAAGTATTCCCAGTTTTACGATAGAGGAACGTAGACCCTCCTACACCTACAGCCATACCGACGGGCATTCCCCAGATACGCTGTATATCGACTCCCATGTTCCAAATGGCATTTGTATCTGCGGGACTTCCAATCGTTTGGAGATGCCATTTCACCGCAATGACAACAACAATGGTGAAAGTCGCCAAGATAACATTGAATACGATAGCTACCAGAATATCAACCCATTCTTTTCCGGTTGTAGGAAGTCGGCGTTCAACATTGATAGAAAAGCTGGCTACGATAAAACAAATGATCCACACCAAAATGTAGTTTAGATAGTAAGGAATTTTGTTGAGCGGAATATCCTTGACACCAAAGAACCATGCATAAAAATCTGTCCCAAGGACTGTGCTTTGCAACTGTGCATAGCCCCAGGCAATAGCAATCACGACAGCCGCCAGTGCGAGCGTCCGTATAATCATGCCCACGATAGAGCGTACTCTCTCGTTTCCTGTGGAAAGTACGTCATATTTTTCGGGAGTGAGCCCAAGGTCACCGATATTCAACTTATGGTGTCTTCCGTCGGTAAAGGCGTACAGGAGAAAGCCCAAAATGCCAAGCAGATTAAGTCCAATCAATACGCCAAACGCCATATTCGAGTAACCCATCTGGAAGCCCCAACTCTTCAGATTGGTAAAAAATCTACCGCCGATAATCCCAAAGGCGTCTGTTTTAAGTACAATGTAAGGGAATATAATAGCAAGAATAACACTGATGCCCAGGCCTACTTTGCGAAGTCCGATATTTCTGGGAATGGGACGTTTTACACCGTTAAACGCGGGAACTTCCTCAATTAACAGGAGAGCGAGGGCACAGATAAATGCACCAAAAGCAAAAATTCCAAACAGGCCGGTATAATCCTTGTAGACCCAGATCTGGTTATTATAATCAATGGGATTGGGTACGGCGTCGTTTATCGCCTCCATCGCATATTTAAGAATATTGCCAATGGTCTGTGTACTGACAAATGCTGCTTCATGAATACGGTTGGGCTCTAAAATTGCTACATAAGCCGTACCTTCTTCGAAAGAACCATAGACTGTGCCCAACTCAAAGGAAGTGGCATCCTCATATCCAGGACGTTTTTGCAGCATGGCCAACCCTTCGGCGCTCTTCTCCTCCACAGTACTTTCTACAAGACCGGTGAGGTCAACATAGTTGCCGGTGTAGTTATCCCAAGCCTCTTTATACGGAGAACCATCATCCAAAAGAATCACCGGAGAGGCTCAAATGATGGCTCTGCAGTTCTCTGTAAAAGTCGACCCCATGGCAACGGCAGAGGTACTACCCATGGAATGGCCGGAGAAAATCACATTTTCCGTGTCGACAATGGGCATTGTAAGCAGATATTCCGTAAACATCTTCGCGACAGCAGTCAGTGACTCCTCGCTTAGTGGTCCAGATTGTCCACCGTCAAAATGTCCCTGGGAGTTGCCCGCGCCAAATTGATCCACAGAAAGAACGACAAACCCGCGGCGAGCAAATTCCATTGACCATGACTCATGATTTTTAGCATTACCAGCATTGCCATGAAAACAGAGAAGTGCAGGAGCAGGGGTTTTGTTTGTAGCATTTTGAGGAACATAGACTAGGGCACTGTATTCTGCACCATCCGTACCGATTAACTTAATGCGGTCGATGCGGGTATTTCCCCATCCGGTGATAATGCCCCAGTTCAGAAAAGACGCTACCAGCAGAATCACCAGCGTGATGCAAAACCCGATCCTAACATTGCGCTTCCGGCTTTTTCGGCCATCCTCACTGTAATAGCGTTCTCTGAGGTGTTCATCCATCTGTTGATCTTTTTCCCTGCCGGAAAACTGGGCCTTTTTTTGCTCTGTCATGGTCCTTCCTCTCCTTTATTGTTTTTATACCAACATCACCTTAAACGCTTCCAACAAAGTCCTCGCCTGTTCAAAGTCCTCCATCTGCCGGTCCACCTCGACCAGGGCCACAGGGAGCCCGGTGGCGGAGCAGGCCTTTTTCAGGAGGGGGTAATCGAATTCCTCGGGGTCGCAGAATTTGGTCAGGACCACGATGACACCCTTGGCGCCCTTCTCCTTGGCAGTCTTGGCGATGTACTCCAGCCGCTCCTTCTTGGGGTGGTAGAGCACGGAGCACAGGCCCATCCGAGCGAACTTCTCGCTCAGGGCGTCCAGGGGCGCCAGGCCGTCGGGGGTATCGGTGCGGTACTGCCGGCTCTCGGCGGCCACGTCGTCGGCCACGATCCGGAGCCCCAGCTCGTCGAAGATGTCCAGCAGGGCGGGGCTGTCGCACAGGATGCCGGTGGTCATCACCGGCACCTTCTCCCCGGCCTGGCTCCCCTCGCCCCACTGTCCCAGCAGCTCCTCCACCAGGGCGGTGTGGGTCTCCTTTTTCATAAAGAAGGCACTCTTGAATAGGTCGCTGCGCTGCCGGGCGGTGACCTCCGGGTGGCGGGGCAGGGCGGCCGCCAGCCGGCGCATGGCGTCGTTATGGCGGTTATACACCCGGATGGAGGCGGTCAGCTTCTCCTCGTCAAACTTGGCGCCGGTGGCCTTCTCCAGGTCGGCGATGACCCGCTCATAGCCCGCTTTGGTAAAGGCGGTGCCCACCTCGCCCCAGCGGTTCTGGGGATAGGTCATGGGGATGAAGGGGATGGTCGGCACGGCGTACTTCCAGTTCTCCCCCAGGCACTTGAGGGAGTCGCACAGGGAGGGGATCACGATGGCAGAAGCCCCATCGTACTCTCCCCGGATGCCCAGCTCCAGGATGGACTGCATGATGGAGCAGATGAAGGCGGGGAAATACTCCTTTGACCGGGCCAGGGGCAGGTCGGCCCCCCAGGCCCCCATGGGCACCAGACCCATGGCGTGGATGATCTCCTCCGGCACGTAGACCGGGGCGGTGAGGACCACCTTCTCCCCCGCCGCCAGATAGGCGTCCAGCTGCTTTTTGGGGTGGGCGGCCGCGTCGCGGAAGGTCTCGAACAGCTCCTGCGTATTCATGCGCCCTCGCCTCCTTTCCTGGCTTCCATGATCTCCATGAGGCCCTGGACACGGGTGTCATACTGGGCCTCGGAGAAGTTCCGGGGATCGGCCTGGTCGCCGTCAAAGGAGACCACGGGGATATCGCACTCCGCTCCGATCTGGCGGCTCATCTCGTTCATGAAGCCGCTCCACAGCTTGCAGGACCGGTTGACGTGGACCAGCAGGCCCTCCACGCTGTTGGCCTTGCAGAGCTTCACCCGCTTGTCCCGGGCCAGCTCCAGATTGATGGCGTTGGGCACCTTGCAGTAGGCCCGGATCATACCGTCAAAGTCGTCGTAAATGAACCCGAAGGCGTCGGCGTAGATGGTGGTCACCATGTTGATGCCCCGGCTCTTCAGCCCGGTGGAGGTCACCCGCAGCCAGGGCCAGCAGGCGATGCCCTCGAACATGATGCGGTACTTCTCCTCCCCGCGGAAGGTGCTCTTGCCGGTCTCGTGGTTCTCCTGGTACTCCTTGAGGAGGGTCTCCATGGCGTCGGCGGCCTCCGCCTTGCCACGGGCGGTGACCATCACCGCCATGTGGTTGAGCAGATCGAAGCCGTTGAAGGGGCTGGGGGTGTACTTGGCGCAGGAGGTGGCCTCCAGCCAGGCCCGGCTGGTGCGGCAGGAATTCTTCATGACCTCCTGAAACTTCTCCTCCGTCCACTTCTTGCCGGTGAGCTCCTCCATCTGGCGGATGGCCGCCAGGAACTGGCCCTTCACGTAGGCCACCTCGGCGTCGGAGACCTCATAGTCCGGGTTGAAGGGGATATCCAGCATGATGAGGGGGATATTCAGCTCCCGGGACAGGTTTTCATACCATTTGATCATGCAGTCGCAGATGTTGCTGCAGCACAGGACGAAATCGGGCAGGGGCATGTCCTGCTCCGGCGCCGAGCCCAGCTTGGCGTAGGCCAGGCTGATGCGGGCGTAGGCGCAGATGTCGTTGGAGTAGCCGTCCCCCTCCGCCTCCTGGCACAGCCGCTCACCGCCGCCCCGGGCGGCGATGGCCGCCGCCTGGTTCTCCGGATAGCACACCGGGATGCCCAGGGTCTCCGGGATCTCCACGGGGAAGTTGCTGGACACCCAGCCGATCTTCTCCCCCCGGGCCTTGGCCTCGATCACATCGGTGTAGGCCTTGGCCGCGATCTGCCCCAGCTTGTACTTGGCCGAGTTTGGATCGGGGGGCTTGCGTACCTGTTTGACTTCTTCCGCCATCTCACTCATCCTCCTTATGTCATTTCCTTGTGTTCTGCGGTCTGCCAGGCCCACAGGGCGGCGCCCAGAGCGCCGGCCAGCTGGGCCTGGGGGAAGGTGGTCACCGGCACGCCCAGGACCTCCTCCAGGGCCCTGCGGACCCCGTCGTTGGCGGCCACGCCGCCGCTCATGCACACCGGCTCCCGGACGCCCGCCCGGCGGGCCAGCGCGCCCACCCGGGCCGCCACCGAGCGGCAGATCCCGGCCACCACGTCCTCCCGGGCGGCGCCGTTGGCCAGCTGGGAGATGACCTCCGACTCGGCGAAGACGGTGCAGGTGCTGGAGACCGGCGCCGGCGCCCGGGCCCTGGCCGCCATGGCAGCCAGCTCGCCCACCTCCACCTTCAGGATCCCCGCCATCACCTCCAGGAAGCGGCCGGTGCCGGCGGCGCACTTGTCGTTCATGACGAAGCCGCTCATCCGCCCCTGGCCGTCCAGGGAGATGACCTTGGCGTCCTGCCCACCGATGTCGATGACGGTGCGGACGCCGGGCAGCAGGTAGTGGCACCCCAGGGCGTGGGCGGTGAGCTCGCTGAGCTCCCCGTCCGCCGCCGGCCAGCGCTTGCGGCCATAGCCGGTGGCCATCTTCCGGGCCACCGCCCCCTCGTCCACGCCCGCCGCGGTCAGGACCCGGCGATAGGCCTCCTCCGCGCCGCCGGTGCCGATGCCGGCCGATACCAGCGCGGTGGCCGCGATCCTGTTCCCGTCCTCCAACAGCACGCACTTGGAGGTGGTGGAGCCGATGTCGATGCCCAGTGTGATCATTCCGCTGCCCTCCGCAATCTCCTAGTTAACTGGTCTTGCCAGATAACTAGATTATAAAAGTCAGCTTTTGTTCTGTCAATGCTCTGCAGGGAGAAATCAAGCCGTCTTTTTTGTCAGAGTTGCATAAATACAATTTGACATTGAGGTGAGCAGAAATTTATGTTAAACTAAAGAGGACCCTTTCCGGCCGGCGCGGCCCCGGAAATACGACAGGCAGGAGTCAGATAAGACATGAAAGAGGATCTGAAGATAGAGAGCACCCTTCCCCAGCTCCATCCGGTGGCCACCCAGCGGGCCAGCGAGGCCATCTATGAGCAGATCAAGGGGCTCATCATCGGCGGGCAGTTCAAGCCCGGAGACCGGCTGCCCTCGGAGCGCAGCCTGATGACCATGCTCCAGCGCAGCCGCCCCACCATCCGGGAGGCCCTGCGGATGCTGGAGCGGGCGGGCTTCATCCGCACCGTTCCCGGCACCAACGGCGCCATCGTCCAGGAGCTGGGCACCGACGGTGTGGAGCAGTCTCTGGAGGTGGTGCTTCAGGCCAGCAGAGTCACCATGGCGGAGCTGGTGGAATACCGCTCCCACAACGACACGGCGGTGGCCCGGTGGGCTGCCCAGCGGCACACGGAGGACGACATCAAGGCCCTCCGGCAGATCCTGGCGGACGGCGACACCTTCCTCCGGGAGGGGGACTACAGCGCCTTTATCCGCCTGGACGGCGCCTTCCACGGCCGACTGGCCAAGGCCGGGAAAAACGAGGTGGCCTACATCCTCACCCAGGTCATGAGCAACCTGGTGGAGCCCCGGATACGCCAGGCCATTCAGGAGCAGACCCCCGAGGAGAACCGGGACATGTGCCGCCGCATCCTGGACATGCACCGGCACATCTATGAGGCGGTGCGCCTGGGGGATGCCGATGCCGCCCAGGCCGCCATGGCCCACCACATCCAGGTCTTCGGCGCGGACCTGGGGTGATATCCGGCCGCACGCTTCCCTGCCCCGTGGAAGAGCCGTCCTTCGGCGGCCCTTTCACGGGGCTTCTTGACATTTGGGGGATGGCGTGTATAATAGGTAATTAGTTACTTATATGACAGCAAGAGAGGACTGACGGCTATGATGCCCTTCGGGCTGAAGATCGCCATCATCAACCGGGCTTTTCGGAAAAAGCTGGACGAGAAGGCCGCCGACCTGGGACTGACCTCCGTCCAGCTGCGGATCCTGGGCTCCATCAGCCGCCTGGAGGCCGCCGGGGAGACGGAGATCCACCAGAACGACCTGGAACGGCTGGAGCGCGTGACCCATCCCGCCATGACCAAGCACCTGCAGCGGCTGGAGAGCAAGGGCTTCATCCGCTGCGCCCCCAGCGCCGCCGACCGGCGCTACAAAAAGATCTCCTGCACCCAGCGTTCCGCCGGTATCCACAATATGATCCTGGAACAGGACAGCGAGGTCTTTGCCGAGCTGTGCAGGACGCTGACCGAGCCCCAGCGGCAGGAGCTGGTGCGGCTGGCCGACATGATCCTGAAAAACATCGACGCAGAGTGAGATCCCCCCTCCCCCGGCAGTGCGCCGCGGCCTCCGCCCGGCCCGCTGCCTGCTTTTTGTCCAAATAGGTAACTAATTACTTATTTTCTGAAAGGAGCAGTTTCCAATGGAACAAGCAGCATCTGAAGCGCACAGTCCCTTTGCCACCGAGCCCATCGGGCGGCTCATCCTGAAATTCGCCGTTCCCAGCGTCATCGCCCTGCTGGTGAACTCCCTCTACAACATCGTGGACCAGATCTTCATCGGCTGGGGCGTGGGCTATCTGGGCAACGGCGCCACCAACGTGGTCTTCCCCATCACCATCATCGCCCTGGCCCTCTCCATGATGATCGGCAACGGCGGGACGGCCTACCTGAGCCTGAAGCTGGGCGAGGGGGAGGGCGAGGCCGCCCGGAAGGGCGTGGGCAACGCGGTCACCCTGGTGGTGGTGGTGAGCGTCCTGCTGGCGGCGGTCTTTCTCGTGTTCATCGACCCCGTCCTCACCCTGTTCGGCGCCACCGACGTGCTGCGGGACTACGCCCTGGAGTACGGCTGGGTCATCGGCCTGGGCCTCCCCTTCATGATGATCTCCGCCGCCATCAACTCCATGATCCGGGCCGACGGCAGCCCCAAGTACGCCATGGGCTCCATGGTCATCGGCGCCATCCTCAACGTCATTCTGGACCCGGTCTTCATCTTCGTCTTTCATATGGGGGTGCGGGGCGCTGCCATCGCCACCGTTATCGGGCAGGTGGCCTCCTTCCTGGTGTCGGTCGCCTATGTCCCCCGCTTCCAGACCGTCCGCCTCAACGCCGCCGCCCTCCGGCTGAAGGCAAAGACCTGCGGGAACATCGTCACCTTCGGTCTGAGCAGCTTCATCACCCAATTCGCCATCACCATCGTCATGGCCCTGACCAACAACCTGCTGGCCATCTACGGCGCCTCCTCCGTCTACGGCGCTGAGATCCCGCTGACGGCCACCGGCATCGTGATGAAGGTCAACCAGATCATGATCTCCATCCTGCTGGGCATCGCCACCGGCACCCAGCCCATCCTGGGCTACAACTACGGCGCCAAGCGGTACGACCGGGTCAAGAAGGCCCTGGAGCTCTCCCTCATCGCGTCGGAGGTGATCTCCGTCCTGGCCTTCCTCCTCTTCCAGTTCGCCCCCATGAGCGTGGTCGTCCTCTTCGGCTCCGAGGAGGGCCTCTACAACGAGTTCGCCGTCAAGGCCTTCCGCATCTTCCTGATGCTCTGCCCCCTCACCGGCTTCCAGACCATCGCGGCGGTGTATCTCCAGGCGGTGGGCAAGCCGGTGAAGTCGGCGGTCCTCTCCCTGGCGCGGCAGATCATCTTCTTCGTGCCCGCCGCCCTGATCCTCCCCACCTTCCTGGGGGTGGAGGGCGTTCTGTGGACCGGGCCCGTGGCCGACGGCCTGGCGTTCCTGCTCTCCCTGGCGCTGCTTTTATATGAACGGCATCATCTGAAGAAAGGCCATGCCCGCCAGCTGTCCGCCGGACAGTGCGAGACGGCCTGAGGAGGGATCGTTATGAAAAACCGCATCATCACCATCAGCCGTGAGTTTGGGAGCGGCGGCCGCACCATCGGCAAACGGACGGCGGAGGCCCCGGGCATCCCCTGCTATGACCGGGAGCTCATTCAGAAGCTGGCGGCCAAGAGCGGGTTCAGCGAGGTCTACATCGAGGATACCGGGGAGTCCGCCCCCGGCGGGTTCCTGGCCTCCGCCTTTTCCCACCGGTACGGCGAGCCCAACAACGCCGACTACCTCTGGAAGGTCCAGTATCAGGTCATCACCGAGCTGGCCGAGCAGGGCCCCTGCGTCATCGTGGGCCGCTGCGCCGACTACATCCTCCAGGACAAGGCGGACTGCCTGCGGGTGTTCATCCACGCCGACATGAAGTTCCGGGCCAGGCGTATCGTGGAGGAATACGGGGAGCGTGAGGCCTCCCCGGAGCAGCGCCTGCGGGAGAAGGACAAGCGCCGGGCGGCCTACCACCGGTTCTACACCGACATGAAGTGGGGGCACGCCCAGAACTACGACCTCACCCTCAACAGCGGCACCCTGGGGATCGACCGGTGCGCGGACATCATCCGGGGCCTCTTCTGAGGCAGCACCGCTCCCCCGACCAAACAAAACGCCCCCGGCACCACCGGGGGCATACACGAGCAAAGGCCCCAAAGCATACGGCTTTGGGGCCTTTGAGGCTGCCGACAAAGTCGACAGCCTCTCTAAAATGCAAGCATTTTTCGAAGTGATGCAGGCCGCTGCAGCGCACGGCGCAGCCGAAGCGGCTGCGCCGCACGTTTGCGGCCTGAGCAGAGTTTTTTCCGAGGCACATGTCCCCGGGAAAAACAGATTTGATCTTATTCCGTCATCTGCGGATGACGGAACTCTGCGAGGCTCTTGCACAAAATTGGGAGCACTTCTACTTTTTCGACAAGCTGAAAGGCCCCAAAGCATATGGCTTTGGGGCCTTTCTCATATGGGAGGACCACATCTGACGGTCACTGGCAGGCCAGCCGGCGCACGCCGCGCACAAACTGCTGGAAGCTGGCCGATGTATTCCGCTCGATATCCATATGCGGGGCGACCCGCTTGGCTCCGGAGATCTGCTGATGCTCGGGGATCAGCCTATAGAGCTCCTCCTTGGGGTCCGGAATGGCGTCCGGAACACGGAACTTCTTCTTTCCGATCACTTCTCTCAGCTTTGGCCGGTCATAGGCCGCGCACAGGGCATCGATATCCCCAAAGTACCACGCCTCCATCTCCTGGCAGGCGATCCGCACCAGGCACGGCCGGTCGGTGACCGCACACAGCTGCAGCAGCTCCTGCTTCAGGCTGACGCAGTCCTTCGTGTCCTGGTCGTGCAGGATCACGAACCGGATGTCCCCCGGCTCCTTCCAGCCTCTCAGCTTCCGTGGGATGGATCGTTCGAGATCCCGCTTTCCGTGGTGTGGGATGGTCTGGAAGGTGACGTCGGGCGGGAGGATGCGGGGGAGCAGTTCATCCAGCAGGTATTTCATGGAGGGCTCCTCCAAAAGGAATATGAGCTTCATCCCTCCTGCCCCCCGCCTTGGACGCCTCGGCAAGCAGGATGCCCTGGCTCCACAGAGAGCCCAGCAGGTCGCCCTCCTGGCACAGCGAGACGACCAGTGGCAGATCGGACGCACGGACGATCTTGGTGTAGCCGGCCGATTTCACGAGGCAGTAGAGCTCGTCCAGATGGATCGCGTTCAGGAAGTCCGGAGAGTGGGTGGAAATGAACACCTGTCCGCCGATGTTCGAGTAGTGGCGGAACTCCTCCGCCAGCTGCGGCAGCAGCTCCGGGTAGAGCTGGTTCTCCGGCTCCTCCACGCAGAGCAGCGCGTGGGGATTCGGATCGCTGAGCAGCACCAGATAGGTAAACATTTTGATGGTGCCGTCGGATACGAATTTGGAGGAAAAGGGATTCTTGAAGTGGTCGTCCTGAAAACGCAGGATCACATAGCCGTCCTCCGTGACCTTGGCCTCCACGTTGGTCACCCCCGGGACCCGCTCCCGCATGGCGTTCAGGATCTCATCGAACCGCTCCCGGTGGTTGTCGTACAGGAATTTCGCCACCTGCGCCAGGTTGTCTCCCGTGGTGGAGAGGGTCTCGCTGTAATTGGCCTCCTGACGGGTCCGTGCGCTCTCGATGTGGAAGTCGGACACATACCAGTCCTCGATCAGACGCCGCAGGGAGGCGATGGCGGGAAAATTCTCGAACTGGCCCAGTCCCTTGACCGCCAAAATGTCCGGACTGGAGACGCGCTGGGGGGTTCGGGTGGCGATCTGCACATCCTCATAGGAGCGGAGGTCGCCCTCCGCCGCCACCCCTTCCCCAAAGGCGAAGTCGAGGATCTTCCAGGGCGCTCCGTGCTGCCCGCGCCGGAACCGCATGACCTCTTTTTTGACGACAGGGGTGTGCTTCTCATTGAGGCTGATCGTGAGTTCGTAGGTGATGACGGGTTCCTCCGGCGAAGGACGGAACTTCACCTCGAACTGCATGTCATCCTCCTGTCCCCGGGAGATGACCTCGCTGAACCCGCCGCGTTTGGCCAGGGCGGAGCGGACATTGTTGTTCAGGCAGTCGTGCAGGAAGCCGAACACATCAAAAAACGTGGTCTTTCCCGCCCCGTTCTGCCCCATAAACACGGCCATCTGGGGAATGTTTTCGATCCGCACATCATTGAACACGCGGAAATTCCGGATCCGCAAAGATTCGATCTGCACAATGTCTGCCCCCTTCGTCACGAGGATCGTTCCCGTATCGCATCCATTATATAATGAGTATGCATCAAATTCAAGCGTTCTACACGCCGCGCTCCGCAGGGCATGGCGGAGCCGTCATCTGGAGCCCAGGATGCAGACGCCGTCGCCGGTCTCCGTCAGCGCCGAGGAGAAGAGCGTCCGGGCCAAGGCCACCAGCTCCGCCGTATCGCCGCTTCCGCAGGTCTCGTAGGGGGAGTGCATGGCCAGCTGGGCGATGCCCACGTCGGCTGTCTTCACCGCCACGTGCTGGACGGAGAGGTTGCCCAGGGTGGTCCCGCCGGGGAGGTCCGAGTGGTTGGTGAAGGTCTGGAGCCGCACGCCGCCCCGCTCCGCCAGCAGGCGGACCACCGCGGCGGAGACCGCGTCGGTGGTGTACTTCTGGTTCCCGCTGAACTTGAGCACCACGCCGCCGCCCAGCTTGGGGCGGTTGACCGGATCGCACTTGTCCGTGTAGTTGGGGTGCAGGGCGTGGGCGTTGTCGGCGGAGAGCAGGAAGCTCTGGGGCAGCCTTTGCAGGTACTCGCTCCCGGTGAGGCCCAGGGCGGCGGCGACCCGGCGGAGGGTGTCCTCCAGGAAGGTGGACGCC
The DNA here is from genome assembly GCA_944385655.1 of uncultured Intestinimonas sp. Lineage (GTDB taxonomy): Bacteria > Bacillota > Clostridia > Oscillospirales > Oscillospiraceae > Intestinimonas. Next base: position 4,116 of record CALWYC010000031.1, on the reverse strand, counting down.
GCCCCCTGCCGGGTGGAGGAGCCGATCTCCTCGTTGTCGAAGACCACGTGGACCGGGATGCTCTCCCCGGGCGCACTCTCCAGGAAGCCGGTCAGGGAGGAGAAGGCACACTGGACGTCGTCCAGCCGGGGACTGGACAAAAACTCCCCCCTCGCCCCCCAGACGCTGGGCGTCTGGCGGTCGTAGACGAAGAGGTCGTGGCCCAGGATGTCCTCCGCCTTCACGCCGCAGGCCCCAGCCACCGTCTCCAGCAAAGGCTCCGCCTCCGCCATGCCGTAGAGGGGCAGCAGCTCCCGCTGGACCTTGTACTCGTGGCCGCTGTTGGCGTTCCGGTCCATGTGGATGGCCAGACTGGGGATGAGCACCAGGTCCCGGTCCACGTTCACCAGCCGGGCGGCCACCCCCTGCTCCGTCCGCACCAGCACCCGGCCCGCCACCGACAAGGGGCGGTCGAACCAGGGGGCCAAGAGAGCGCCACCGTAGACCTCCACGTTGAGCTTCTGATAGGCCCTCTCCACGGTGATCTCCGGGTTCTCCTTGATCTTCAGCATGGGGGAATCGCTGTGGCTGGCCATGATCATAAAGCCCCGGAACGTCCCCTCCGGCACCCGGAAGGCGATGATGGCCGATCCGTTCCGGGTGACGAAGTACTTGCCTCCCGCCCGGATGGTCCAGTTTGCGCTCTCCAGTAGCTGCTCATAGCCCTCCGCCAGCAGGCGCTTTTTCTGCTCCTCGATCACGTGATAGGCGCTGGGCGCGGCCTGAATGAAGTCCAGCAGCTCTTTATCGTAATTGCGTTCCATTTTTTCAGTCATCCTTTCGGCCGACCTGGTTCGGCGGACCACGTCCGCAAGGTCGGCCCAACAGGCATTATACTACCGCCGTACGACAAAGGGCAACACAGTTTTCCTTCCTCACTCCCCCGACCACTCTGCCGCCGGGAGGGCGTACTCCACACCGCCTACGGTCACTGACCGGGCCGTGCTCAGGTCCAGGGCCTGGGACGGGACAAATTCATACCGGACCGTCCCGTCGTACATCAGCGCCGGCTTATTCTCTGCCGCACTCCAGCCACCAGCGCCGTCTACGGGCAGGTCTTCCACTGCCACCGAGGTGCCGTCCCGGAGGTGGAGGGTCATCCCCTCCAGGGCCTCATTGACACCCGCGGACCAGCTCTTGAGGTAGAGGCTCCGCAGGAACCCCTCCTGGATCTCCGGCGGCAGGCCCCGGGAGTTGCCCTGGATCTGCCCGGCGCCGGAGGCGGCCAGCCATTCAGCAGCATCGGGCGCCTCCAGCACCACCTCCAATTTCCCCACAGCGATAGAGAGCCGTGTGAGGCGCGCCTCCAGCTCGTAGTCCGAGAGCAGTGGGATATCTTCCGGATGCAGGTTGGACGCCAGATCAGCTGTGGCATTTACAACGGGGACGTCTACCTCGCAGCGGATGGTCTGGCCCTCGGTGATGGGAATGACCACCGCCCCATAGGTCTGCTCTGTCCGGCTGTCTTTCCTGAGCTGGAGGGTGAAGCCTACCTCTTCCGCCTCCTCCAGCTCCTGGCTGTCGAGGGAGACCTTCACCAGGGCGGTCCGGGTCTCCGGATCGTAGCCCATCTGCTCCAGGAGGATGCTGCAGGTGGACAGAGTGATCTCACTTGGCCACCACTCGTACTCCGCCGCGTTCTCCGCCAGAGCCGCCGCCACATCCGCCGACACCGGCCCGGCCTCCAGATAGGCGTAGAGCCGCTCCCCCGCGCACAGGGCGGCCGTCAGCTCTGCCCGGGGCCCCGTCTCTCCCGCCTCCCGGCCGGCGGTCTCGTACTCCGACCACTCCGGGACGGGCGCTGCGGGCGAGATACCCATGTCTGCCCGGGCCAGCTCCCGCAGGGAGCTGAGGACGGCAAGGGCTGTGACGCAGCAGAGCGCCCCCACCGCCGCCGCCACCAGCAGTCCCCGCAGCAGGCGGCTATGGTGCTGAGCACGTCTTCGCTCCTCTTTCCTCTTGAGCATGCTCATGGTCCGGCCCCTGATGCGCCGGGCAGAGAGGGGCGTGGCGCTCTCCAGGTCCAGCCGCTCCTCCTCGTAGTCATCCAGCAGGTCGAATACCTCACGCTTCACCGGTCTCCTCCCCTTTCGTCAGCATGGCCTTCAGCTTTTCCCGGCCTCTCCGCAGCCTGGTCTTCACCGTGGGCTCCTTGAGGCCCATGGCGGCGGCGATCTCCCGCACCGTCTGGGCGTAGTAGTAGTGCCGCAGGAAGATCTCCCGGTCCCCATCCGGGAGGGCCTCCACCGCCCGTCGGACCCGCTCCCGCTCCTCCGCCCGGGTCAGGCGGTCCGCCGGGTCGGACGGGTCCGGGAGCTCCAGAACATTTTCCTCCAGCGGCAGGGTCTTCCCCGCCTGGCGGAGCTTGTTCCGGGCCTTGTGCCGGGCCACCGCCCCAAGCCAGCTCTTCACATGGCCGGGTCGCAGATCCGCAGCCTGGTCCCAGGCGGCCAGGAACACGTCGGAGACCACCTCCTCCCCGTCCTCCGCCGTCATGGCGCCCCGGAGGATGTTCCAGACGATCACGGAAACATAGGGCAGGTAGACCTCCATAAGCCCCTCCAGGCCCGCCGGGTCCCCGGCCCTCAGCTTCCGCAGGATGCCCATCTCTCTCAGCAACGGCGTTCTCCTCCTCCTCGCTGTGTTCACCTATCCTATCACAGTCCGGCCGCCTCAGGTTTCACAATTCTCTGTTTTTCCGCCGCGTTCCGCACAATCCTTCCCCCGTCAGAGAGGACATCTTTTGTCAAAACAGAGAATCCGCTCCTTCCCTCCCCACTTTTCATTGACTTCCTCCCGAAACCTGTTGTATGGTTAAAACACATCATATGACTGACGGAAGTGGGCGTACCACGTGGAGTATGATGCCTGAATTGCCGACCGTCTGGGCACACTTTAAGGTGCCCGGACGGTCTTTTTTGTTTTCCGGGCGGAAAGGAGCGTCATTTGATCGGACATATCCACTCGGTGGAGTCCATGGGGCTGGTGGACGGCCCCGGCGTGCGGGCGGTGGTGTTTTTGCAGGGCTGTTCCCTGCGGTGCCGCTACTGCCACAATCCCGACACCTGGGCCGCCGGCGGCACGGAGTTCACCCCGGAGGCCCTCACCGCCAAGCTGCTGCGCTTCCGCCCCTACTTCTCCCGGGGCGGCGGCGTCACCTTCTCCGGCGGGGAACCCCTTTTGCAGCCGGAGTTTCTGGCCGAGATGCTCTCCCGGCTCCGCGCCGCCGGGATCCACACCTGCCTGGACACCGCCGGCGTTGGGCTGGGGGACTACGGCGCCATCCTGCAAAACACAGACCTTGTGCTCTACGACGTGAAGCATCACCGGCGAGAGGGCTACCAGCGGCTCACCGGGCAGGACATGGACCGCACCCTGGCCTTCGTGGAGGCAGTGCGGCAGGCCGGCGTCCCCATGTGGGTGCGCCACGTGGTGGTCCCCGGCCTCACCGACGGGGAGGACCATCTGGCCGGTCTGGGGGACTATATCGCCACCCTGCCCAGCGTGGAGAAGGTGGAGCTCCTCCCCTACCACACCCTGGGGGCCCACAAATACGAGGCCCTGGGCATCCCCTACCCCCTGGCGGGCGTTCCCCCCATGGACAAGACGAAACTGGAAGGCTGGGAGCGGCGGCTCAACGAGCGCTGCCGCCGGACGAGAGACGAATGAGAAAGGAATGGGAACCATGAGCATTGATGTGAACTGCACTGCGTGGAAGGGCTTCCGCACCGGCGAGTGGCGCCACCTGGTCAACGTGCGCAACTTTATCCAGAAGAACTACACCCCCTACGAGGGGGATGACAGCTTCCTGGCCCCCATCTCCCCCAAGACCGCCAGGGTGTGGGAGAAGGCCGAGGCCCTGATCCTGGAGGAGATCAAAAAGGGCATCATCGACGTGGAGACCCACGCCGTCTCCGGCATCGACAACTTTGCCCCCGGCTACATCGACAAGGAGAACGAGGTCATCGTGGGCCTGCAGACCGACGCCCCCCTCAAGCGCATCGTCAACCCCTTCGGCGGCATCCGCAACGCCACCTCCGCCCTGGAGCAGTACGGCTACCGGCTGGACCCGGAGAT
>CALWYC010000030.1 GCA_944385655.1 uncultured Intestinimonas sp. | reverse complement strand
GCGTGAAGGAGCCCTGGTCCGACCGGCACGGCTTCCACAACGATCTGTGTATCTTCAACCCCGCCCCCATCACCTGATCGGAGGTGTTTACTATGGAAATCAAACGCGGCGGCGTGGTCTCCCAGCTGCTGGCCGGGGTGCCCATCCCCCGGATGTTCCGGGCGGAGCAGGCCTTCGACCACGCCCACATAGCGCCGGCGGACATCCCGGCGGCCGTGACGGAGCAGCTCTCCCGGGAGCCCTTCCGCTCCAAGGTCCGGCCCGGCATGGAGATTGCCGTCACCGCCGGCAGCCGGGGCATCGCCAATGTGGACGTCATCACCCGGGCCATCGTGGACTTTGTAAAGGCCCGGGGAGCCGCTCCTTTCATCGTGCCCGCCATGGGCAGCCACGGCGGCGCCACGGCGGAGGGCCAGCTGGAGGTCCTGGCGGGCTACGGCATCACCCCGGAGGCCATGGGCTGTGAGATCCGCTCCAGCATGGAGGTGGTAGAGCTGGGCACCTCCGACACCGGCATGCCGGTGTATCTGGACAAGAACGCCTATGAGGCCGACGGCATCATCATTTCCTGCCGTCTGAAGCCCCACAACGCCTTCCGGGGCCCCTATGAGAGCGGGCCCTGCAAGATGATGACGGTGGGTCTGGGCAAGCAGAAGGGGGCCGAACGGGTCCACGCTGACGGCATGGGCAAGATCGCCGCCAACATCCCCTCCATGGCCCGGGTGGTGCTGGAGAAGGCCCCCATCCTCTTTGCCCTCCCCTGCCTGGAGAATGCCTACGACCAGACCTGGAAGCTGGAGGCCATCGACAAAGGCGACATCCTCACCCGGGAGCCGGAGCTGCTCCAGGAGGCCTTTGACCACATGCCCTCCCTGCTGGTGGGGGAGGGCGACGTGCTCATTGTGGACAAGACGGGGAAGAACTACTCCGGCACCGGGGTGGACCCCAACATCACCGGCACCTTCTCCACCCCCTACGCCCACGGGGGCGTGAAGGTCCAGCGGACCTGCTTCCTGGACCTGAGCGACGTGAGCCACGGCAACGCCCTGGGGGTGGGCCTGGCCGACGTCATCACCAAGCGTTTTTTCGACAAGATCGACCCGGAGATGATGTACCCCAACTGCATCACCTCCACCGTCCTGGCCTCCGCCCGCATTCCCTGCGTGGCGGCCAGCGACAAGGAGGCTATCCAGATGTGTATCCGCACCTGCACCGGTATCGACCGTGGCCGTCCCCGGATCATCCGCATCCCCAACAGCCTCCACATCGGCAGCATCCTGCTCAGCGAGGCCTACTATGAAGACGTGACGGCGGGCCGGTGGCCGGGCCTCACCGCCGTCTCCCGGCCCGAGCTTCTGACCTTTGATCCCTCCGGCACCCTGCTGACCCCCTGCGGGCCGGACCAGCCTCTTGGGGGCTGACAGTGCAGCCAAAGGAACAGAAAAACCGCCTTTTTCATCCGAAAAAGGCGGTTTTTTGAAGCTGCGGGGGCCCACCGCGCGGTCCGCTACAGCAGCCCCCCTGAAAACGCCAGGATGGCCTGATGGTCCACCGCCAGGTTGAGGTTCTGTCCATCGTCGAACCCCGCCGTAATGATCCCGATCAGGTTTCCGTACAGGTCCAGCAGGGCGCCGCCGCTGCTGCCGTGGGAGGTGGGCGCCGTGAACTGGATCATGGTCCGGGCTCCCACGGTCCGGAACCCGGAGATGATGCCGTCGGAGACCGTGTTGAACAGGCCCAGGGGGCTCCCGATGGCCACCACCTTCTGCCCCCTGACCAGGGCGGACGGCCCCCGGTACACGGGGATGGGCCTTCTGCTCTTTTCTATCCGCAGGATGGCCAGGTCCAGGTCCTGGTGGTACTTGATCAGCGCGTCGGTGTAGAACACGTCCGGCTCGTCCTCCAGGAGGACCCCGTAGTAGCGGCCCCCCGCCGCCACGTGGAAATTGGTCAGGATGTATCCGGAGTCGTGGATGATGACGCCGGAGCCGGTCTTGAAGCACTGGTCCCGGGCGTCGAAGACCTTCAGCATGACCACGGACGACGCCATCCTGGCAAGCTCCTCGTAGCTCAGCGGCGTCCGCGCCGGCGGCGGGACGGACCCCGGCGGCGGCGCGGACCTCCCCGCCGCCGTCCGGGGCGCTCCGGCGGTCCGGACGGCGGCGGTGCCGGAGGACGGAGCCGGCGCCGCAGCGGCGGCCGGCGGGGCCTTTTCCCCTTCCGGCGCCTCCACGCGCACCGACAGCCGCAGCAGCTCCGGGTCCTCCACGCCGACGTCCCGCTCCCGGCCCAGATACAGCACGTCGCAGCCCAGCCGGTAGAGCAGGCAGAGGAACAGGTACTCCGGCAGCTTTACGGTGCCGCAGCAGGCGAACTTGGGAAAGCAGGCGATCTTCCGGGTCTCCGTGAACAGGCGGGGAAAGTACAGGTCGATCCAGTAGAGCAGCTTGACGGTGAAGTTGCGGAGGATGGACGCCTCCGCCCTGCCCCGGCTCCGCCGGAACAGCGCCTGGACCTCTCCCACGCCGGCCTCAAAGGTCTCCTGCAGGATCTGGTTCTCAAAGGAAAAGGGCAGCCGGCAGCTCTCCGGGCGGCACAGGGCCACATACCGCTCCAGCTCCGCCCCCTCCGGCTGTCTGGGGAAGGCGGGGACGAAGACATGGCCGCTGCGCCGGGCCCGGGCGTCCCCCTCCCACCGGCGCAGCCGCTCCACCATGGCGTCATACGAGGACCCGCTCAGGCAGCGGATGAAGCAGGTCTCCTTCCGGAAATTGGCGTACCGCCCGCTGAGCATGAAGAAGTCCTCCGCCGCGTGCTCAGAGGGCGGGCGGAGCACCGCCTGGAAATATTGTCTGTAGTCTGCCATGCTCAGGGCTCCTTTCCCTCGGGCGTCCTCGCCCCCACCTGCGCCGCCGCCTGCCGCAGCACAAATTCCGAAAAGCGCTCCTCCGGTCCGCAGAGCAGCCGTCTCCGGCGGGGGAGGCCGGCGGCCAGGTCCTCCCGGGGCACGATGGCCACGTCGGCCTGCTCCAGCATGGGCCGGTCGATGGGGCTGTCCCCGGCACAGATCACCCGCTCCGCCCCGAACCGCTGCCGCAGCCTGCGGACCGCCGCCCCCTTGTTCAGCGGCGGCGGGAAGCAGTACACCTTCCGCCCGCTGACCGCCACGTCCAGGCCGGTGTCCCCGGCCAGCCGCGCCTGGAGCGCCCGGGCCTCCAGGGGGTCGCCGCAGGCGGCAAAGGCGAACATCCCGTCCACCAGCCGGAAGCGCCCGGCCGGACACCGCTCCTCCAGCGCCGCCAGCATCTCCTCCAGGGCCGCCCGCCAGGGGCGGATGGCCCGGAGGGAGTCCCGCCGCCAGTCCGGGTCGATCTCCCCGTCCGCCAGCAGCAGCCCGCCGTTGGTGGTGACCGCGTATTGGGGGCGGCACCGCCGGGGAAAGCAGATCCTGCGGTACTGCTCCACCGACCGGCTGGTGACGGGGATGAAGAGGGCCCGGGCCATCAGCGCCTCCAGGCAGGCCGGCGCCCCCGGGGGGAGATAGCCCTGGGGCTTTCCATCCAGATATTCCACGCAGAGGTCGTCATCCAGGGCGTGCTTATGGGAGAACAGGAGGGTGTTGTCCAGGTCGCTGGCAAAAATCGTCCGTCCCATGGCTCAGCTGTCGGCCAGCTGCCGGATCAGGCCGCAGGCCCGGTAATGGACCAGGGGGTACTCCACCAGCGGCACCCCCTTCTCCTTCGCCAGCTGGTAGATATGGCCCAGATGGGCCTCGTCCTCCAGACTGTGGACCAGCACCTTCCAGGGCATCCGCCGCAGCAGCACCCGGGTGGCCTCCCCGATGCCGGGCTTCACCAGGTTGCGGTCGGAGATGGAAAAGGCCCGGCACAGGTCCTCCACCTCCTCCAGGGCGCTGACGGCGGGCGGCTCCTCCGCCCGTTCCCCGCCGTCCTCCGACCGGAAGTGCCCGGCCACCGTGTCGATGAACTGCCCGGTGAGGTCCCGGTCCCGCAGCTGGGCGTAGAAGGCCGCGCCGTGGAAGTCGCCGGGCCCCATGAGGTCCGCCCGGCAGACGGTACGGCTCAGCAGGCCGGACACCGTGGCGTTGAGGCAGGAGCTGGCGATGAGGAAGTCGTCGTGGGTCCCGCACTTCTCGGCGACCCAGGCCGGGTCGGAGAGCACGGCCAGGCCGGCGCTGACGCCGGGGTAGGCCTCCATGGCCCGGGCCAGCTCCTTCTGGATGGCCCCCTTGCCGGTCCAGCCGTCCACGAACTGGAGCTGCTCCGGCCGGTGGCGGGCCAGCAGAAAGGCCATGGCGTTGGAGTCGATGCCCTTGCCCCGGATGATGGAGATGGTGTAGTGCTTCACGTCGGCGTGATGGTACCGGGCGATGTACCGCTTGATGAGCACGCCGATGGACGTGCCCGCCCGGGCCAGGGACACCAGGACGGCATCCTTCCCCTTGTCCCGCCAGATCTGCCGGGAGACCTCCGCCACCGCCGCGGCGGTCATGGGGGCGTAGCGCTCCAGGGCGTCGTGGTAGGCCGCCAGATAGGCCGGCGAGGGCTCGTACTCGACGGGCAGCATCTCCGAATAATGCACCCCGCTCTGGATGCGCTTCTCCCGCTCCGCCGTGGGCAGCGGCTCCACCAGCCCGGTGATGTCCTTCAGCAGGATCTCCACGTCCTGCGGCTCATAGGTACCAAACATATTGCCCTCCCTGGAGGTAGTAGACCTTCCGGTCCGCCCGGGGCGGGAAGGCCCCCAGCAGACAGGCCAGGGCCCCGGTCCCCTCCGTCTGTGTGTCGGAGACCACGACGATGACGTCACAGTCCTCCATGTCGTAGAGATAGGTGGCCCGGGCCCCGTCGTAGAAGCTGGGCAGCTTCGCCCCGGAGCGGATGGGATAGCCCGGCCGGCCGCAGACGCCGATGGGGCTCCTGGTGGTGGCGTGGCAGCGGACCTGACGGCCCTCCCGCTCCAGCGCCCGACCCAGCAGCAGGGCGGGGTACATACACTCCTCCGTCCCCAGCACCACCGCCCGGCAGTCCGTCGGGATGGTCCGGCCCGGCCCGGCCAGAAAGGCCCGGACCATTTCGCCGCAGCTCTCCCGGTAGGCCCCGATGGGCAGGCCCAGTCTGGGATCCAAAAGGTTTCCGCACGCCAATGCCTCCCTGTGGAAAACTTCCGTCACCGGCTCCGCCAAAGGGGCCTCCGCCACCTCCAGCTCCGCCACCCGGGCGGCGTAGTCCTCCTGAGGGAGCCTGACCAGGCACTGGCTGCCGATCCCCGCCTCCTCCAGCAGCCGCCGGTCCTCCCCGGAGACCCGGTCGAGGATGGAGGCGGCCACGATCCGCTTCTCCGCCAGCTGGGGGTACCGCCCCTTCAGCTCCGCCACCATGTTGCGCAGGGTCTTCCCGGTGGAGATCTCGTCGTCCACCAGGAGCACCGTATCCGTGGCCGCCAGCCACTCCGGCAGCCGGTCGCCCCGCAGCCGCTGCTCCACCGCGTGGCTGTGCTCCTCCCGGAACTCCAGCCACTCCTCCGCCCGGGGGAAGGTCTCCCGGGTGGTGTGGAGGTAGACGCAGTCCGGCCCCATGGAGGCGGCCACCGCCGCCCCGATGGCGGTGGCCGTCTCCGCGAAGCCGAGTACCAGTCTGGTGCCGGAGTACTGTTCTGCCAGCTGGCGGCCCAGGGCTGTCATCATGTCCAGGGCCGCCGTGGGGCTCACCGGGATGTGCTTGGCCTGGAGCGGATTGACCAGCAGGTAGGGCCGCTTGCTGTTCCGGAAGCGCTTGGCCAGCCGCAGGGTGGTTTCCTTCGTGTAATCAGACATAGATCATATCCTCGCTGTTATCAAGAATGGCGGCGGCCAGGCAGAAAGCCGAAGGCGGTGCCGCACAGGCCGCCCACGATGTGCATGAGGTTGGCCACGTCATCCCGTACAAAGACCATGGCGTACACCTCCTGGCCCAGGTAGAGGAGGCCCACCAACAGCAGCGTGACCGGGATCTTTCCCTCCCGCATCCCGGAGAGGGAGGCCAGCATGATGAGCATGAAGACGATGCCGCTGGCCCCCAGCAGGGCGGCGTGGGGGAAGAGGAGGACGTGGAGCGCCCCGGAGACCAGGGCCGTGAGGAGGATGGCGGCCAGCAGGGACCGGCTGCCGTATTTCTCCTCCAGCGGCGGGCCCACCACCAGGAGGAGGAGCATATTCCCCAGGAAATGGCTGCCGTCGGCGTGGCCCAGCACGTGGCCCAGGAGGCGGACATAGGTCAGGGGGTCCGTCAGGGGCGCCCGGTACACCGAGAAGAGGGCGGCGGTGCTCCACCCCTTTGTGAGATGGCCCAGCAGCAGGGCCAGCAGGGAGAGGAAGAAAAAGCTGAGGATCACCGGCGAATTGTACTGCAATTTTTTCATTCCACAGGGCCTCCATGGCCGGAAAGAGGGGGGCTCCCCGGCGGAGCCCCCCTCTTTCCGGCGTTATTTCGGGGTGACAGCCTTCCGGAGCATGTCCACGGGGATCATGGTCACCGCCAGGAGCCCCACCGACAGCCAGCCGGCCGGCGGGAAGGGCACGCAGCTGAACATGCTGCTGATCCAGGCGCACGCCGGCACCAGGGCGGCGTTCACGATCAGCGCCTGGATCACCACGATGGCGGCGAACACCTTCAGGAAGCCGGTGTTCTGGCCCAAGCCCTTGAAGATGGCGAAGCCGTCGTCCCGGACGTTGAAGCCGTTGAAGAGGGCGCTCCAGATGAAGAGCACGAAGTAGGCCGACAGCCGCTCCGCGTCGGAGCGGAAGAACTGGCCGAAGAAGGGCGCCTTCAGGAAGGTGAAGCTCAGGGCGGTGAGCCACAGGCCCATGGTCACGATCTGGACCATCATCTTCCTGCTCACGATGCTCTCGTCCCGGCGGCGGGGCTTCTCGCTCATGTAGCGCTCCTGGGCCGGCTCGTTGCCCAGCATGATGGCGCCCAGGCCGTCCATGACCAGGTTGACGAAGAGCAGATGGGTCACCTTCAGGGGCTCCTCCACCCCGAAGAAGGGGGCGATGGCGCTGACCACCACCGCCGCCACGTTGATCACCAGCTGGAACTTGCAGAACTTCAGGATGTTATGGTAGATGGTGCGGCCGTACCAGATGGCGTCCTTGATGGACTTGAAGTTGTCGTCCAGGATCACGATCTTGCCCGCCTCTTTGGCGGCCTCGGTGCCGCTGCCCATGGCGAAGCCCACATCCGCCCGCTTGAGGGCGGGGGAGTCGTTCACGCCGTCGCCGGTCATGCCCACCACCAGGTTCATCTCCTGGCACAGGCGGACCATGCGGGATTTGTCGGTGGGCAGCGCCCGGGCGATGACCCGGATACGGGGGATGATCTCCTTCACCTCGTCGTCCGTCAGGGCGTTGAGCTGGCTGGAGGTGAGGGCGATGTCGTCCTCGCTCTTCAGCAGTCCCGCGTCCCTGGCGATGGCGGCGGCGGTCCCGGCCCGGTCGCCGGTGATCATGACCACCTGGATGCCCGCCCGCTGGACGGCGGCGATGGCCTCCCGGGCCTCCGGCCGGACGTCGTCGCGGATGCCCACGAACCCGATGATGACGGTGTCATCGTGGATCTGGTCCTCCGCCATCCGCTGCTGGGAGTAGCCGAAGGCCAGCACCCGCATGGACCGGCCGGCCAGTTCGTCGATCTTGGCGTTGATGGTGTGGAGGGAGAGCTCCCGCTCCTCGCCGCTGATGCTCAGGTACTTCTTCGCCGCCCCCAGCAGCCGCTCGGGAGCGCCCTTGTAGAAGGTCTTCTTCAGCTCCCCCAGGTAGGCCTGGCTGAACTTGTTGGCGGAGTTGAAGTTCTGGGCCGTGGTCACCGTGCAGGAGGCGTCCAGCTCCCGGAACAGGTCGGGGCCCAGGAACTTCATGAGGGCCTGGTCGGTGGCGTTTCCGCCGATCACATGGCCGGCCGCGTCAAACATGGACTGGGTGTTTTTCCCGATGGCCAGGTCCATCAGCCCCTTGATCTTGCCGTGCCGTCCCAGCTCGGCCAGGGGGATGGTGATGCCGTCCCCGGTGAAGAACTCCACCACCTCCAGGTGTCCCTTGGTGATGGTGCCCGTCTTGTCGCTGAACAGGATGTTCAGGGAGCCGGCGGTCTCGATGCCCTCCGCCTTCCGGACCAGCACATTGTGGTCCAGCATCTTGCTGGTGTTCTGCATCAGCACCAGGGAGATCATCAGCGGCAGGCCCTCCGGCACGGCGCACACGATGATGACCACCGCCAGGGAGACCGCCTCCACCACGTCCTTGATGATCTCCGTGGCGCCGGTGGCCAGGTAGGGGGCAAGGCCCCCGGCGGACATGACATAATAGCCCAGATACAGCACCGCGATGACGATGGCGCCGATGTAGCCGAACCGGGAGATCATGCCGGCCAGGTTGGAGAGCTTCACCTTGAGGGGCGAGTCGGGCTCCTCGTTCTGCATCTCCTCCGCCATCTTGCCCATCATGGTCTCCAGGCCCACCCTCCGGACGTCCAGGACGCCCTCGCCGTCGAACAGGACCGCCCCCCGGAACAGGGAGTGCCTGTCCACGAAGGAGTCCCCGGTGAGCTCGTCGGCCAGCTGGAACGTCTCCTCCGCCGCCACCTTGGGGCACTCCTCCGCCTCGCCGTTCAGCGCCGAGTTGTCCACCTTGATGGCGCCGTGGACCAGCACGCCGTCGGCGGGGATCTTGTCCCCCGCCTGGAGCAGGATCTTGTCGCCCACCACCACGTCGTCGATGTCGATGACCGTGATGACGCCGTTCCGGTAGGCCTTGCACTGGTCCTTCTTCGTGCTGTTCTTCAGCTGGCGGTACTTGGTGTCGCTGGCCACCCCCGTCTTGGCCGAGACGAAGGCCACGATCAGGATGGCCACGATGGTGCCGATGGGCTCATAGATGTCGGCGTATCCGAAAAAGCACATGACGATCATCAGGGCCGCGATGGCCAGGAGGATCCGGATCATGGGATCGCCGAAGGTCTCTTTGAACTCCGCCCAGAATGTGGTGGGCTCTGAGTCCGGAATGGCGTTGCTGCCATATTTTTCTCGGGAGGCCGCAACCTCTTTGTCCGAAAGGCCGTTATAGTGCATGTCTCTTTCTCCTGTATACACAGGAAAAGAGGAGGAATCCTAAAATTCGCTTCTCTTTCCTGTCCTTAAAATATTGGGATCGGGATGCCGCCCGGGCGGGGCGCCGGATTCACATGAAGCGCCTGCACAGGTCGGTGAGGGCCGGGTCCGTGGTGGCCTGGCCCACGGCGTTGAACTTCCACTCGCCGTTGTGGCGGTATGCCTCGCCGAAGATCATGGCCGTCATGCCGTTGTAGTTCTCCGACAGGTTGAACTTGCACAGCTCCTGCCCGTTCCGGGCGTCCACGATCCGGATGAAGGCGTTCTGGATCATGCCGAAGTGCTGGCGACGCTGCACCGCCTGGTAGATGTTCACCACGAACACGATCCGGTCGTACTCCGCCGGCAGGCGCTCGAGCTCGATGACGATCTGCTCGTCGTCGCCGTCTCCGGCGCCGGTCAGGTTGTCGCCCATGTGCTTGACGGCCCCGGACTTATGGGTCAGGTTCCCGAAATAGACCACGTCCTTCCCGTCCACCAGCTTCCCGTTCTTCAGCAGAAGCGCCGACGCGTCGCAATCGATGGCCTGGGCCGGCGCGGAGAACAGGGCGCCCAGCAGTCCGCCCCGTCCGGCCGGCTTGGCCTCATCCCAGCCCAGGCCCACGATCACCCGGTTCAGGCCCTCCCGGCCCTCCTTGGTCAGGCTGACCTTCTGGCCCTTCTGTAAGCTAATCGACATACTCGCTTTTCCTCCTTTTTCCTTTTCTCAGGCAGAGCGCCGGGGCAGTCTCCTACTCCACGTCCACGCCGTAGTTGGCGCACAGGGCCGCCAGGCCGCCCTGGTAGCCGCTGCCGATGGCGTTGAACTTCCACTCCCCGTTGTTCTTGTAGAGCTCGCCGAAGACCGCCGCCGTCTCGATGGAGAAGTCCTCCCCCAGGTCGTAGCGCAGCAGCTCCCGGCCGTTGGTCTCGTCAAAGATGCGGATGAAGGCGTTGCCCACCTGGCCGAAATTCTGCCGGCGCTCCTCCGCCTCGTAGATGGTCACCGTGAAGGCGATCCGCTGGACCCGCTCCGGGACCCGGGTCAGGTCCACCTTGATCTGCTCGTCGTCGCCGTCCCCGGCGCCGGTCAGGTTGTCGCCCAGGTGCTCCACCCCTCCGGAGGGGTGCCGCAGATTGCCGTAGAAGACGAAGTCCTCGCTCTGGGCCGTCTTTCCGTTCTCGCCCAGCAGGAAGGCCGCCGCGTCCAGGTCAAAGGCCCCGCCGGTGTCAAAGGCGTTCACGTCCCAGCCCAGGCCCACCACCACCCGGGTGAGCCCCGGATTGTCCTTGGTGAGGCTGACCTTCTGCCCCTTTTTCAGACTGACAGGCATGTCCGCTCCCCCTTATGCCACTTCGATGCCGTAGTGGCCGCACAGGGCCGCCAGGCCGCCCTGGAAACCGCTGCCGATGGCGTTGAACTTCCACTCCCCGTTGTGGCGGTAGAGCTCCCCCACCACGATGGCGGTCTCGATGGAGAAGTCCTCCCCCAGGTCGTACCGGATCAGGTCGGTCCCGGAGACCAGGTCCTGGATGTGGATATAGGAGTTGGAGACCTGGCCGAAGTTCTGGTTGCGGGCCTCGGCGTCGTAGATGGTCACGGTGAAGGCGATGCGCTCCACGTTGGCGGGCACCTTGGCCAGATCCACCACGATCTGCTCGTCGTCGCCGTCGCCCTCGCCGGTCAGGTTGTCGCCCATGTGCTTCACGGCGCCGCTGACGTGCTCCAGGTTGCCGTAGAACACGAACTCCTTCTCCGTGGGGCACTTGCCGGAGGCGTTGGTCATGAAGGCCGCCGCGTCCAGATCGAAGGCCGCGCCGGAGTCAAAGGCGTTCACGTCCCAGCCCAGGCCCACCACGATCTTGGTCAGTCCCGGATTCCCCTTGGTCAGATCGACCTTCTGTCCCTTTGTCAAGTTGATAGGCATAGCCATGATCCTCCTTTTTTACTGTCTCTATTTCCTGCCGGGCATGCTGTACCTGGCATTGAAATCCGACTTGATGGCCTCCAGCCGCTTCTGGTCCTCGACCCGCTGTTTGCGGGCGGTCTCCTGGATCTGGCGGGTCTCGTCGATGCCGGAGACGATGGTCTGCCACGTCTTTTCCAGAGTCTCGATCTTGATGGAACTGCCGGAGGCCAGCCGGGCGGTCATCTTGGACTGCTCCGCCGTGTTCTGGGCGTTGCGGAGGAGCATCTCATTGGTCTTGGCGTCCAGGGCGGACATGGCCTCGGCCTGGATACGCTGGCGCTTGAGCATGATGGCCTGGGTGAGGGCCTGCTTGAACACCGGCAGAGTGATGATGAAGGCGGAGTTGATCTTGCGCACCAGGTTCATGTTGCTGAACTGCATGGTCTTGATCATGGGGATGGCCTGCATGGCCACGTTCTCCGCCGTGCGCAGATCCTGGGTGCGCTGCTCCAGCATCATCAGGGCCTGGTTGAGGGAGGTCAGCTCGAACTGGATGGACTGGTCGCCGGAGGCCTGCATGTCCGCCTGCCGCTGGCTGATATAGGCCTCCAGCTCCCGGCAGCCCTGCTCGCCGGCCAGGATGTACTTCACCAGCTCGTGGTAGTAGTTCACGTTGGCCTGGAACATCTCCTCCAGCTTGCGGTTGGACTGCTTGATCTCGCTCTCGTACTGCTTGAGCTGGACATAGATCTTGTCCACCTCCTCGCCCATGGTGTGGTACTTGGCCAGGATCCTGTCCAGCTGCTTGCGCAGATTGCCGAACAGCTTCCCGAACAGGCCCGGGTTCTCCCGGATCTCCTCGATGTCGAACTTGTCCATGATCTTGGCCAGGGTGGTGAGCATGGCGCTGGACTCGTCCAGCTGGGACATGTTCATGCTGTTGAGCACCACGTCGGAGCACTTGGAGATCTCCTCCGCCGCGCCGGCGCCGAAGGAGACGATGGACTCCAGGTTGTACACCTCGATCTGGCTGGCCAGGCGGTCCACCTCGGGCGAATTGGTCAGGGTCCGGTCCATCTGCTGCCGGTCGGCGACGATGTCATACTGCTGGTAGCTCTCCTGCTCCGCGGGGGCGGCGGCTCCGGCCTGGCCCTGGTCGGGCAGGGCGCCGGGGGCGGGTCTGCTGAAATCCAATCCCATAGTCAAGTGCTCCTTCCAAATAATCTTCTGATGGGACCCAGCCCGCCCTCCTGGACGGTGCGCAGGTCCGGAACGGACAGGTCGTACAGGTATTCGCCGATCTGGTGCTCGTTCACATAGCCCTCCGGGAGGTATTTCTCAACGCACTGGTAGCCTGTGGGCACGAAGAAGAGGATGTCGAAGCCCACCAGGTTGAGGTAGGCCACCAGGATGCTGTCCTCCAGGGACAGGATCTGCTCCGTGGTGTTGATGAAGATGAGCTTGGGATTCTTCTTGGTAAAGTCGAACTTCTGGATGCGCCGCAGCAGCTCCCGGCTCAGGTTGAGGGCGGTGGCCACCACGGTGTACTCCGTGCCGTTTTCATAGGTGCCCGCCACCACCCGCTGGTCCAGGAGCAGCTGGAGCTTGTCCAGCAGGTGCTCCTGCATCTCCCCCCGGAGGAGACCGTAGGGATAGGCCTTGTGTTCCTTGATTTTATTGCGCTGCAGCCGCCCGTTCTTCAGGAACTGGGTGGCGAAGGGCTTGATGGGGTTGGGGTCCGTCCCCCTCAGCCAGGGCACGTCCCGGATCACCAGGGTGTCCGGCGTGAGCAGCCGTTTGATCTCCAGCCAGTAGGCGCCGGTCTGTCCGTCCTTCACGCCGCAGATCTTCTCCAGCAGCACCGGAAGGGTGACGGTCTGGTCCGCCGCCGAAAAGCTGGGGCGGTACTTCAGCTCCTGGTCCCACAAAATGGGGATCTCCTCGTACATGGCGCGCAGGGTGACCGTCTCCGCCTTGCCGTACTGCTGGTTGCGGTACATGCCCGAGTCCTGGTACATCAGGGTGTCCAGGTCCCGCTCGGCCTGGTAGGCCGCCGTGCTCACCCGCACCTGGCCGGCCTCCACGGGGAAGCGCTCCATGGGGAGGGACTGCTCATACCGCAGCTCCAGCAGGGCGGGGTCCCGGAGGGGACAGCCCTGATTCAGGTCGGGCAGCAGCACCAGCACGTCCACCGGCAGCCGGGCCAGCAGCCGCAGGAACAGCGCCTCGCTGGCGGTGGCGCACCGCCCGAAGAGGAGGAACGCCCCGATCTCCGGCAGTTTCCAGTTGGCGAACAGTTCCTTCTGGTACCGGCGCAGCCACACCAGCAGGTAGACCGCCCGGTTGGTCAGGCGGGGGATGGTGGCGCCGGGCTGACCGGCCTCCTCCAGCACCAGGTCCAGGAAGGCCTTCACCATCAGCCGCTGGAGCTCCGGGGCGGCGGCGTACTGGATATTGGGCACCAGGCCCGCCGCCAGCTGCTCCGCGGTGCCGTAGTTCTGCCGCCGGATGGCGGCGATCTCCTCCGGCGTGGGGGCGGGGATGCCGCCGTTGAGCAGGCACACCCGCCGGCCGTTTTTCAGCTGCTGGTAAAAGGAGAACATATCGCCGGAAAAGAGCAGTTTGTCCTCCACGCCGTGCTGTACCACAAAGCCGTTGTAGAAGAAGCCCGCCTCGGTCCCCCGGGCCTGGGCGCCGGTGAGCAGCTCCTTGAGCTCCGGCCGCTTCATCCAGGCGTTGGTACAGGGCCGGAGGGTGGGCGGCGGTCCGTAGAGGCGCTGCCGGTCGGCCTCCCGGAGCAGCTCCTCCTGGAGCCACTTCAGGCCGAACTGCTGGGGGAAGGGGCCCATGCCCGGCTCCTCATAGAGGGTGGAGCGCTCCGACTTGGGGTCCAGCTGCCGGTAGGCGTCGTCTCCCCCCCGCTCCAGCAGGACGATGTCCGCCCCGGCCCGGGACAGCACCGCCAGGAGCTGGAGCTCATAGTGGCTGACGGCCCCGTCGTACAGGATCTTGGGGAGGGCGTCGCCCCCCAGCTGGTTGACGATCCGCTCAAACTTATAGTAGAGCCAGCACATGTATTTGATATACGCGTTGCGCAGCATGTTTTCATTCTTGCCCCCGCGCAGCATGTCCTGCAGCGTGGAGAAGATGGCCGCCGCCACGATCTCCCGCTGCCCGGGCGCCATGCGGGGCAGCCACCTCCCCAGCCGCTCCTCCAGGAAGGCGCGGTCCAGCCGGAACTCCGTCCCCAGCATCTCCGAAAAATAGGCCAGGTTGCCGGTGTCGGGATTGGGGATCCTGCCGTCAATGATGACGCCGGCGCGCCGCGCCGCGTCGTAATACCGCTTGAGGAAGTCCCCCACGGCGGGGGAATACCCCGCCAGGCGGCAGAAATAGACCCCCGGCGGCCGTCTGTCGGAGAGGGGCAGGAAAAGGTCGTTCAGTTTTTCCGGTACGAGCTGATTCAACATACCATCCAAATTCCCCGGCTGAAAAGATTGAAGTATCTCCATTATAGCATCTCTCAGATTTTTTTCAACTTGAAGAAGGGGCCGCGCCCAATAAAACCGCCCCTCCGGGCCGCCGGAATTTTTCCTGTTCTTTTCATTTCTTCCGCCGCTCTTTTGTGGTAAAATAGTGGAGCTGTCCCCTGGGGACGGGCTCTGACTTTTACTTGTAAAGAGGGATCAAATGATGGAACCACTCAGCGGTTATGACGTGGGCGCGCTGATGTACTGTCCGGCCCACGGCCATGGAGCCATTGTGGACGCGCTACGGCGGGAGCAGTATCCCAAGCCCTTCTCCCTGGCCTTCTGCCTGGAGGACACCGTGCCGGAGGACGCGGTGGAGGCGGCCGAGCAGGAGCTCCTCCAGAATCTGGAGGCGCTCAGCCGCAGCCGGGCGGAGGCGGACTTTTACCTGCCCCCCATCTTCATCCGGGTCCGCTCTCCCCGGCAGCTGCGGAAGCTGGCCGACGCCTGCCGACCCTACGCCCACCTTCTCCGGGGCTTCATCCTGCCGAAATTCTTTCTGGAGAACTGCGGGGCCTATATCCAGGCCATCCAGGACATCGCCGCCCTGTGTCCCCACTACCAGTACATGCCCATCTTCGAGTCCCCCGCCATGCTCCCCCTCCACACCCGCTACGAGGACCTGGCCCGGGTCAAAGAGGCCCTGGAGGCCGTGTCCGGCCGGATCCTCAACATCCGGGTGGGCGGGAACGATCTCTCCCACGCCTTCGGGCTGCGGCGGTCGGTCCGCGACACCATTTACGACGTCCGGCCGGTGGCCGACCTGCTGGTGGACATCGTCACCACCTTCTCCACCCAATACGTGGTCTCCGGCCCGGTGTGGGAGTACTACTCCGGCGAGGGCTGGGAGGAGGGCCTGCGGCGGGAACTGTCCCTGGACCTGCTCAGCGGCTTCATCGGGAAAACAGTGATCCATCCCAACCAGATCCCGGTGGTGAACGACATGCTGAAGGTCTCCCGCCAGGATTACGAGGACGCCCGGGACATCGCGGGCTGGAGCAGCGACCGGCAGCTGCTGGTCTCCTCCAGCACCGACGCCACCCGGATGAACGAGTACAAGACCCACTTCCGCTGGGCCGACAAGGTCCTCCATCTGGCCCGTACCTACGGCATCCGCGGCGCCTGACCCGCCGGGAGGTCCAAGAGGGGGCAGGATCCCCGGCTGAGCCGGGAGCGGACCATTGATAATAAAGCCGGCCGTCCGGGTAAAACCCGGACGGCCGGCTTTTTCTCCATTGCGCTCCATGTGGATGGCTCCGCATGATCCGCCAGTCACACGGCGTTCTTTTTATGACATGATGACATAAACTGCTGCGGTTTGCCAAACAGAGCGGCGATGACAAGCTGTCCGTACCTCCGCAGATACCGGATCAATGAATCAAAGTGCTGTGGATGGCCGTATTGGCAACGGCACTGAGCACATAAAGGACAGAAACAATGATGGGCCCAACCCAGTTCTTGCCGGTGATTTGATAGAACTTACGCAGCAGGAAGGGCGCCAGGAACAGCTGCCAGACGCAGAAGGCGATCACCAGCACGCCGATCCACTGAGGACCCCACAGCACCGAGCCAGTGGTGACCAGCTTCCCATACTGGACCGCCCAGATCAGGACGCACCCAATGATGTTGCCCAGCGCGAGCACGAACAGATTCCTCTTCTCGTGCCCCCCTCGAATCTGGCAGCACCGTTGACGGTCAGGGAGTTGGCAAGATAGAACAGGAAGAAGGGCGGCAGATAGATCAGGGTATAGAGCAGCTTGATGGGGGTAAAGGTCTTCACGGCAGGCGTCCAGAACCGGAAGTCCGTGTTGAAGGCCCACTTGCAGAACCACACGATGATATATACGAAGCCAATCACCACCGCGGCCAGAGCAATGGTCTTCAGCAGCTCTTTCCCGGAGATCTTCCACTTAATAATTCTTTTTACTCTCCCCAGCATAGCTGGGGGTGTCATTGTGCAGAAGCTGCAACGACACAAAAAAGCCTTAAAAACCGAAGTTTTCAAGGCTTTCTGGAGCTGTTGGGCGGATTCGAACTGCCGGTCTCATCCTTACCGCACAAAATTATGATTTTTATAATCTTTTCGTGTGGCTTATGGGCATTTCTATTCCGAACAAATTGCTTTCCGGCACTTTTGAAGCGAAAAATTTCCGGCTATTCCAACTCTGTCTGTGCTGTTTGTGTAGTCAAATTTATGAGAGGCTTCGGCGCAGCCGTTCTTATGTAATCATCGGGATATAAAAGCAAAACATACCGGAAGCTCACGCGATATCTATTCCGGTACGTTTAGGTGATCCGCAGCAGAAAGGAGACGGATAAGAGACAGCGTTTGTCCAGAGCTCATCTTTGCCATTTACTTTAGATGGGTTTCGTACGGTGTTATTAAAGATAAATCCGAGATGGGGCAAGACATCCTTTTCACATTCAGTCCTCCAAAATGAGAAACATACTTATGACATCTCTGCATAGGTACATAAGTATCCATCTGCCCCGCGCGGGCAATTCATGCCGGCATAATTATTGATGAAAATTTGTTTACATTTTACATATGCATGCTCGATATATTTACAACCCTCTGGTACTCTTTGTTTGTGCGAGAAAGCCGCATCACAAAATGGGAGGAATATCCATATGAGTGCCGTACAAAAAACCGCTGCCACGCAGTCGCAAAAGCTGATGATCTTTGTGCTGACCATGTCCCTGTACGGACTGGCCACTCTGTTTACCGAACTGATCCCCAAGTTCCAGATCGGACTTGTGGAGCTGTCGGTGGAGTATTTCCTGTTCATCCCCCTGACCCTGGCCATGCTCTTTGATCCCCTGTCCGCCGCCCTTGGCGCCGCCACCGGCGAGCTGGTGTTCAGCGAGATCATGCTGGGCCAGTTCGGCGGCCTGGGCGAGCTGGAGAAGTTCCTCACCGTCACCATCGGCGTGTACATTGCCGGCCGGCTGGTGAAGGACCCCAGGAACCGCGCCATGGTGGGCGTGGCCGCCATCACCGGAACCGCCGCCCAGCTGCTGATGGGCACCGTGGTGGACATTCTGAAGGTCCAGCTGGCGGTGGAGGACTTCGAGGCTGTGGCCGGCCTTCCCGAGAGCGTGTTCGCCACCGAGGGCTTTGCCTTCCTCAACGATCTGCTGTTCTCCGGGATTCTGTTCTGCCTGCTGCCCACCCTGTATCTGGTGCCCAAGCTGTACGGCAAGATCGAGCCCCTGCTGGGTATGGCCCCCCGTACCCCGGAGAG
>CALWYC010000029.1 GCA_944385655.1 uncultured Intestinimonas sp. | reverse complement strand
TCTTCTACCGCTTTATCGGCAAAATCGAATGACACATCTTGAGATACCCAACAATATCTTTAACTAAGGGAAACTGGGGTGCACTACCCGGACCTGGAAAAGCTGGTCCAGCTGGCGGACTACTTTCAGGTGAGCACGGACTATCTGCTGGGGCGCAGGGAATACACAAAGACCGCCAGAGCCGCCCAGACCTGCCACAGCCAGGATGAGACCTTGACAAAGATCATCCATGGGCTGCTCCAGCTGCCCGAGGACCGGCGGCAGGCCCTGGCCCTGATCATCGGCGACATGGAGCAGAGGGCCGCCGCCCCGAATGAAGGTGGCTCCAAATGATCATGCCCGCTGTGATCCTGGCCATACAGGATGAATCTGACCGGACCTATATGGAGTGGATCTTCCAGACCTACCACCGGCTGATGTATCATTATATTATGGAGGTATTGCACGACTCCTGGCAGGCCGATGATGTGATGCAGGAGTCCGTGGTAAAGCTCATCCACAAGATCGACGTGCTCCGGAGGCTCTCGGAGAGCAAGCGCCGCAACTACATCATCACTACGGCGAAAAACACCGCCATCAGCTATCTGAGGCGGGAGTCGATCCGGAAGGGGATCGCCTATGACGACTGGGCAAAGGACTGCATCGGCACTCAGTCGGAGGAGGACCCGGAGGCCCTGGTCCTCCGCCAGGAAGAAATGGAGGCGCTGCAGCTGATCTGGGACGACCTGGACGAGCGGAGCCGGTATCTGCTCTCCAGCCGGTACATCCTGGAGCAGTCCTTTGAGGAGATGGCCCGGGAGCTGGGCGTCACCGCCGGCAGCGCGCGGATGCTGCTGACCCGCGCCAAACGCGCCGCCCTGGCCCTGATCGAAAACCACGCGCGCTCCGGGCGCGGCGGGCGGTAGCCCAGCCGTCCCCTCCTCCGTCCCGCCATTGAAAACAGGGGGGAAAGGCGCTATAATCAATGCCAGGTATGGGCGGACCTGGCCATGCGGAGAGAGGGGGAGCGGCTGTGCCCACGGATATGAAACGGACCATCTCGGAGGCCGCACAGACCCTGCTGGTCCAGCGCCACGTGAAAAAACTGACGGTCAAGGACATCGTGGAGGAGTGCCACATCACCCGTCAGGCCTTTTATTATCACTTCGCCGACATCCCGGAGCTGCTGCGCTGGATGATCGAAGGCTATTTCCAGCAGGTCCTGGGGGAGACCCTGGCCCAGGAGGACGGGGAGGCGGGCCTGCGCTGCTTTTTCGTCATGGCCATCAACGCCGCGCCCTATGTGGAGCACGGGATGAAGAGCAATTACGGCGAGGAGCTCAAGCGCCTGCTGCGCCAGTGCTTCCAGCACTACTTCCTGCTGGCCGCCCGGCAGAAGCGGTTTTACCCCGACTGCACCGCGGCCCAGCTGGAGATCATCCAGCGCTATCACAGCCAGGCCATCCTGGGTCTGCTGGAGGAGTGGACCGAGGCGGACACCAGGGACCTGGACCAGATCGTCCACACCCTGTACCACATCATGACCGCCCACATCCCGCCCTGGGAGGGCCGGAACTGAACCGCCGCTGGTCAAAAGCGCCGGAGTGTAAAACTATTTTACACTCCGGCGCTTTTTGTCTATACACGGCGGGAATTGTGTATATTGCAGTCGGCCCGTCCGTCATTACAATAAGAGATAATAGGGATCTGATATGCGCTCCCCCCGGGCGGTCCGCCGGCCCCGGTCCCCATGGACGCCCGACGGGCGGGGCGGGAAGGAGAAAACAACGCACCATGAAAGAAGTCAAGGCGCCCAAGAAACCCCTCCTCTACTACTACTGCATCGTTCTGCTGGTCATTCTGCTGTTCAACGCCCTGGTCGCCCCGCTCCTCACCCGGGAGCAGGTGACGGAGGTGGACTACGGCACCTTCATGGACATGATCGACGAGGAGAACATCGGCGCGGTACAGGTGGAGGACACCCGGATCCTGTTTACGGACAAGGACCGGACCGTGGTCTATGAGACGGCCCCCATGGAGGACCCCACCCTCACCCAGCGGCTCCACGACGCCGGGGCGGATTTTGCCCGGGTGATCGAGGAGCCCGTCTCCCCCATCTGGAGCTTCCTGCTCACCTTTGTCCTGCCCATCCTCATCTTTGTCGGGCTGGGCCAGTACATGAGCAAAAAGCTCATGGAGCAGGCCGGCGGCGGCAAGGGCTCCATGGCCTTCGGCCTGGGCAGGAGCAACGCCAAGGTCTACGTCCCCTCCACCCAGGGCATCCGCTTTGCCGACGTGGCCGGGGAGGACGAGGCCAAGGAGAGCCTCCAGGAGATCGTGGACTACCTCCACAACCCCCAGAAATACACCCGGGCCGGCGCCTCCATGCCCAAAGGCATTTTGCTGGTGGGCCCGCCGGGCACCGGCAAGACCATGCTGGCCAAGGCCGTGGCCGGCGAGGCCGGCGTCCCCTTCTTCTCCATCTCCGGGTCGGAGTTCGTGGAGATGTTCGTGGGCATGGGCGCCTCCAAGGTCCGGGACTTGTTCAAGCAGGCCAAGGAGAAGGCCCCCTGCATCGTCTTCATCGACGAGATCGACGCCATCGGCCAGAAGCGCAGCTCCGGCAGCGGCTACGGCGGCAACGACGAGCGGGAGCAGACCCTCAACCAGCTCCTCACCGAGATGGACGGCTTTTAGGGCAACACCGGCGTCATCATCCTGGCGGCCACCAACCGCCCCGAGGCCCTGGACCCGGCCCTCACCCGCCCCGGCCGGTTCGACCGGCGGGTGCCGGTGGAGCTGCCCGACCTCCGGGGCCGGGAGGCCATTCTGAAGGTCCACGCCAAAAAGATCAAGACGGCGGACGACGTGGACTTCCACACCGTCGCCCGCATGGCCGCCGGCGCCTCCGGCGCGGAGCTGGCCAACATCATCAACGAGGCCGCCCTCCGGGCGGTGCGCGGCGGCCGCACCGTGGTCACCGAGGCCGACCTGGAGGAGAGCATCGAGGTGGTCATCGCCGGCTACCAGAAGAAGAACGCCGTCCTCTCCGACCAGGAGAAGAGGGTGGTGGCCTACCACGAGATCGGCCACGCCCTGGTGGCGGCCATGCAGAGCCACTCCGCCCCGGTGCAGAAGATCACCATCATCCCCCGCACCTCCGGCGCCCGGGGCTACACCATGCAGGTGGAGACCGGGGACAAGTACCTGATGACCAGGGAGGAGCTGGAAAACAAGATCGCCACCTACACCGGCGGCCGGGCCGCCGAGGAGGTGGCCTTCGGCCAGATCACCACCGGGGCCTCCAACGACATCGGGCAGGCCACCAAGCTGGCCCGGGCCATGATCGCCCGCTACGGCATGAGCGAGGACTTCGACATGGTGGCCATGGAGACGGTGCAGAACCAGTACCTGGGGGGCGACGCCTCCCTCACCTGCTCCCCCGCCACCCAGCAGGAGATCGACCGAAAGGTGGTGGAGCTGGTGAAGGCCCAGCACGCAAAGGCCCGCAAGATCCTCACCGACAACCGGGACAAGCTGGACGAGCTGGCCGGGTTCCTCTATGAGAAGGAGACCATCACCGGCGAGGAGTTTATGGAGATCCTGACGGGAGGTGAGCAGCGATGAGAAGGCGCTCCGGATTCGGCTGGCTGGAGCTGGTCATCGGGATCGTGCTCATCGGGCTGGGGGTCCTGGCCTTCGCAAGGCCCGACCTGGCCCTCACCGGCCTGGTGTTCGCCTACGGCGTCGCCGCCGTGGTCATGGGGGTGGCCGACCTCATCCTGTTCATCCAGGTGGAGCGGTACACCGGCTTCGGCCCCATGCTCTCCCTTGTCTCCGGGGTGCTGAGCGTCATGTCCGGCCTCATGCTGGCGGCCTTCCCCGGCACGGGCGTCATCGTACTGACGGTCCTCTTCCCCATCTGGTTCATCGCCCACTGCGTCTCCCGGCTGGCCCATCTGGGCCACATCCGGTTCGTGGCCGGAGAGGGGATCTACTGGTTCACCCTGATCGTCAACCTCATCGGCCTCCTTATGGGGGTCCTGATGGTCTTTCGCCCCCTGTTCGCCCTGTCCACCCTCCGCTTCCTCGCCGCCGCCTATCTGATCCTGCTGGGCGTCGACAGCGTGGTGATGGCGGTCAGCCGGATGGGGATGCGCCGCTGAGCCGGCGCCTTGGGTCCGCCCGACAAACAGAGGGGGGTGGTGAGCATAGCTCACCACCCCCCTCTGTTTTGCTGTGCGGAGGCAGGGCGGCGCGGGCCGCCCCTCCCGGCTCACTCCTGAAGGGCGGGGAGGGAGCGGAAGACCCGGAGGAGCTCCCGCTGGCTGTGGAGCCCCAGCTTCCGCAGGATGCTGGTCTTCTGGTTGGCCATGGTCTTGGGGGAGGACACCGGCTCCGGCGTCCGGCCCAGGATGTAGTCCAGCACCCCCCGCTCGGCGGGGGAGAGCCGGTCCAGGATCAGGGAGAGGATCATCCACTCCTGGGGGGTGGTCCCCCGGGCGGTGGCGCGCACCGTCTCCGGGATGAGGGCGAACTGGCTCTTGAACACATAGCCGGAGGCGAAGGCCCGGCGGCTGGCCTCCAGCACCACCTTGGGGTCCTCGTACACCGTCAGGATGACCACCTTGGCCCCGGTGGCGATGCGGATGTCCCGGGCCGCCTCCACCCCGTCCATCTGGGCCGCCGAGAGGCTCAGGTCCATGAGCACCACCTGGGGCTCCAGGGACTGGGCCAGGGCCAGGGCGCCGCGCCGGTCCCGGGCCCGGCCCGCCACCTCCATGTCCCCCTGCCGGGTGAGCTGGTCCTGGATGAGATAGGCGAAATCGTCGTCGTCCTCCACAATGAGGACCCGGATCTGTCCGCGTTCCATGTTATGGCCTCCCGCTGGGAAAATACAGGGCGATGGTACAGCCCCGGCCGGCGCCCTCCTCGGCCTGGATGGCGCCGCCGTGGGCCCGCATCACCTTGGCGCAGTAAAAGAGGCCCAGGCCCATGTGCCTGTCCCCGTTCTTGTCGGTCTGGTAGGGCTGGAAGAGCTTCTCCCGCAGCTGGGGGGACACCCCGGGGCCGTTGTCGGCCACCGTCAGCCGGTCGAACCGCCCCCGGTGTCCCCGGAGCCGCACCCGTTTGCGGAGGGCCAGCCGCACCGTGCAGTCCGGCCCCGCCGCCTCCCAGGCGTTGTCCAGCAGGTTGCGCATGACCTCGGCGGTGTGGAAGCGGTCGCACAGCAGCCCCTCCTCCCGCTCCAGGTCCAGCACCAGGGCCATGCCCCGGTGGCCGTACTCCTCCAGGTTCCAGCTCTCCAGCAGCTCCCCCAGGGCGCACGCCTCCACCCGCAGCTCCAGGGCGCCGGTCTGCATGCAGATGCGCTCCTGCAGGGCGGTGAGGTGCTCCACCGCGTGGGACACCACCGCCGCCTCCGGCGGCGGGTCCTCCCCCCGGGACAGGTTCTGGGCGCACCAGGAGAGCTTGGTGAGGTCGTGCTTGAGGGCGTGGGCCATGAACTGGGCCCCCCGGAAGGCGGTCTGGCTCTCCGCCTCCCACCGGTAGTGCTCGGCGTTGAGCCGCACCCCCATGACCCCGTCGTGAAAGGCCAGATAGAGGTAGAAGCAGATGGCCCCCGCCACCAGCAGGCTGTTCCACTCCCACAGCTTCAAAAGCCCCTGGAGCTGGAGGGTGTGGAAGACGAAGATGGTCACCAGCCAGTACCACATGAGGGGGAGGACCAGCAGGGCCACCGTCTTTTTCTGCCGGCGGAGCTTGGGGGTGGCCGCCCGGCGCACCGCCAGGGCCATGAGCACCGTGAAGAGGACGCCGTAGGTCAGGTTGTAGATACAGGCGCTCAGCCAGAAGGGGAAGCTGGTCCGCTGGAGGTCATAGGTCTCCCAGGGCGGGAAGCAGCAGGCGAAGACCGCCGCCGGCACCGCCATGGCCGCCAGCAGCCGCCGGGGATGCCGCCACCACCGGTCCACCTCGCTGAAGCGCACCGCGAAGAGGACGGCCGCCGGCATGGCGCACAGGTAGAGGACGCTGGTCATCCCCGCGTACCAGGGCCGGAAGGACGCCTGGCTGACTCTGTACCCCCAGGTCTCCAGCAGGGGGATGAGGTCGTAGTAGAGGTACTCCTTGAAGGTGCCCAGGCTGAAGAGCATCCCGCCGCAGAAACACAGCCGGTTGCGGAGGCTCCGGCGGTCGGAGAGGAGGATGAGGGTGAAAAAGCTCCAGAGGAGCAGCGTGGAGCACAGATGCATCGGAATCAGCATGGCATCCACTCCTACACAGAATAAGTTCTAAAGAAAGTATATAATACTTCCACTTGAAATGTAAACTCCTATTTTTTTTAGGAACATACCCGCAAACAGCTATGATAGAATGAATTATCATACATCGTGCTGCGCGGAGGCCGGCCCGGGTCCGGCCGCGCGGGGAGGTTCCAGCATGGAGGAGCGCAAGTATACGGCCCTCTCCGGGCGGGCTTGGGAGCGGATCGCCGGACAGGACATGAGCCCGTCCGAGGCGGTCCGCTATTTTTCTCAGGACCTGTGTCCCCGGACCTTCGGGGAGGTCCTCTCCGGCCTGATGGCCCGCCAGGGCCTGGACCGGGAGGCCCTCATCGGCCGGCTGTGGGCCCTCCGGGGCGGGGACATCCAGCGGGAGAGCGTCCGCCGCCGGGTGTCCATGTGGCTGAGCGCCGCCCAGCCGGCGGAGCGGGAGGAGCTCTTCCAGCTCTGCTTCGCCCTGGGCCTGGACGAGGCCGCCGCCCACGCCTTTCTCCGCTGCACCCAGGACGGGGACTTCCACCTCCGGGAGCCCAGGGAGGCGGGCTACCTCTACGGTCTCCGGGCCGGGCGGACCTACGGAGAGGTCCGCTCCCTGCTGGACCGGCTGGGCTGGGCCGACGGCCCCTTCCCCCGGGAGACGGACGGAGGCGAGCCCGTCTACACCCGCACCGTGGCCGACGCCTTCGCCCTGGTGCGCACCGACGACGACTTTCTCGCCTTCTGTCAGGCCAACCGGGACCGGTTCGGCTCTTTACATAACACCGCCTACCGCTACTTCACCCGCTTCTTCGACGCCCTCACGGACCCCGACGTCCCCCTGGGGGCAGAGGAGGACGAGACCTACTCCATCGAGCGGGTGGTGGACCTCTACCTCCGCCCCGGCCTGCCCTCCGGCCGGAAGACCGCCGGCCTCACCGCCGCCCAGAAGGCGGTGAAGCGGCTGTGGCCCAACGCCACCGCCATCAAGAACATGCGCGCCCGGAAGCTGGACGTGACCCGGAAGGTGCTCCTCCTGTTGTACCTGGTCACCGAGGGCCTGGACGACGGGGCCATGGACGAGGCCATGGGCTGGGAGCCCGCCTCCCCGGCGGAGCGGCTGGAGGAGCACACCTGGGACCTGGACCTCATGCTCCACGAGTGCGGCATGAGCCCCCTGGACCCCCGGAACCCCTTCGACTGGCTCATCCTGTACAGCCTCCGGTCCGACGGCGAGGAGGAGGCCATGCGGGACCGGCTCACCGCCGTCCTCACCGCCCTCTTCCCCGGACAGGACTTGGACGGCGGCGGGGACCTCCATGCTACACTGGAGTCCAAGGGGGGAGACCCCCCATAAGGAGGGAAGGGCATGGATGATCGCAGACCCCTGCCGCCGGAGCACCGGCTCTGTCTGGGCGGCACCACCTACCGCATCGTCTCCCATCTGGGCCGCGGGGCCAACGCCCTGGCCTACCGGGCCGTCTACGACGACGCCGCCCTGCCGGACCAGCTCCACCCGGTGCTGCTCCGGGAGCTCTTTCCCTGGCGCCCCGAGGGGGGCATCCGCCGGGGGGCGGACGGCGGCCTCGTGGTCGACGCCCAGGCCCGGGATTTCTTCGACCTCCACCGGGAGAGCTTTCTCCGGGGGGACCGGGTCCACCTGGAGATGCGCCGGGCCCGGGCGGGGAAGGTGCCGGTGAACCTGAACACCTACCCCGCCGGGCACACCCTCTACACCGTCCAGGAGGACTCGGAGGGGGAGACCCTCCAGGCCGTGCTGGACCGGGGAGGGCCCATGGACCCGGTGAAGCTCTGCCGCTGGCTCACCGCCCTTTTATACAGTCTCCGGGCCTTCCACGAGGAGGGGCTCCTCCACCTGGACGTGAGCCCCGACAATATCCTCCTCCTGCCCCTGGACCGGGGCCGGTCGGAGGCGGCCCGGGAGGTCCTGCTCATCGACTACAACAGCGCCTGGAGCCGCCGGGAGCTGGAGCGCCGGGAGGAGCTCTTCCTCAGCCTGAAGGAGCCCTGGTCCGCCCCGGAGGTCCGCCTCCGGGACCTGGACCGGGTGGGCCCGGCCTCCGACCTCTACTCGGTGTGCGCCGTCTTCCTGGCCTGCCTGCTGGGCCGGGCCCCGGAGCCCGGCGACCTGGGCCGGCGGGGTCCCGCCCTGGGGAACGCCCCCGCCCTGGCGGGGGCCCCCGCCACCGCCTTCCACCAGGCCGGCGCCATCCTCCGCCGTGGCCTCAAGGCCCCGCCGGGCCAGCGGTACCAGTCCGCCGACGAGCTCATCGCCGCCCTGGCCGAGCTGGAACAGCGGCTCACCGGCGGCGGCGTCACCCCCGCCGCCCTGTGGGAGGCCAGCGCCCGGCAGCTCCGGGCCCTCCCCGCCTCCGCCCCGGAGGCCCCCGCTCAGGAGCGGACCGCCTTCCTCCGCAGCCTGGAGGAGGGGGGCTCCTGCCTCCTCACCGGCGAGGCCGGCGTGGGCAAGACCTGGACCCTCCAGGCCCTGTGGCGCCGGGGCCTGGCCGCCTACCGCCCCCGGGACCCCATCCCCGTCTACCTCCCCCTCTACGGCTACGACGGCCGGGAGGGCTATCTTCACCGGGCCATCCTCTCCCTGCTCCGCCTCCCCGCCGGGGAGGGCTGGACCCGGGCCAACCACGCCCTGGCCCGGCTCCTCACCGACGGCGAGGCCCCCGTCCTCCTGCTGCTGGACGGGGTGGACGAGGCCGCCGGCGACCTGAAGCCCCTCTGCCGGGAGCTGCGGGGCCTGCTGGCCAAGGGCGGCGTCCGGGCGGTGGCCGCCGCCCGGCGCTCCGTGCCCCAGCTGGGCCTGCCGGAGCGGACCGTGCCCCCCCTGGGCCGGAGCGAGGTGCTGGCCCTCCTCTCCGCCCGGGACCTGCCCGCCCCTCAGGGGGAGGACGCCCTGGCCCTGCTGCAGAATCCCGCCTTTCTCGCCCTCTACCGCCCCCAGGCCGGTCCCGACGCCCTCCGGGACGGCGCCGGCCTGCTGGACGCCTACCTCCGGGATCTGGTGTCCGCCTGCCGGGAGACCGACGGGGAGGAGGCCGGCGTCCGGGCCGCCTTCGCCGTGGAGGTGCTGCTGCCCCTCCTGGCCGCCGGCATGGGGGAAAAGGGCTGGCTCTCCCCGTCGGCGGCCTGCCGCCGGGTGGAGGACTGCTTCGCCCTCCTGCGCCGCCGGTCCGCCCGCCGGGCCTTTCCCCGGTACCTGGGCCAGACCCAGGTCCTGCTGGGGGGCGCCGCCGACGGCGAGGCCTGGTTCGGCGCCATGGTCCGCGCCCTGCTGGCCGGGCGGCTGGCCCTGCTGTGGCAGGACGGCCAGGGCAACTACCATCTCTTTCAGCGCCGGTTCCAGCCCCTGCTGGCCGGGCGCTGGCGGCCCATGGGCCGCCGGCTGGCCCTGGCCCGGGTACGGCGGCTCCTCCTCCCCCTGGGGGCGGCGGCGGTCTGCCTGGCCCTGGGGGTCGGCTGGCTCACCGCCCGGCCCGCCCGGCCGGGTGCCTATCCCCGCACCGCCCAGGAGGAGCAGACTGCCGGGCAGCTGGTCAACCAGCTCCTCTACGCCGCCGGCATGACCGACCTCCAGCTCAGCGCCGAGGCCACCCTCCTGGAGGGGGTGGACGACGCCCTCCTCCGGGGGGACGCCGCGGCCTGGGCGGACTGGCAGGCCCGGAAGGACCGGACCCTGGCCCCCGTCCTCTCCCTGGAGATGCCGGAAGGCCTCTCCGCCGCCCTGGCGGAGGACCTGGCCGGCTCCCCCGTCCCCTTGGAGGCTGTGGAGGCCCTGTGCGGCCTCCCCGCCCGGCTGCGGCCGGCCCTGCTGGACCGGGCGGAAGCCCTGGAGGCCTGCCTGGGACCGGAGTCTCCCTATCCCGAGGCCGACCGGCGGCGGGCGGTGCGCCTGCTGGAGGCCTATCTGGAAAATCAACAGGCGGAGAGCTTCCTCCTGCTGGGCCAGGTCATCTCCTCCCTGGACCAGGAGGCGGCCCAGCCCCTGCTGGACTTTCTCTCCCACGCCTCCTCCTGGCGGACCCAGCTCCGCCAGGCCGACTGGACGGGAACCGACTACGATCTGGGCCTGGCCACCTGCCGGGCCGAGGGCCGGGAGCTGCGCCTGGAGCTGGCCGCCCTGGGCCTGCTCCCCTATGAGGAGGGATGACCGTGATCAAGGGCAAGATACACCGGCGGGCCGGGCTGGTCCTGGCCCTGCTCTGCCTGCTGGCGGGCTGCGGCGGGGAGGAGGACGCCTACGCCCCCTACCTGGAGGACCTGAAACCCGCCCTCCTCTACTGGGACGCCCTCTCCCAGACCTATCTGGAGGCCCTGGAGGGAGTGGGGGACTACCTGGCCGACCCCACGCCGAAAACGCTGGCGGCGGCCAGGGACGGCTGCGCCGGGGCGTCGGAGGCCATCTCCGCCCTGGAGGTGCCCGCCTCCGCCCTCACCGACGAGGAGGAGGCCGCCATGGGGGCGCTGGACCTGGACCCCACCGACTACGGCGCCTTCTTTGAGACCCTGCAATACGAAAAGGACACCCGGCTCCAGGCCCTGGACGACGTCCTGGGCCGGCTGGAGGCGGCGCCCGTCCTGGACGACGTGCAGGCCGTCTTCTGGGAACTGTACACCGGCTTCGAGCAGGGGGAGCGGCAGCTCCTCCAGATCGGGGTCAACCACCTTCTCTGCACGGTGCCGCCGGAGGCGCTGGACCCCTTCCGCACCGACTTCCTCGCCGGCCTCGCCCTCTGGGACGAGGGGGCCATCCCCTGGTCGTCGGACCGGGCGGCCCTGGACGAACTGGGGGAGGAGGTCCTCGCCGGCATGGAGGACCTCTCCGGCCGGCAGGCCCAGAAGCTGGGCGAGATCTACGCCCAGGCCCTGGAATAGGGCCGGACACACATTGGACGACGGGGGGCAGGCCGTGTGCTAAGATGGGCACACAGAGAAAGAGAGGCCCCCTTCGCTCCCCCCGCCGCCGGCGGGAGGGCCCGGGTCACCGGGAAATTGATACATGGGAGGAATCACAATGGCTGCCACGGAATGCGGACACGGTCACATCTACGATTCGGATCTCTACGCCGCCTGTCCTTACTGCAACAGCACCCAGCCCATCATCCACTTTGACGGTCCCGCCCCCGGCTTCGGCGGCATGGGCGGCCCTACCGTGCTGGACGGGGGCAGGACCGCCCCCATCGGCGGCGGCCAGACCGTCATGGACGGCGGGCACACCGCCCCGGTGGGCTTCGGCCCCACCGGCCTGGGGACCGAGACCACGGTCACCGAGGGCGGACACACCCTGCCCCCCCGGGACTACGCCCCCAAGCGGGAGAAGCGGACCGACGAGGACGCCAAGACCCAGG
The DNA here is from genome assembly GCA_944385655.1 of uncultured Intestinimonas sp. Lineage (GTDB taxonomy): Bacteria > Bacillota > Clostridia > Oscillospirales > Oscillospiraceae > Intestinimonas. The sequence goes on along the minus strand of CALWYC010000029.1, from coordinate 6,593 downwards.
GCGAGCTCAAGCGGAAGCTGGGCATCGACCCGGTGGTGGGCTGGCTGGTGTGCATCGAGGGGGCCGAGAAGGGCAAGGACTACCGGCTCCTGGGCCGGATCAACACCATCGGCCGTGGGGAGAAGTCGGACGTCCGCATCCAGGGCGACCCCGCCATCTCCCACGTCAACCACGCCCGGGTGGGCTACGGCGAGAAGAACAACCGCTTCACCCTCATCCCCGCCGACGGGTCCAACGTGATCTACCTCAACGGTGAGGAGGTCTACACCCCCGTGGTGCTGGAGCCTTACGACGTCATCGACTTCGGACAGACCAAGCTGGTCTTCGTCCCCCTGTGCTCCAAGCGCTTCCGCTGGTCCGAGGGCGTGACGGAGCCGGAGGACGGCCATGGGACTCTTTAACTGGCGGAAGAAGCCGGCCCCCGTCCGGGAGCGGCTCCTCTCCTACCAGGTGGCCAACCTCCAGGGCCGGGGCACCCGGGAGCGGCAGGAGGACTCCTTCGCCTTCGCCAACGCCCTGGACGTCACCGAGATCCTGCGCAGGGGCCTGCTGGCGGTGGTGGCCGACGGCATGGGCGGCCTGAAGGACGGCAGGGAGGTGAGCCAGGCCTGCGTGGCCCAGGTCCTCTCCGCCTTCTCCGACCTGGACCCGGAGGGGGACCTGGCGGAACAACTCCGGACCTGGGTGGACCGGACCAACGACGCCCTCTACGACCGCTTTCAGGGGGAGGGGGGCACCACCCTGGTGGCCTGCCTCTTCCTCCGGGAGTCCCTGTGGTGGCTCAGCGTGGGGGACAGCTACCTCTACCTCCTCCGGGAGGGCGGCCTCTGCCGCCTCAACCGGGACCACAACCATCTGGAGCGCCTCCGCCTGGAGGCCGTCCGGGAGGGCCGGCTGGACCCGGAGACCGGACTGGACGACCCCGACGGCCCCCGCCTCTCCTCCTTCCTGGGCGCGGAGGAGGTGGAGCTGGTGGACCGCGCTCTCCGCCCCCTCCCCCTCATGGGGGGAGACACCCTGCTCCTGTGCTCCGATGGGGTGGGCGGCGTGCTCAGTGAGCATGCTCTCCGGGCCTGCCTGGAGGCTCCCACCGCCGCCGAGGCCTGCGCCCGGCTGGAGCGGGACATCTTGGCCCAGGCCCGCCGCAATCAGGACAACTACACCGCCCTGGTGATCAAGTGCGGATATTGAACGCTGGAAGTGAGGTCTTCGTGATGAAAAAGAGAATGACTGCTCTGCTCCTGGCCCTGTTCTTGATGCTCTCCTCCGCCGCCCCCGCCCTGGCCTCCGGCTTCGACCGGGAGGTGCTGGACGGTGTGGTCTACATCCAGGAGGACGTCTATCTGGAGGGCGAGTACCTGGGCTCCTGGCGGGGCACCGCCTTCTTCGTGGGCGAGCGCGGCAAGGACCCCCAGTACCTGGTGACCAACCACCACGTCATCGAGCACTTCCTGGCCACCGGCGGCGGCCAGGGAGAGAGCCGCCTCTACGTGGTCTATGAGCAAAACGACTATGAAGAGGCCTTCCTGGTGGACTACAATGCCGACATGGACCTGGCCGTGCTCAAGCTGGACCAGCCCACCGACAAGCGCATCGCCCTGCCCCTGGAGCTCCCCACCCAGGACCTGGTGGGCTCCAGCGTCTACGCCGTGGGCTACCCCAGCGTGGCCGACAACGCGGTGAACGCCCTGGCCTCCTTCCGCACCGAGGACGCCACCGTCACCACCGGCAGCGTCAGCCGCCTGCTCACCGAGTCGGGCACCGGCCGGCGGGTGCTCCAGCTGGACGTGTCCATCCAGGGCGGCAACTCCGGCGGCCCTCTGGTCACCGAGGATGGCACCGTTGTGGGCATCAACACCTTCGGCGTCACCATCACCCACTACAACCAGGCCGGCGAGGTCACCTCCGAGGCCAGCGTGGACTACGCCCTCAACGTGGAGGAGCTCATCCCCCTGCTGGACAAGAACGGCGTGCCCTATCAACTGGGCAAGAACGACTTCCCCCTCCTGCTGGTCCTCATCGCCGCCGTCGTGGTGGTGGTGGTCGTGGTGGTGGTCCTGCTGGTGGGCCGCAGCCGCCGGGCCCAGCCCGCCGCCGCCCGGCCCAAGGCCCAGCCCGCCCCCGCGCCGGAGCCCGCCCCCCAGCCCGCGCCTCAGCCCCAGGCCAACCCCATCCTCCGCTCCCTCTCCGCCCAGCACGGCGGCGCCACGGTGTCCGTGGCGGGACAGCAGGGGGTGCTGGTGGGCCGGGACGGCTCGGTGTGCAGCATCGTGTTCAAGGAGGGCACCCCCGGCGTCAGCGCCCGGCACTGCTCCGTGGTGTGGGACGGCCGCACCGGCGAGTTCCTCCTCACCGACCTGAAGTCAACCTACGGCACCTTCCTGGCCACCGGCCAGAAGCTCACCCCCGGCGTGGCCTGCCGTCTGAAGGCCGGCGACACCTTCTACCTGGGCGAGCAGAGCAACGCCCTCCGTGTGGAGCTGGGGTGAGGCCATGACGCTGGACGCCTATCTCTACACCAATCCCGGCGGCCGCCCGGAGAACCAGGACCGGGCCGACTTCCGCCTGGAGGGGGACCGGGGCCTCTTCGTCCTGGCCGACGGCCTGGGCGGCCACCAGGACGGGGCCGCCGCCGCCGAGCGCACCGTGGAGGCCCTCCTCACCCCCTGGGACCAGGACTGGTCCGACTCCGGCCAGCAGGACGAAGACCCCCTGGCCGGCCTCCTCCGGGACAGCATCCTGGAGGCCAACCGCCGCCTGCTGGAGGACCGGCAGAACGGCAGCCACGGCCGGAGCACCGCCCTCACTCTGGCGGTGGACGGCCCCTGGGCGGCCTGGGCCCACGTGGGGGACTCCCGGCTCTACCGCCTCTCCGGCGGCGGCATCGCCCACGCCACCCAGGACCACTCGGTGACCTACAAAAAATACCTGGCCGGCGAGATCGGCCGCAGGGACCTGAACTTCGACGAGGACCGCTCCAGCCTGCTGCGGGTGGTGGGGGACGAGGCCCGGTGCCTCCCCCAGACCGGCGGCGCTCCGGCGGCGGCAGGGGACGCCTTCCTCCTCTGCTCCGACGGCCTGTGGGGCTACCTCTACGACGAGGAGATCCTGGTGGACTTCCTCAAGGCCGACTCCCCCCGGGACTGGGCCGAGCTGCTCCTCCTCCGGGCCCTGCCCCGGCTCACCGCCGACACCGACAACCTGACCCTGCTCACCGTTTTTCTCACATGACCCGACACGAGGAGGGACCGCTATGGTCACGCCGCGACGCATCCTCTGCCTTTCCGCCCTGCTGGCGGTGCTGCTCTCCGCCTCCGCCGGCGCCGCCGGGGAGGGCTCCGTCCCCGCCGCCTTCTGGCAGGAGGGCACCCTGTACGCCTTCGCCCGGCTGACGGAGGACCCCGCCGGCGCGGAGCCCCGGCTCCAGCTGGGGGCCGCCGACCTCACCCTGCCGGCGGAGGGCCCCCTGGCCCGGGTCTCCGACGCCGGGACGCCGGTATCCTACCTGCTGCTGGTGGACCGCTCCAACTCCATGGGCGGGCTGTCCGGAAACGTGACGGCCTTCGCCAAACGGCTCATCCGGGAGGAGGCCGCCTTCTCCCTGGCCTCCTTCGGGGTGGACTTCCAGCTCCTGGACACCGGCGGCGGCACCGGCGACGAGCTGCTCGCCGCCCTGGACGGCGTGGCCTACGGCGAGGAGGGCACCGACCTGCCCACCGCCGTGGTGGCCGCCATGGACCACCTGGAGGCCCGGGACCGGTCGCCGGGGGAGCTGGTGAACCTGGTCATCCTCACCGACGGGGTCACCGAGGCGGTGGAGGACGGGGAGGCCCTGGAGATGGCCCGGTACCGGGTGGCCGAGGACCCCTCCGTCCTGGTCCACACCGTGGGCCTGGCCACCGGGCGGGCGGTCTCCCAGGAGGCCCTGGACGCCCTGGCCTCCCTGGGGGCCGGCGTCCACACCGTGGTGGGCGCCGGGGGCGTCAGCGCCGACGCCGCCGCCCAGGCCGTTGCCCGGGACGTGGGCGGGCTGTGGACCGCCGCCTTCTCCGTCGCCGCCCAGGGGGAGGGCTCCTTTGGGAACGCCAGCCTCTGTCTCCTCCCCGAGGGGGCGGACACCCCCTCCCTCCGTCTGACCCTTCCCGCTGTACCGCTGCTCACCGGGGGCGAGGGCACGGCTCCGCCGGAGACGCCCGCCCCCTCTCCCGGCGGGGAGGCCCCCGCCCAGACCCCCGACCCGGCGCCCCCGGAGACGGCGCCGGGGGAGATCCCGCCGGCGGAGACCGACGCCCCGCCGGAGAGCGCCGGCGGCAGCGGCGGCGGGGCAGCCGCCCCGGCGGGCGACGCCCTCTGTCTGGACCCGGTCCGGATCGCCGGCGGTGTTGGGTTGGCGGTGGCCGTGCTGGCCGCCGTGCTGCTCCTGATCCGCCGTTCCCGGCGGCAGGACCTTGGGGAGGACGTCCCCCCCGGCGCCATCCGCCTCCACCTGGAGGTGCTGGAGGGCCGCTGCGACCAGGACGGCCGGGAGCTCTACCTGGCCGGGGAGCTCACCATCGGCCGGGACCGCCGCTGCGACCTGGTCTTCCGGGAGCGGTCCCTCCCGCCCCTGGCCGGCCGGATCTGCCTCCGGGACGGCTTCCTCTTCCTGGAGGAGCTGGACCCCCGGTGCGAGACCCTGCTGGAGGGCATGCGTCTCTACGGACCCAGCCGCCTGCGCAGCGGCGACGTGATCTCCATGGGTCCCGCTCGATTCCTGTTCCGATTCTAGGGAGGTGTCAAACATGACATATCGACAGATGGGCCCCATGGGAGCCCGGATCGGCGCCTTTTTCCTGGACCAGATCTTCCTCACCCTGATCCTGTGCGCCTCCATTCCCTATGGACTCTTTCCCCTGCTGGCCGTCACGGGGAACCTGCTCTACTTCGGCTTCTTTGAGGGCAGCGGCCTCCACGCCTCCCTGGGCAAGCGGCTGTGCGGTCTCATCGTGGTGGACCGGGAGGGCGTGCCGCTGGACTTCGGCCGGGCCTTCCTCCGCTCCCTGTGCCGCATCCTCTCGGGGGCCGTTTTGGGCATCGGCTTCCTCATGGGCCTGCTGGACCGGGAGGGCAAGGCCCTCCACGATCAGATGGCGGGCACCTTCGTGGCCCTCCGCTCCGCCCCCGGCCACATCCATTCGCCCGAGACATCCAGACCTCAGCCAGAGAAAGGAGAGGAGACCGTGATCCACCCTCAGATCATCGGCATCAGCGGCCAGTTTGCCGGCCAGGCCTTCCCTGTGTCCACCCACGGCGTCATGCTGGGCCGGGACCCGGCCTCCTGCGACTTCGTCTTCCCGGCCAACGCCAAGGGCATCAGCCGGAACCACTGCAAGCTCCAGTTCAACCCCCAGACCCAGATGTTCGTGCTCTATGACCTGGGCTCCTCCTTCGGGACCTATCTGGGCAGCGGCATCCAGGTGCCCCAGGGCCAGCCCGCCGCCCTGCGCGCCGGTGACGAGTTCTACCTGGCCACCCGGGCCAACGTGTTCCGGGTGAGCCTGTAAACCCCGGCGGCATGAGAGGAGAGAGAACCACATGGGAATGACCTACTGCTACAACTGCTTCCGCCAGCGGGAGGAGGGGGACGGCCCCTGTCCCTGCTGCGGCTACGATCCGGCCATGGACCGGGACAAATACCCCTTTGCCCTCCCCCACGGCAGCATCCTGGCCGGACAGTACATCCTGGGCCGGGTGCTGGGCCAGGGCGGCTTCGGCATCACCTACCTGGCTCTGGACAAAATGCTGGACATCAAGGTGGCCGTCAAGGAGTTCCTGCCCGAGACCATGGCCGCCCGGGTCACCGGCGCCCCCCAGGTCACCGTCTTCGCCGGGGAGCGGCAGGAGTACTTCCGCTACGGCCTGGAGCGCTTCCTGGACGAGGCCCGGGTGCTGGCCAAGTTCCTGGGCAACCCCAACATCGTGGGGGTGCGCAGCTACTTTGAGGAGAACGGCACCGCCTACTTCGTCATGGAGTACGTGGAGGGCATCAGCTTCAAGAACTACATCAAGAACCAGGGGGGCCGGGTCCACTGGCGGGAGGCGGTGCGCTTCCTCACCCCCGTCATGGAGGCCCTGGAGACCGTCCACAAAGAGGGCATCATCCACCGGGACGTGACCCCCGACAACATCTATATCACCGGCGACGGCCATGTGAAGCTGCTGGACTTCGGCGCCGCCCGGTACAGCCTGGGCAACAAGAGCCACAGCCTGGACGTGGTCCTCAAGGCGGGCTACGCCCCCAAGGAGCAGTATACCCGGAAGGGCAAGCAGGGCCCCTACACCGACGTCTACTCCGTGGCCGCCTGCTTCTACGCCTCCATCACCGGCTACCTGCCCCCCGAGTCGGTGGAGCGGATGGAGGAGGACGACCTCATCCCCATCACCACCCGGGGCTCCGACCTGTGTCCCCCCGCCCTGGAGGATGCGATCCTCAAGGGCCTGGAGGTCCAGCCCGCCGACCGCTACCAGACCATGGGGGAGTTCCTCAGCGCCATGGAGCAGGCCCTGGCCCGCTGTGAGCCCACACCCGGGCCGGAGCCCCAGTCCGGCCCCAC